>NZ_JAUBOS010000050.1:0-44093 GCF_036700365.1 Microcoleus sp. w2-18bC1
TCTGGTTGCTGGGGGCTTTTTCATTGGTTTATTTTACCAGCTTTTGTCACCGAAGTTTTTTTGACCTGAATCCTTACATTACGCATTGTCTTTGTAGCCGTCTACCTACCCGTAGCAGCCGCTAAAATTTAATTTGTTTTCACTGTCAAAACTTGGGGAGGCGACGCATCGGGCGGATAAATAAAATCCACTTCTACCAGTCGCTTTTCTCCCGATTCCATCTCTAATTTTACTAAAGGTTCCCCCTGCTGTCCCCGCCGCTGCACTAAATGCACGTACCGAGTTTGAGGCACTTTATTGTCATCAGTATAACGCACTCTAACCGTCCCCCTAAAAAAAGTTTGAGGTGCCGGAGGTTCTAAAAAACTCAGTCCTCCTGAAGTTAATTTGTCTGTCTTAATTGGAGTTTGAATTGCGACAGTTACAGTTTGATTGTTGCTGGTAGAATTGTATAGCGGCAAGCTGAGACTGTATTGAATTCCGTAATTGCCGTGGGCGCGGTATGCTGTATCTGGGTAGCGGAGTAGCATTCTCGCACTTTGCACTTGATTTGTGCCCAGCATTCCGCGCGGGAGGCTGCTTAATGGGTAGGAAAATGCTGTTCCGGGTTGGGGAATTGCTAGGTTTGATGTGGCGGGGTTGTCGGAGAGAAGTGCTCGCCATTCTGAACCTAATGCTACACCGGCAACTCGGCCGTAAATTATTTGACCTTCCGTGATTTCCGGCGGTGTGGGAGTTCGATCGCGCGGCCCGGCTATATTACCATTGTCTAATAAGTTTTGCCATTCTGCTAAGTTGGGCGATCGCTCGTTTCCCTGTCCGTTTCCCTCTGGGTCAAGTCGGGCAAACATGGCCAGACTGGCAACATAGACTATACCATCGCTCCGTAACCGCATCAAGGTCGATCGACCGTTTAGCGGAGGTACCAATCCCCGCACCGGTATCGGATGATTCATCAACAATTGGCTTTTTCCCGGTGGAATAATTAATACCGGCTCAAAGTCAGACTGTCTCCTTCCTCTGAGAATATCATTCACAGCGCGGCTTCCCGGCCCCGCGTAAATATTGCTGTTTGAATTATCGACTTGCGGCGGCAATTCAATAAAAGGTGCATCGGGTTGACTGAGATAACTCGCAGCTTGCAATATATCTAATTTTACTGGTTTATTGCCCGGATTGTAAACAATTACTCCTTGATACAAGGTTCGCAAATCTTCCGGCGAAGGTGCGCGGGCTATGTGGTGGGCAAATATGTCGAAACGTCCTTGAAACGGAAAGTTTAAATGTGCGGCTGGAAATCTTTTACCATCTGGGGGAAATGTCGAAAGTAAAATTCCTTCTTGCAGCACTAATTCGGGACTGTTACTGTTAAATACTGGTATGTTGTCTAACTGTCCGGGGAGAGGTCGCACTTCTTGGATTTGAACTATTTCTTGAGGTGCGGGAGGGGTTTGGGCTAAGGGAATAATTGATAGAATTGGCAACATTTTTTGATGTTTTGATTTAGTCTTAGATTTATAGGAAACCGCAGATTAACGCAGATTAACGCAGATGTCTTTCAAGATGGTTTGCGACTTTTGCAGTTTGTTTTTTACCGCGCCCACTGTTGTAATATGTAATTGTAAAATTTGGCGGTGTCTACTTTATCCATTGCTTGAATTTTCCGCCCTCCCGTTTTAACTTTTGTGCGTCCTTGGCTGATGCCTTCTGTAACTATTTCGGTTTCCCATTCTCGCAGTTGGTAAAATTCGGGATGCGCTAAATAAGCAGTTGCCAAAATGTCCCAAAAATAGTAATCTTGAGATATTGCTAGGGCATAACACTGTCCTGCTAAGTCGGAAATTGGATATTTGCGCTGTTTTGCTAAGAGATTGGAAAATTCGACTGTCAGCGGTACATTATTCGTGATATCTAAAGGACACATGACAACGGGAATTTGGGTTTGCCAAATTCTCTCGATTGCTATCGGGTCCCAGTAAGCATTCCATTCCGCCGACATATCTTGTCCGGGTTCCATATCTTTGCTAACATTGCCGATAACATTGAGGGCGCCTCCCATCCAGACAATTTCTTGAATTTTGTTTTCAATTTCTGGTGCGATATCTAAAGCTTGCGCTACTGTTGTTAACGGCCCTGTTACCATTAATGTGACTGGTGCGGCTGCATCTTGCAAAACTCGCACCATAAAGTTTTGTCCGGGTTCTGATATTAACGGCGTGTCAATGGTTCCTTTTTCATTTAGAATGGGAAGTCGATCGACTGCAAAGGAATCTCGCCGAAATAACACCGGAAATGGGTTGAGTCCCCGCACCGTACTCGCCGCCACCGGAACTTCTGAACGCCCCATCAAATCCAGGATTTTGCGCGTTGCACTCACCGCCGGTTGAATGTAGCAGTCCGCAGGAGTTACAATTACTCCCAGAGTTTCGACTTCCTCCATTGTCATCAGCAACACGACTGAGAGATAGTCGTCAACTGCACCGTCGTGATCCATTAATACGAGTTTTTTGGACATTTTGCTTCCCCGGTGACTGAATTAGTGTAAAGTACAAATATTAATTTTTTTGTGCGAAAAACACAACTGCCTCAACTATATGAATACAGTATCACCTTACGGCTCTTGGAAATCACCTATTTCTTCCGATTTAATTGTTTCTGGAACTGTCGGGCTCGGACAAATTGCTATTGACGGCGATGATATTTACTGGGTTGAGGGAAGACCTTCGGAAGCGGGAAGAAGCGTCCTCGTGCGGCGCACTCCTGATGGTAAAATCAGCGACGTGACACCGCATCCTTTTAATGTTCGCACTCGCGTTAACGAATACGGCGGCGCTGCTTTTGCAGTTGCTGGCGGTGTTGTCTATTTTTCTCATTTTGCCGACCAACGTATTTATGTTCAAACATTAAATTCTCAACCCAAACCTCTGACTCCTGCTGCTAATTGTCGCTATGCAGATGCGATAGTTGACAAGCAAAGAAATCGCCTGATTTGCGTGCGCGAAGACCACGCAGGTGAGGGCGAACCTGTCAATACTATTGTTAGCATTAATTTAGATAACGGCGAAGATATTCAAATCTTAACTCAAGGCAATGATTTTTATGCTTCCCCTCGTTTAAGTCCAGACGGTTCTCAACTTTCCTGGATTTGTTGGAACCATCCAAATATGCCGTGGGATGGCACAGAATTGTGGGTAGCAGAAATTAATACTGACGGTTGTTTAGGTGAAAAATACTTGGTTGCTGGCGGGGTTGATGAGTCGATTTTTCAACCGGAATGGTCGCCCGATGGAGTTTTGTATTTTGTTTCTGACAAGTCGAACTGGTGGAACTTCTATAGAACCGTCAATCCCCGCTTGCCGAGGGAACAGCAAGATGTTGAACCTCTGTGCGAAATGGCGGCTGAATTCGGACTTCCTCAGTGGGTTTTTGGAATGTCTACTTATGCCGTTGTCTCGGAAAGCAAAATTATTTGCACCTACACTCAGCAAGGCCTGTGGTATTTAGCGAGTCTAGATTTAACGACAAAGCATTTGGCAACTATTGAGACTCCTTACACCGATATTTCGTCTGTCAAAGGGCGGGGAGAAACTGTTGTTTTTCTAGCAAGTTCGCCTACTGAATCTACTGCTATTGTACAACTAAATTTAGCAACAAATCCACTAGAAATATTGCGACAATCGAGCACCTTAAGCATCAATCCGGGTTATATTTCTGTACCGGAACCAATTGAATTCCCCACGGAAAACAATTTGACTGCTTTCGGTTTCTTCTATCCCCCGAAAAATCAAGATTTCGCAGCACCTGCGGGTGAAAAACCGCCGCTTGTTGTCAAAACTCACGGCGGCCCCACTGCTGCTACTTCTAGCAGCATGAATTTGAAAATTCAATATTGGACGAGTCGCGGTTTTGCCGTGCTCGATGTTAATTACGGCGGGAGCACTGGTTACGGCCGAGAATACAGAAAAAGACTGCAAGATAGTTGGGGAATTGTCGATGTTGACGACTGCGCTAACGGTGCTAAATATTTAGCTCAAAATGGTTTAGTTGATGGCGAAAAAATGGCGATCGCCGGAGGCAGCGCAGGGGGGTACACTACTCTGTGCGCTCTTATTTTCCGCGATGTGTTTAAGGCCGGTGCGAGCTATTATGGAGTTAGCGATTTGGAAGCTTTGGCAACGGATACTCACAAATTTGAAGCGCGCTATCTGGATGGATTAATCGGGCCTTATCCTGAAAGAAAAGATTTGTATGTACATCGTTCGCCCATTCATTCCGCCGAACGTTTATCTTGTCCCGTTATCTTCTTTCAAGGATTAGAAGATAAAGTGGTTCCGCCTAATCAAGCGGAAATGATGGTAGAGATATTGAAAGCTAAAGGTTTGCCGGTTGCTTATGTTGCTTATGAAGGGGAACAGCACGGTTTTCGCCGCGCTGAAAATATTAAAAGAACTCTTGACGGCGAATTCTATTTCTATTCGCGGGTGTTTAAGTTTGAGTTAGCTGAACCTGTGGAGAAAGTGATGATTTTCAATCTATAGAAAACATTAGTTTGCAGTTGCTCGGTTTTTCCTAAAACGCACCTGCAAGCTATATCATAATTCACAAATTTTTACTGTGATTTTGTTCACAAATTTTGCTGTTTACTATCACATCTTGAAAGGCAATACAGCTTAAAATTTTATAGTGCGATCGCCTTTTGTTGCAGCAGAAACGCCCGATCGCGCGATTGTCGAGTAGAGAGTCAATTACTATGCAAACTCCTGTCCACCTGATTCCATCTGCTTTGGGCGAGCTGTTTGCCGAAGTGAATCAAAATGGCTACATTACTCTAGCCGATAGGTACGGTTTGATGGCTGCTATTTTTGACGAAAATTTGACTGAGGAAGACAAACGCTCGATCGATCGGCTGCTGCGTTCTGTGTGTCGGGGAAGGATAAAATTAGTTAACGAACTGTCTATGATCAGATAAGTGCCGATAATTTTCCTTGACGATAATTTTTAAAGTCTCCACAATCAAAAAAAGTCCTAATTCTCTCATAATTAGGACTTCGAGCGAGGAAACCATTTTTAATTTTGATCGATATAGAATTTACGCAAAAAAAGGTTGGGCGCGCGAATTATAGTCGTAGGGTGCAGCGCACCTTACATAATTAGATTCTGGCCCAACGAGTGAACAAGTTTAACGTGCAGGTATAGTTGTCGCCAACTGTAACTTGCTCAAACTTTCTTCAGGCTGAACATCCATGTGATAGCTGAGTGCCGAAGGAATCCCGAGTACGCAGCACGGAAAATTATTGCCTAGTTCCCTAACCAGCCGATGGTTGCCAGAACCACAGCCCAAAAACAGTAAATTTGCTGATTCTAATTCAACCACATTTCTCAGTTCTGTAGCAACCCGCCCGATGCGTAAATGAGCTTTGAATAAACCGCGCCATTCCTCAGCCAAACAGCGCGCTTGCCACAGCAACTTATCTGCTACCTCGTACTCATTATTTTGACCATAAATTGCTTGGAAATAATACGGATCAATCCAAGTGTTTTGCTCGGATAGCGATGTGATTTCGGTTGGTAAAGCGAGTGCAGGTGCTGCACAATCAAGGGCGAATGTTCCCTCTAAATCAGACACTTTCGGCTGTGCTGCCAAGGCATTTTCTACAGCAAGTTTGCAACTATCTTCGCGGTAACTTTTTTGCGATTCGTCGATCACGTAGACAACTTGAACAGTGACTTCTTTAGTGGTTACTAAACGAGTTTGATGCGCCATCCAAAGGGTAATGTCCAGAGCTGTTTGACTTTTGGGAGAACTATTGTAACCGACAATAAAATTGATACTTTTTGCCTGTTTTGTAACTTTGGATTTCTTAGAACCTTGCACTTGTGGCTCCGGCAGCAACACCATTTCTTCTGCTAAGTTGTGGTATCCCAATGCACTTTCAAAACGCGCTAACATTGTTTTGAGATTCACAGGCTTGACCTCTATTAAGTGAATTGTTTTGTCGGTTCGTCGGGCGTTATTCGTCTTGGGTAAAGTAGCGATCGAGAAAATTCAAAGCATAGTTGCGGAGTTCGTAATACTCCTGGGATTCCCGCAACTCTTGGCGATCGCGCGGGCGCGCAAACGGCACTGACAAAATTTCACCTATCGTCGCAGCCGGGCCGTTTGTCATCAGCACAATGCGATCGGACATATAGATAGCTTCATCCACATCGTGAGTAATCATCATTGCAGCTTGTCTATGATTTTCCCAGATGTCCAGCACCTGTTTCTGCAACTTGCCGCGAGTCAGAGCATCCAGGGCTCCAAACGGTTCGTCCATTAATAACATTTTCGGTCGAATCGCCAAAGCTCGCGCAATCCCAACCCGCTGTTTCATGCCCCCTGAAATTTCGTCTGGATATTTATCGGCTGCTGCCGTTAAGTTTACCATTGCTAGATGTTCGTTGACAAGACTAATCTTATCGGGACGGCTAAGACTTTGCAAAACTTCATCAACTGCCAGCCGAATATTTTCCCGCACCGTCAGCCAAGGCAGCAATCCGTAGTGCTGAAATACCATCATGCGATCGGCTCCCGGTTTCCGAATTTCTTTTCCTTCCAGTGTCACCATTCCCCTGCTCTGTTTTTCCAAACCAGCAACTATTTTTAGCAGCGTTGATTTGCCACACCCAGAGTGACCGATTACCGAAATAAATTCGTTTTCTCTAATACTTAAATTGATATTTTCCAAAACGCTAAATTCGCTACCATCAGCATTTTTATAGGACTTGAACAAATTGTTAATTTCCAGAAATTCATAGGAGTTGGAACCTTGGCTATTGGTGTTGATTGAAGTAGCAGTATTTTGAGTCATCTGATGTACCTGGTAATTGGTAGTTGGTAATTGTATATATCGCTTGTAGCTGAGTCTCGATCCCCCTAAATCCCCCTTAATAAGGGGGACTTTGAATGCTTTTATATCCTCTTTTTAAGGGGGACTTTGAATGGTCTTGTCCCCTCTTTCCAAGAGGGACTTTGAATGCTCCGGTTCCCCCCTTATTAAGGGGGGTTAGGGGGGATCGAGGAGCTAGGAGGAAGCGGGAGAAATCCAGAAGGAAGAGAGCAGATATCAAACATTAAGACTGAAAAAAAGACTGAGGGCGGTTGGCTCGAATTTCAAAACTATTCAAATAACCCACCGGATCGCTAGGATCAAATGCCTTTTTATCAATAAAAAGTTCTGCAGGTTCCACTTGGTAATCCTCCTTCGGACAATCGAGTCCCATTTCGGCAACAATCTTGCGGTAAAGGTCGGTTCTCCAAGCTTTTTTAGCTAATTCCTCAGCATTTTTGGGAACTTCTTTAATCTGTCCCCAGCGAGCGGCTTGAGTCATCAACCAAATACTCTGAGACTGCCACATAAATGTTGAATGATTTCCCGGTATTTGAGGCAAATTCTTAGGAATGTTATAGAAAATAGTTGCATCTTCCGATTGTATAATGCGGTCTTTTCCGTCAAACCCTCCATAGTTGTAGTCGCCAACAATTGCCGGTCGCGTAAATTTGTCGATCGCCCCTTTTTTCGGTTTCGCCCCCGTAAACGATCGCTCAGTCAGCAGCGCCGATATTTCATTGCGATTTTCCGGCTTGCTGCAATACTGACAAGCTTCCACCATTGCCTTAACCAGCGAGTAATAAGTCTTCGGATTTTCCTCAATGAATGATTCCATTACTCCCAAAAGGCGATCGGGATGTCCCAGCCAAACTTCTTTGCCTTGCACGAAGGTAAAACCCACTCCCAAATTGCCTTGAATAGCCCGCGTATTCCAAGGTTCTGCCACCATGTAAGCCTGCATGGCGCCAATCCTGATGTTCGTTACCATCTGCGGCGGCGGCACAATAATTACCCGAAATTCTTTGAACGGATCGACACCGGCAGCCGCCGATATGTAGCGGACAAAATATTCGTAAATCGCAGAACTCAGAACCACTGCCCAAACCCTGTTTTCCGCTGGCTGACTGTCAAAAAAGGCTCGAAATTGTTTGCCAAATTCTTCTAAATTGCCGTTGTATTCGTGCCACGGGCGCAAACCGAAATCCCACATAGCTTTGTTCATCGTCATGGCGTTGCCGTGGCGGTGAATTGTCATTGCTGCACACAGGGGTGCGTGGCGCGCTCCTTCGGCGCCAACTCGGGCGTTTGTGACGGCGCCAGATACAACTGGGGATGCGTCGAGGCGGCCGAAGATTACGCCGTCGCGGGAGGTTGCCCAGCTTGCTTCGCGGTTGAGTTGGACGTTTAAACCGTATTTGCGGAAAAAGCCTTTTTTCCAGGCGATCGCAAATGGTGCACAATCATTAACCGGTACGTATCCTACGGTTAAATCGGGTTTTTCTAAGCTTCGGGAATCGACAACCGGCTTTACGGCTAAGGCTTCTTCTGTGAGTCCTTTTGCCGATCGATCCGCGCTAATTCCACAACCCGATAAAGCCATTCCCGCCGCCATTCCCATTCCTTGCAAAAACTCTCGGCGGTTCCATTCATTGGAAAACTTGTCACTCATACCATTTTAGATTCAAGAATTGGCCATGACTAATAGACGAGCAATTGCCTAAATCTTCGCTCGATAGAGTAACCGCAGATTTAAGGCAGATAAACACAGATAAACGCAGATAATGTCAAGAGATGAGGATGACTGATGACTGATGACTGATGACTAATGACTCTGGATTGATCGATGCGTTACCAATTCCTGTACTTTATCAACAGCAGCGTCGAGCAACAATCCAGTTATGCCAATTACAAACACCGCTAAAAAGACCGAGCTCAGATTCAAACGGCTCCACTCATCCCAGACAAAAAAGCCAATTCCCACACCGCCTGTCAGCATTTCCACCGCCACAATCACCAGCCAAGCAATCCCTAAACTAATCCGCAAACCTGTAAAAATGTAGGGCAAACTCGCCGGCCAAATTATTTTGGTAATCCGCCTCCAGCGCTGCATTTCCAACACTTGCGCCACATCCAGATAATCCTTGGAAACGCTAGACACTCCCAAAGCTGTGTTGATAATTGTCGGCCACAAAGACGTGATGAATATGACAAAAATTGCCGACGGCTCTGCTAAATTAAAAATCGATAAAGCTATCGGCAGCCAAGCTAGCGGCGACACCGGTTTGAAGATTTGAATCAGCGGATTGAGCGCCATCATTGCCGGTTTCGACATCCCGATCAGAAATCCCACGGGAATCGCAACTGCTGCACCCAGGAAAAATCCCACCAACACCCGTCGCAAACTCGCTAGCAGCAGCCAGCCAATACCTAAATCTCCAGGCCCGCGCTGATAAAATGGATGGAATATGTAATCTAAATTAGCTATTAACGCCTGATAGGGAGTGGGAATCAAATCGCTGTTGAAGCTGGCAACAATCCACCACAAGCCAATAATTCCCAAAAAACCCGCAGCAGGTAACAAAACTGCATCTCGGATGACAACGGGTTTTACACGCTTCCACGTTGCAACTCCTGCAAGTACGATCGCAGATAAATTAAGCTGTATGAACATTTTAATCTCCTTCAGAGTCAGGGCAGGTACAAGAATCTTGAACAATACCAACCTGAGACACTGACGAAGCCAAACTATCTTGTTCAGAAAGTTGGCTTTTCAGTCTCTTCTCAATGCCTGCGAAGTTAGCTGACGGGCTAGGACTGAGAGATGTCCTTCTCCTTAGATTTCAAAATCAAAAACTACACTCACATTTGGCAATTTTTAACTTTGCTTTTTAATTCTGTAGAGATTCGCCCCGAAAATTGGTTCCTCCGCTCCAGCCACACGCTTGGTTTGATCGCGCAGTGCTGAATTAGGCTTGACTTTTTAAGCCAATTTAACATAAGCTAGCACGAGCATATAATTCTGTCAATACGTCTTTAGGAGTAGCTATTTGCGCTCGGCTACGAAGCCCAAAAGTTGAGAGAAAATTCAAAAAGTTAATTATTAAAGTAATCTAGAAATATAAAATACGATCGCTTACTTCATTTCTATAAAAGCAATGATAGATTTTAGCCAAGCGCTACAAGATAAAATTGATATAATTGTCCAAAACTGGATCGAAGCTGTTCGGGGCGACGAGGAAATCGGCACCGCCAAGCAACTCACCTACGATTCCGTGCGCGACAGCCTTCCCATCGTACTACAAGCGATCGTAACTATGCTGTCCGAATCAGAAGAAAGCGACTTTCGGGCAGTTATACAAGAAAGTTTAGACCACGGGACTGTCAGGGCACAACAAGGCTACGATGCCGAAGAAATTGCGCGGGAATACCGCTTGCTGCGAACCGTAATTTTCGATGCTTTAGAGCCAGAATTGCTAAAAGGCTCAGCCGCTGAAGTGAACCGAGCTTATCGCTTAATTGACGCTGCCCTCGACGAAGCAATTGCTGACTGTTTTCAAACCTATACCCAGGCAAGATTCCAAGAACTAGAGGACTTGCAAAACCAATTGCAACTTACAAATCAAGAGCTGAGTCGCTTACTTCGCGCCAGTCAAGAGAATATATCTCACTTAGCTCACGAATTGAAAACCCCCCTCACCTCTATTATTGGCTACTCACAATTGTTTTTGCGCCAAATAAACAATCCTAGAGTTAAAGATTCGGCTCCCAATTTGGCACATATTGATAAAGTCCTCAACAACGGCAGACTATTACTTAGATTAATTAACGATACTCTCGAAATCTCGCGGTACGACACGGGACGCATAAAATTGCAGCTAAGTGCCACAAATCTGCGATCGGCGATCGGCACTGTTGTCGAAATAATCGAGCCTTTGGCCAAAGCAAAAAATTTAGAGATCGCCCTTGAATGCGATCCGGTTCTCGATCAAGTTATGACAGATTACTTGCGCTTGCAGCAAATTATCACCAACTTGGTGAGTAACGCCATTCGCTACACCCAAGCTGGTACTGTTACCATAAAAACCGAATTATTGCCAGACCAACATTGGAGTATCTGCATCACCGATACAGGCATTGGCATTGCTTCAGAAGACTGCGATCAGATTTTTCAGCCATTTTTTCGGGCCAACAACTCCCTGGGTTCTGTGATGCCTGACAGTACCGGCTTAGGGCTAGCAATTGTCGCTCGATTAGTCAACCTCTTGCAAGGTAAAATCGAATTAGTTTCTGAAGTAGGAGTTGGCACCTCCTTCACTGTAATTTTCCCCTTAGAATTGGATGGAGTTTAGATTACTGTTAACTGTTGACTGTTGACTGTTAATTGTTGACTAATGACTAATGACTTCTTTAAATCAGAAACCGAAGAGTTACATAAACAGCCGCAGCCACCAATTGCACAGCCATCACAGGAAGCCCGTAACGCAGAAAAGTTTGAAAAGAAATCCGGCGTCCGTGCTGTTCAGAAATTCCCGCTGCCACTATATTAGAAGAAGCTCCTACCAAAGTGCCATTTCCTCCTAAAGTTGCTCCATACATCATCGCATAAAACAGCGGCAGCACAGCAGGTGGAAACTGCCCTGCAAAATCCGGCGCCAGCACTTCTGCCGGTGCAAGCCCGACATTGACAACATACTGTTTTAGCAGCGGCACCATTGCCACTACCAGCGGAATATTTGGCACTACGCTCGACATCAAACCCACAAAAAATAACAAAACTAAAGAACCAAGAAAAATATTCTTACCTAAAATCATGGCTAATATTCCAGATATACTGCCGATTACTCCGGTTTTTTCTAAACCGCCAATCAGCACAAAGATAGACATAAAAAATAGCAGCGTGCTCCAATCTAAATCCCGCAAAATATTATTAACAGAATCAATTTGGGAATGGTGAGCTAAAAGCATTGCCAAAGCAGCCCCCAACAAAGCAACGGCTGCCGGTGAAATAGGCACGGGCAGAGACTCTCCTATTACAAAAAAAGTCAGCACGAAAGCTATAATTAAGCCGCCTACTGCTAAGACTCGCGGGTGATTGATTTTTGGGTGGGGCAAATGTTCCAAATCGTCTAAGTTCTTGTGCCAAATTTCGCGGAACAGCCAAGGCAACATAACTACTATCACTCCTACTGCAATTGCCCCGCCCAAACTTAACTTTACTAGGTAATCTGCAAAGCTCATGTTAATAGCATCACCGACAATGAATGTCGCCGGATCGCCCACGATTGTCAGCAGTCCCGAACTGTTAGCCACAAATACCATTAAAATCAGTAACGGCACAAAATCTACACCGACTTCTTCTGCCATTGGTGGAATTAATGGTGCTAGCAGCATGACTGTCGTGGCATTGGGCAAAACTGCACAAATTGGCGTAGTAATTGCAACAATACCCAGCAATAGATTTTTGCCTTTGCCTTTAGCCAAAAGCACCATTTGAGTTGCCAAGTATTCAAATACTTTGGTAGGCTCAAAGGCTCTCACCATTACCATGACTCCGAAGAATAAGCCCAGCGTGGCGTGACTGCGACCGATATATTCGATCGCGTTGTTTAACGTCATCACGTGGGTAAAAACCAGAATCACCGCTCCCAGAAATGCCGCAACTGTGAGGTGTATCCATTCTGTAATTATTAAGAAAATTACACATATAAATGTTGTTGCAGCAATCACAGCTTGCACGTTTTCCATTTAGTCCCCTAAAAAAAATAAAACTTAAAAATTAAAAACTCTCGGTTCGAGTGAATATACTACTTTATGGCTCTTCTGTCAATAAATTTAAGTGCTGATTTTGGCAGCAACAAGCTGGAAGTGACTCATCAAGAGCTCTCCGGTACACGGAAAAAATAACCTCAAAACTACTTCTTTTGGGAGGGTCGCGATCGCCAGAAGTTTGATATGGCGATCCGGCGATCGCTCAACTACAATGAAGCATGGGCAATCTCTGCCAAACTCAACCCCCACGCAGAAATCATGGACTACAGCCAAGTGCTCGCCGAAAAAACCGATACTATCGTCCAAAACTGGATTGAAGCAGTTCGTCAGGATCGGAAAATTGAAAGCGCTGACGCCTTACCGCACTCAGCAATCGAGAATCACATACCTCACCTGCTGACGGCGATGGCCACAGTGCTTTCCCAATATCAACACAGCGAAATAAAAGTAATAATAGAAGCCAGTTTAGATCACGGATTTCTCAGAGCCGAACAAGGCTACGACGCCGCAGAAGTAGCCCGCGAATACCACTTATTGCGTCAAGTAATATTCTCCCAATTAGAAGCAGATTTGCTAGCAGGAACCACCACCGACGTATTCAGAGCTTTTCGGCTGATAGATGCCGTAGTAGACGAAGCAATTGCCCAGTGTTTCAATAGCTACGTTGCTCAGAGGCTGCTGGAACTTCAACAAATTCAAACTCAGTTACAACTCACCAATCAAGAACTCTCTCGCCTTGTCAGCGTCCATCAAGAAAACGTCTACCATTTGGCTCACGAACTCAAAACTCCTCTCAACTCAATTATTGGTTATTCCGAACTATTCCTGCGAAAAGAAAAATGGCAATCAGAAGTCAAAGATACCCTCCCCGGCATCGAACATATCGAGCGAGTATTGCGTAACGGCAGACAGTTGCTCCGCATGATTAATGACACGCTAGAACTTTCTCGCGCCGATGCCGGAAAAATTAAACTTAACCTGCAGCGAACTAATGTACGATCGGTAATTAACACCGTAGTAGAAATGATGCAGCCAATTGCTGATGCTAAAGGACTAAAGCTCGCTGTTACCAGCGACTGCGGCCCAACACAAGTAATCTCCGACTCTGGGCGGCTGCAACAAATTCTGATCAACCTGCTGAGCAATGCCATTCGCTATACAGAAGCTGGTAGCATCGAATTAAGTTGCCACCCTGCTGGAGAAGGAAATTGGGCGATCGCAATTACAGATACCGGCATTGGCATCGCCCCCGAAAATACAAAGCGCATCTTTGACCCCTTCTTTCAAGCAGGAGAAGCCGGCAAACAGCTCTTTCCTGCCGAAAGCACCGGCCTGGGATTAGCAATAGTATCGCGGCTCGTCACGCTGCTCCAAGGCAAAATCGAGCTAGTATCAGAAATAGGAGTCGGTTCAACTTTTACCGTGATTCTGCCCCTAGAAGTTAAAATACTCCAAGAAGTAAGCTAAACATTAAGTTCAAATTTTTACATCCGAAAATCCTATGCCCGCAGCCAACCTTAGCCCTTCCACCACAGCCTTTCCCCTCACCGCCGTAGTCGGGCAAGAAGCAATCAAATTAGCCCTGCTGTTAGCAGCAGTCGATCCCGGATTGGGAGGAGTTGCGATCGCAGGCCGCCGCGGCACAGCAAAATCAGTAATGGCCCGCGCCTTGCACTCATTACTGCCACCCATTGAAATTGTTAAAGATTCTTTTTGCAACGCCGAACCTAATGATATTCTTGCAGAACAAGCATCAGGCTTGTTATCAGAAAATGGCGGGCAAGATGCCCACACCACCGATACTAATTCCTTAACTACTGAAATAATTCCCACACCATTCATTCAAATTCCTTTGGGTGTCACCGAAGACAGACTCTTAGGTTCAGTTGATGTCGAACAATCAGTGAAATTCGGCCAAACCGTATTTCAACCCGGACTCTTAGCCCAAGCAAATCGAGGCGTACTATATGTAGACGAAATTAACCTCCTCGATGACAATATTTCCAACCAATTGCTAACAGTATTAACCGAAGGGCGCAACCAAATAGAGCGCGAAGGCATTAGCTTCCAACACCCCTGCAAACCTCTATTTATCGCCACCTACAACCCCGAAGAAGGGCCGCTGAGAGAACATTTGCTCGATCGCATCGCGATCGTACTTTCAGCCGATGCAGCACTCGAACTAGAAGAAAGAGTCTATGCAGTAGAACAAGCTTTATCCTACTCCCGCTCCCCCCAAGAATTCCTCAATCAATACAGCGAAGACACCGACAACCTCAAAACCCAAATCATCCTAGCCAGAGAATGGCTCAAAGATGTCAGCATTAAACGCGAACAAATTGCCTACCTAGTAGAAGAAGCCATCCGGGGAGGCGTTCAAGGACACCGCGCCGAAATATTCGCAGTCCGCGTCGCCAAAGCCGCCGCCGCCATCGAAGGACGCACAGAAGTTAACGCCGAAGACCTGCGCCGCGCCGTAGAATTAGTCATCGTACCCCGCGCCACCATCATCCAAACTCCCCCAGACGAAAACTCTCCTCCTCCTCCCCCTCCACCGCCTCCCCAAAAGCAGTCAGAACAAGAACAAGACGAACCAGAAAACGAGCAAGAAGACGAAGAAGACCAAGAGGATGAAGACAACCCGGAACCTGAAGAAGAACCAGAAAAAGATACCATTCCCGAAGAATTTCTCTTCGACCCCGAAGGCGTAATTCTCGACCCCAGCGTGCTTTTATTCGCCCAACAATCCGCCAACAAACAAGGCAAATCGGGCAGCCGCAGCACCATTTTCTCGGAAGATAGAGGCCGTTACGTCAAGCCAGTATTACCCAAAGGCCCCGTCCGCCGCATCGCCGTTGACGCCACCCTCAGAGCCGCCGCACCCTACCAAAAAGCCCGCCGCGACAGGAATTCAGATCAGGAATCCACCGCCGGATCAATCACAAATAGAGAGAAGCGTGTATTTGTGGAACAGGGAGACATTCGGGCGAAGCGTTTGGCCAGAAAAGCTGGAGCTTTAGTCGTATTTGTCGTCGATGCTTCGGGTTCGATGGCCCTCAACCGGATGCAGTCTGCCAAAGGTGCAGTCATGCAGCTACTCACAGAAGCTTATCAAAGCCGCGACCAAGTTGCTCTCATTCCCTTTCGCGGAGAACAAGCAGAAGTGCTGCTACCGCCGACTCGCTCGATAGCCTTGGCCCGCAAGCGTTTGGAACGGTTGCCCTGCGGCGGCGGTTCTCCCCTGGCCCACGGTTTGACTCAAGCAGTGCGGGTGGGAGTCAACGCGCGGCAGTCTGGAGATATCGGTCAAGTTGCGATTGTCGCCATTACCGACGGACGCGGTAATATTCCTTTGGCTCGTTCTTTGGGCGAACCGATTGTAGATGGAGAAAAGCCTGATATTAAGAAGGAATTGTTAGAAATTGCTGCCAAAATTCGTGGGTTGGGAATGCAGTTGCTGGTGATTGATACCGAGAGCAAGTTTATTTCGACTGGCTTTGCGAAGGAATTGGCCAAGACTTCTGGAGGGAAATACTATCACTTGCCCAAAGCTACCGAACAGTCGATCGCAGCTATGACTAAAAATGCTCTGCGCGACGCGATCGGCTAAAATCCTGATAGCCACATTTATCTGCGTTTATTCGCGTTTATCTGCGGTTAAAAATCCAAAAATTAGACTTTTTGCCAAAAAAAGTCTAATTTTTAACTCTCACTCTCCGGCGACTCAGGGCCAGCGAACCGGCAACTAAACCCAACCCTACCACCGCCGAAGGCTCAGGAATTCTTACGGGCAGAGGTACGCGGTTTGCCGTCCCCCGGTTCGGGGTTGAAGAACTTGTACTTTGGGGGAGTTGACCGGTCTGAGCCAGCAGCAAATTTTCTGAACCCTGCCATGAAGCAGCGGTAGAAACGGCTCGGACATTAGCTGCAACGGCAGCTTGACCGCCGGAAATAACGGCGACAGCCAATAAAATTCCGGCTGTAGGTGGCAATAATTTGCGCTCAAGAAATGTGGGCATTGGACATTACCTATTTAGCAGTTTGTCGATAGAATTCGATCTATTCATTAATTTTCTCGGTATCCTGTGTCTGAGCTACCTTAGCAATTAACCGAACTGATTTTATATTTTATATTTTAGATTATTCAAGTTTCTGGTCCCTAGTTTCAACTAAGTCGCAAATCAAAAACCTAAAATCAAATGTGGCCCATGCCTCTAGCATATACTCCTTAATCCCCAATCGTAAATCCCCCCTCCAAAATTGATCGACTTTAAGGTAGCCCTTGGCGGCAGATAGCGCCGGCCCTTTAAACTCAATTATAGTTTTGCCGCGAGGCGCAACGCGGCGAGACAGCGAAACGGCACCGACTTGTACGCAGTCTATTATAAACAATCGATCCCTGGTTTGGAGTGATTTCACCCCCGTTCTTTATCAAATCTTTAAACTATTTCAGGTTTTGCAAACAAAGTGTAAAGCTGTCACAATAATAGATAGAAATTCTCAGCCAAAATTAGGTAAATCCTCGTGAGTAACACTAGCAATTTCCGCGAAGCCGTGCGCGAGGCCAAAAACCACGCGCTGGTAGGCCCGAACGTCATCTCCAACGCTCTCCCCTTCGTGGGCGGCGGACTTGTCTTAACTGCTGTCGGCACCTACGGGGGCCTCGGAGTGATCCGCAACTATCCTGGGATCTTCTTTCCCACCTTCATTGCTGCGATCGTCGTAGAATTAATTCTCTTCTTCATCGCCCGCGGCGCCGCCGAACAAGGCAACAAAAACACCGCTTTGCCCCTGCTGGCAACCTACAGCCTGCTTTCCGGCTACACTCTCAGCGGATTGGTATTTACAGCCCTCAGAACCCAAGGCGTCGGCATCTCCGGCATCGCTTTTGCAGCCCTCGGATGTGGCATTACCTTTATCGCCGCCCGCCAAATTGGCTCCAACCTTTCTGAACAAGACGGCATGGCCCTCACCAAAACTATCAGTTTAGGTGTCATTGCTTTGTTAGTCGTCGTTGGCGGTCAGTTTCTGCTCTCTCTATTTGGCGTCTACACCCCAACTTGGTTGGAAATTGGCATTTCTGGCATCGGGGTGTTTATATTTGCCGGCGCTGCGATCGTCGATTTTTACATATTACCCCGCAGCTACCGCGACGACCAGTATTTACCCGCCGCTCTGTCGATGTACTTGACCTACATCAACTTGTTCATCTTTATTCTCCGCCTGCTGATTGCTCTCAACGGCCGGGATTAATTGAAACTTTAGCTTATTAAAAAAAACTGCGGCTCGATCGACATCCGGCCGCGGTTTTTTTTTATTAAGATTTGGAATCAAGATAGTCGTCCTCGTTTCCTCTGTCCCTCATACAAAAAACTTATATCATGTTCACAGCCGACAGACATAAGGTATAATTTTAATCTTTAATCACTCAATCAAAACTCTTGCTATCTAATTGTGTCGATCGCGATTTCAATATTAATCACAAATTAATTGGGGAAAACTCATGTACTTAAAATATGAAGATATCAGGAGAGTCAGCGTAGAAATTACCTCCCGGTGTAATGCAGCTTGTCCGCAGTGTCCCCGCACCGGCAACCCGATTTTGCCGGGGGCAGAATTAAAGATGGAGGATATTGAGAGAATTTTCCCACAAGAGTTTTGCTCTCAGTTGGATTTGGTGTATATGTGCGGCAACTACGGCGATGCTATGACTAGCAATACAACAATTCCGGCGATCGAATATTTGCACCGCATGGGAGTTCCTCATATCTCCCTGTACACCAACGGTAGCGGACGCAATCCAGACTGGTGGCAAGCCCTGGCAAAGGCGATGACAGGAGAACACGATCGCGTAATTTTTAGTATCGACGGGTTGGCAGATACTAACAGCATCTACCGCCAAAATACCAACTGGGACAGGATAATGCAATCTGTTAATGCCTTTATCCAAGCTGGCGGAAAAGCTGTATGGCATTACTTGATATTTGAACACAACCAGCACCAAGTAGAAGCAGCGCGAGATCTAGCCCAACAACTAGGATTTGTCGAGTTTGTACCGAAAGCTACCTCTCGTTTTGTGGCGAAAGAGATTTATGACAAAGAGTCCGCAAATCAACAGCCCCAGAAGGCAGAAAACTCTCAGCTAGAGGCTAAGAGCGATCGCCCCAACCAATCAGAAACAACTAATGCGTCAGCCCCTCGAAATCAAACACAGACGGCTGTTGGGTTGCACCAACAAGCTGAACACTGTTTGAAACAAGGACAGCTCTCAGAGGCGATCGCAGCCAGCCAACAAGCCCTGAAAATTCAACCTAATTTTGCAGCAGGCTGGAAAACTTTAGGCAATGCTGTTCAAGGTTTGGGGAAGATGCAAGCAGCAGCAGATTGTTACGCCAAGGCCCTCAAAATTCAGCCTAATTTTCCAGAAGTTTATGCTAATGTCGGCAGTCTTTATGCCCAACAGCAACAGTGGCAGCCAGCTAGTGCTTATTACCAAAAGGCGATCGAGCTTAAACCCAATTTTGCAGGAGCTTATCGCAATTTAGCTCAAGTGTTGACGCAGTTGGGGCAACCAGAAAAAGCAAATTATGCTTGGTATCAAGCTATAGCTATCGAAACCTCTCAAGCACCAGAAGCAACTCCTTCTGTCCCATCAAAGCCAGCCAACGAAGAACTGCAACCCCCATCCTTGGAACAATATAAAAATCCCCAAGGAGACCAATTTATCCAAGCTGTAGAAAAATTTGGTAGCCTAAACAATTACTACCGAAATGTAGAAATTAGCTGTCAAACTCAAGCCACCCAAGAGATTTTCATCAGTTTTGAAGCGGAACTCTGGCCTTGCTGTTGGGTAAGCCATACTAAATACGCTGTTTATAACCACACTTACAGACCGCAAATGCTGGCTTTAATTGAAAAGTACGGAAATGGCTTTAATTCTCTCAGAACTCAATCGGTGAAAGATGCGATCGCCAGAGATTGGTTTCGCGAAGACCTCACAAAAAGTTTTTCCTGTTCTAAAAGGTTGGACGTATGCGCTCACGAATGCGGTAAAACTTTCAATTCAACAGGTTCGCAGTATATCTAAGAAGTCATTAGTCATTAGTCATTAGTTATTAGTCATTAGTCACAAGGAAGAATGCGCTCAAGCCGATCGAATTTTATGTCACGATTCAGGCAGGTTATCGGGATCTATCCCTTGCGATCGCAAATACTCAGCTAGGCGTTCGGCTCGCTGTTGTAGACCCTCAGCTCGCTGTTGTTCTACTCTCAACAGTTCGCGCATCTGCCCCGCCACTGCATCCGGCAGGGGATAAACATTTCCCGACTCGTCGTACCAAACCAGAATTTCTTGCTCGATGCCCCCAATAAGTTGCTGAGATCGCCCCATGCCCAGTCCCACTTCTGGCATCCAATAGGGTTCGCCAATCTGCTGCCGGTAATGCCCGTCAATTAGCTTGTAGACTTCAAACGGTTGATGCCGATCGCGCCGCCAAAATTCGGGGTTGTAAATAATGTAGTACAAAACCCCTAACCCGGCATAAATCGACATTTTATCGTCGTACTCCCCACCGGGTTTGTGAGACACCATTTCCAATGCTACGATCGGCACAACCTCGTTTTCTTCCCAGACAGCATAGCTGCGGCGCGATTTGCCCCCTTTTCGGCGCTCCACCCCCAAACTGAGAAACCCGTCGGGGACGACAGGCACTTTGGGACTGATTCCCGTCGTGTGATACACCGCCATATCCACCCCAAAGTACCAATCCATGCGATCGGACCAAATGCTGGTCAGGACAAACAACAATAGGTTGGGTAGCAGATTCTGGTCTTCGTTATCCACAGGCGTATCGTCCGAACAGGGGAGGTCTTCGGTGGACGGCAAGCTTAATTTTAGTTCTGGGGAAATCATGGCAGTTAACTCCCATCGAGATCGTTAACCTGATTTTAGACTATAGCAACTTTTTGTGAATTTTGAATTTTGAATGCGGTAAAGTTTTTAATTCAACGGGTTCGCATTCGCACTATATCTAATCAGGAAGAAGCAATAACATTTTGTTGAAAGATCCCAATTTCAGCTAAAATCAAAAATACATCCCACAACTAGGAAAAGTAACAGTGGAAGTTCTAGACATCAAACACAATATCGCAACTTTGTCCGATCGACTGGGTACAACCCAGGACTATCTTTGACATCCCCGCACTTACAGCCAAAATTCAAGACTTAGAGCAAATCTGCGCCCAACCAGCATTTTGGGAAGACCAAGATCGAGCTCAAGAAACCCTCCAAGAACTTAATGACTTCAAATCTCATTTAGACCAATATCGCGGCTGGCAAACGAGCTTGGAAGATGCTAAAGCTATTTTAGAACTGCTGGAGTTAGAAGCCGACGAGTCCCTGTTCCAAGAAGCCTCATCGAGTCTTTCTCAGTTAACCCGTGAACTCGACCAGTGGGAACTGCAACAATTACTATCTGGGCCCTACGACGAAGGCGGCGCCGTTTTGACAATTAACGCCGGGGCCGGCGGCACAGATGCTCAAGATTGGGCGGAAATGCTGCTGCGGATGTACACCCGCTGGGGGGAAAGTCAAGGTTACAAAGTACATTTAATGGAAATTTCCGAGGGAGAGGAAGCAGGTGTTAAATCGGCTTCTTTGGAAATTGTCGGCCGTTACGCTTACGGTTATATGCGATCGGAAAAAGGCACTCACCGCTTGGTCAGAATTTCGCCTTTTAATGCTAACGACAAGCGTCAAACCAGTTTTGCTGGCGTTGAAGTGATGCCAATTCTCGATCGATCCGTACAGTTGGACATTCCAGAAAAAGATTTGGAAGTCACTACTTCCCGCGCTGGCGGCAAGGGCGGGCAAAACGTTAACAAGGTAGAAACCGCAGTCCGCATCGTTCACCTTCCTACTGGTTTGGCCGTCCGTTGCACGGAAGAACGCAGTCAGTTGCAAAATAAGGAAAAAGCTTTGGCATTACTCAAGGCTAGGCTGTTAGTGATTGCTAAGGAACAGCGGGCTTCGGAAATTGCCGAGATTCGCGGCGATATGGTGGAGGCCGCTTGGGGCCAGCAAATTCGCAATTACGTGTTTCACCCCTATCAAATGGTCAAGGATTTGCGGACTGGAGTGGAAACAACTGCCATCCAAGATGTGATGAACGGCGAATTAGACCCGTTTATTCAAGCTTACCTGCGGCAGGAAAATCAGTTGGTCAGTAGTCAGTAGTCAGTAGTCAGTTGACAGTAGTCAGTTGACAGTAGTCAGTAGTCAGTAGTCAATGAGGACTTCAGTCCGCAAAAAAGCAGGACTTGCATTCCTCACTACGAAAATTTGGGTTTGTAGTGAGGACTTCAGTCCGCAAAAAAGAAGGACTGAAGTCCTGACTACGAACCAATTTTCTGGTATGATTTTGGGGTTTTGACCGATCGCCCGACCTTCAACAGGTCGCGCGGCCAAAAACCTTGATATGATAAAACTTGATCTACCGAACAAAAGGAGAAATAATGACCCAAGTTGTAATAGGCGAAAATGAAGGGATTGAGTCAGCCCTGCGACGGTTTAAGCGACAAGTTTCTAAAGCGGGCATTTTCCCCGACATGAGAAAGCACCGCCACTTTGAAACCCCGTTGGAAAAGCAGAAGCGCAAAGCTATTGCCAGAAGGACTAAGAGACGCTTCCACCGCAACAACAAACCCTAGAATTATTAGCACTAAATTGATTCGGCAGATATAATGCCTTGCGATTCTAGTACCGCAGCGACTCGGAGAATCACCGCTTCGCTGTAGGGAGCACCAATAATTTGTACCCCCAAGGGCAAAGCGCCGGGCCGCTGTACGGGCACGCAAAGAACGGGCAAGCCAATAAATGATAGGGGTTGGGTGAACAGTCCGAGATTGGGACGCACTAAGATTTCTTGTCCGGCTATTACCATTTTCTCGACGCCAATTTCAGGGGCAGCTATCGGGGTTGCGGGTGCGAGGATGATGTCTGTGTGTTGGAATATTTCCCGAATTTGATCGCGGTACCACTGTCTGAATCTCTGCGCTTGCAAGTACCAAGTCGCAGGGATCAGGGTTCCCGCTAAAAAGCGATCGCGCGTGGCAGGATCGAAGTCTTGAGGGCGCGAGCGTAAATTGTCTAAATGCAAGTTTCCCCCCTCGCAAGCGGTAATGATAAATGCCGCAGCCCGGGCGCGATCGGATTCCGGTATGCTGACAGTCGCAAGCCCCCCTATTTTTGGGGGGTTTGTTGTTTTTTCTGTTCGATTACCACAATCTAAGACATTTGTCAAGGCTTTAGCAACTATTTCTACAGCATCCATTGCTTCGGGTTCGGCCCCTGTGGCGAAATACCCGTCAGCAACAGCAATTCGCAATCCTTCGATACCTTGATTTAACTGGGGCGAACAAAGTTCTGGCGGGCGTTGAGTGCAAACTGGGTCACGAGAATCAGGGCCTTGCAGGATATCGTACAGCAGCGCGATGTCTCGGATCGATCGCCCAAACGGCCCCACACAATCCAAACTACCCGAAAATAAATAAGCGCCAGCCCTCGACAAACGGCCGTAAGTAGGCTTAAACCCAAAGACACCACACAAAGCAGCCGGTACGCGGATGGAACCGTTAGTATCAGAACCGAGAGTGACGGGTACAAAACCGGCGGCGACTGCTGCTGCGGAACCGCCGCTGGAACCGCCGGCGATGCGCGTAGTATCGTGGGGATTGCGAGTCGGGCCGTAGTGGCTGTTTTCCGTGACGAAACCGTAGGCGTACTCATCCATGTTGAGCGTACCTACGAGCACAGCCCCGGCTTGTTTTAGTCGGGCGACCACGGCCGCGTCCTGGGTAGCCGGAGGATTGTCAGCGTTGATTTTTGACCCTGCTAGAGTAGTAATTCCGCCGATATCGAACAGGTTTTTGACAGCGAAGGGAACGCCTGCTAAAGGGCCTGGGTTTTGGTTATTTGCGATCGAATTATCTATATTTTCGGCTGCTGCGAGTGCGCTGGATGCAGTGATTGCAGTAAAGCAATTAAAAGCTTTATCCTTAACAGCAATCCGTTCCAAAGCAGCACTTACCGCCTCTGTAGCTGTAACGTTACCACATTTAACAGCCGCTGCCGTAGCAACCGCATCCGCCTTATCTAAAAAACATCTGCGTTCATCTGCGTTCATCTGCCCTCATCTGCGGTTAAAAATCTAAGGTTCAAACACCGGCGCAGCTTCGATTGCTTGAGGTAAAGGGAATTCAGTAACGAGTTGGGCGATCGCAGCTATTCTCTCGAAGTTTACCACAACACCGGGGCGGTGTTCCGGGTCTAAGGGTAAGTGTATCAGTTCGGCGGTGCGATCGACATATTCTTCTATATTTATCATTAGTCCATCCCAAACAACATCAGCGTTCATCCGCGTACATCTGCCCTCATCTGCGGTTGAAAATCTAAGATTCAGATATAAGTGCGATCGATTATTGTATTGTAATCGCGATCGGGTTGTCAGTTGTTATTGCTCAGTTTTTTGTATTCCTCCGATTGTCTGATATCATCTAGAGGGGATTTTTGCTTTGCTGGTTCATCAGGACAAAACTTTATACATACCTGCGTTTCCCCCGCCTGGAAATTTTCATTAACTTTTATTTGAAGCTTTCCTTTTTGCCAACCCTTAGAACCAATTTTTAGAACTTGACAATCTATTCCTTCTTGAGGGGAGTTCCAGTCTATCTCCCCTCCACTAATTATTATTTCGTCGTTAATCCGTAGCTCTTTCATCCAATTAATTATTGATTTCTGGCGAGATTCCCTTATTGCAATAAGATCAAGTATGTCAATAAACTTGCTAGTGACTACCTCTGCAAAACTGCGTACTAGAAAAGTAGCTTTATCGAATAACAAAACATCATCGCCGTCTAGTATCTCATAGTTCTTATTGGATTCAAGTTTGTCGTCCATTTTTTTTCCAAAATTATGCTGCTTCCTATTTGATACCATTTGAAGGTATGTGAGTCAAGTGGTAAGAAACAAATTGCGCTCGCACTTTTTTTCCACTCAAACACTGACAGTTTCCCGCAACTTCTCAACCGCAACATCCAGCGGAGGCAAACTAAAATCCTCAGCATCCATCAATTCCTTAACCTTCTCAAAAATCTCAACCTCTGCCTCTTCCTGATCCGTTAGCTTATCATAAAAATAAGGGTCAGTAAACCACTGCTCAAACGCTATCATTAACAAACCATTGGGCGAAAGTTCAAACCGCCAATACTTAGAAATTCTGCTGTCAACCACTTCAAACATCGGCGCCGGATTATGGATGGGATAATAGCTATAATTATCATTGCAGATGTAGTACCAAATAGTCCCTTTCCATTCTCGGATAGCATAAACAACATATTCCTTGCCTATAGTTAGCGGTAACTCAACCTTTCTAGTGTAACCGCGTCGCGGATCTATATATTCTTCAGGAAGAGATGCACCAGTCTTAGCAATACAACGAATTTTCATAACTTGATTACCTACAGATTTTTAGGGGCTGTTTTGGGATACTGTCGCTTGAATTTAAACTCCACATCTTGAAGAGTCTGACTGTTCCGAAACCAATGGACTTGTACGGAAGCTCCATTAATTTCAAAAGACTCAATACTTGTCATTTTATCCCAATCGTCAGAATTTCCGCCATAAACAGCAATAAGTCTCGGTGCTTCCCCCAACAATCTATCTGTACCGCAATGAATTACTATGCAATTACCAGCCTTAGCATCTTGCAACAGAAGTTGCTACTGCAAATTTCTCGGACTCTCATCGGGAATAGCACCTTGATTCACAATTTAATAGCTTCAAATATTGTTTGTCAAATACCATAAAAACTAATTTTAGCAGGTGCAGTTTCTGCCAACAAGTTCCCCCGAGAAATTACATACCGAACCGCAGCCGCCTCATAATTGCATGATAACAATCCTCAGTATCCAACACAATTAAAAACCACATCGCGCAGAAGAACAATGCTATACTTTTGCTCAGGAATGACAATGGCACTTATTTTAACACTTGTAAACTTTATCCTTTCTAGTAGCCATTCAGCCTAGTGAGGCAAAATCAAGTCCTCAATTCCTTGCGAACCCCCTCCTTTTCCTCCTCTGCGTCCTCTGCGCCCTCTGCGGTTAAAAAATATTACTCACAAAAGCAACCTCTAACGAGAATTACCCCGCAGAAAGCGCAACTACAAATCGCCAATATCAGACAATCTCAAACTCCAGATTGTGATTTTTTACCAAATCAAAAGTAAAATGGTCAACCACATTAGTATTGCTCAATTCCAGATTGTAAAAATCCACAAAATCCGCATCAAAATACGGCCCCGCGTGCCAAGTCCCCACATCTAACTTAATAAAACAATTGCCCGGAATCCGAAAAGCAGCAATATCCTCTAAACTCGGTTTATAGCTATCCCCAGGAGGTGCAACCGCCATCAACCAATCCTTCCCCTCCAAAGAACCCAAACACTGAGTACATTGAATGTGTCGTGTAATTTTGCCAAACTTGCGACCTTTATTGTGCAGCCGCATAATGTAAAATCTAGGAATACCATTTTGCAAATTTAACTGAGCATCCTCACCATCGAAAGACTTGCCATCAACAGCCGCAAAGATAACTTGACCGTAACTATGAAAATTCTCCGGTGTCACCCATTGGGCGGACAACTGCTTAGTCGAAATTAATTCGCTCATAAATCCCAACATCCCTAGCTCTATCCGTCATAAATATTCTAATATAAATAGTAAGACCACTGGATTTATACTCTGGAAACAGCCAGGAATAGGCTTTTCGAGTTGTTCCACAAAAAACTTAATTGATTTACTTCCAAATCGCTACAGACATAACCCATCATGCCGTTCCTCTTCCTTAGCGACCTTCGCGTCTTCGCGGTTCGTTAAAAAAATATTATTTAAGTTCGATCGCCCAAAACACCATTACAATTAATAAAATCAGCACACTGCTGCAAAAAACGAGCCGGAATATCAGGCCGAGCACCCCAATGCAAATGCAAATAAGAAGCGTGCACCTGACAAACTCCCCAACCTTCAGCAACCGCCTCAACTTCCCCTCGCTTGCCATACCTCCAACTGTGATAAACTGGATTAGTCGGTTCCACAGTTAAATGCGATCGATGAAACTCATGTCCCCAAACCTCATCAAGAGCAGTTAACACCGAACTATCCCTCACCGCCACAGCTTCTCGGTATCCCAGCGTCAAACGTTTTCCCATCGCAGCAGAAGTTTCCAACACTCCCACCCCTGGCCAAGAATTGCCATGGAAGTCTACAATAGAATCGCATAAATACATCAAACCGCCGCACTCCGCATAAGTCGGCATTCCCGAAAAAATAGCACTTCTTACCGCATCCCGAATTAAAACATTACCGCTCAATTTTTGAGCAAACACTTCGGGAAAACCACCACCAAAATATAACCCTTGCACATTGTCAGGAAAAACCGAGTCATCAAGGGGACTCCAAAATACCAACTCGGCACCCAACTCTTCCAACAAATCAAGATTGTCCTGATAGTAAAAATTAAAAGCCCGATCGCGCGCAACTGCAATCCTCACTCCAAATTGTTTTCCCAAACTGTTGACAACATCATCTTTTTGAGTTATAATGACAGAAGGGAGACTGTGCCTACACGAAAGTTGCTCTGACCCCTCACCCCCCTCATTTCGAGTTGCAGCCAACAAAGGCAAAAGTTGCTCCCAGTCAAAACTAACAGCAGCCAAATCCGCTAATTTATCGATCGCAGCATGAAGATTCGGTAACTCCTCAGCAGGAATCAAACCCAAATGTCGATCGGGAATAGTAACAGCCTCATCCCTACGCAAAACGCCCAAAATCGGTAAATTGAGCGGTTGGAGAGCATCTTGAAGCAGTTCCAAATGTCGATCGCTCGCCACCCGATTCAGCACCAAACCAGCGAATTTAAGGTCAGGGTTAAAAGAACGAAAACCGTGGGCGATCGCAGCCACAGAACCAGAGAGCCTGCTGCAATCTATCACAAACAATACCGGCAAATTCAGCAAATAAGCCACATGAGCCGTAGAAGCAAAGGAAAAATCATAATTGCCTTCTTCTTTTCGATAATTAATCCCTGTATCCCTGTCAAAATCCGTCTCTTGCCTTCGTGATTCCTGATTTTTTCGACTCACTCCATCAAATAGTCCCATCACCCCTTCAACTAAGGCATAATCGACATCTTGAATATGACGAGAAAAACACTTTTTTACATAAGATTCAGACGTTAATACCGGGTCTAAATTCCGACAGGGGCGACCAGTAACAAAAGCATGAAACATCGGATCGATGTAATCCGGGCCAACCTTAAAAGATTGAACATTCAAGCCGCGACGGACTAAATAAGCTAAAAGGGCGATCGTTACAGTAGTCTTTCCCGCACCGCTGCGTTCGCCAGCAATTACTAAAGTCATAGTTCTAAATTATTTACAAAAAATACTGAAAACCGATCGGTTATAAAATTATGAGTATTGCTCTCGAACCTCTCAAATAATACATACATATTTAACGAACCGCGAAGACACGAAGACCGCGAAGGAAGAATGAGAAGAATAGAGGTAATTTAGTGGCTTTTGGGAAGTAATTTAGAGTTTTGAGTCAAAGAACATTATTAATTCAAAACTCATAACTTCTAACTCATAACTTCTAAAAAAGTAGGGCAGACATTGCCTGCCCCACTGAATATTAACTCAATCCTTATTCCTTCTTCCGACGGACATCGAACTGACATCCGTTACATCCGCTACACAATCCGTTGCCGAACTTCTCTTTACCGCTTAGCCAACTTCAGCATTTGAGCCGTCACTGCCAAACTTTCTTCGTAAAGCACATCTCGGCCCCAACTCTGCAAGTGCTGGCCCAGCAACTGTTCCGTCACCTGATCGAACAGAGGACTCACCTGGTTAAACCGATCGGTTTGAGCGCCGCCCTTCGTTTCCATCCGCATACAGCCGCCCGCTTCCGAACACAGAACCGTACCGCAGTCAGCCTTTTCGTTTGTAGAATTCAAACGCACAGCAATCAAATCGCCCGCGACATCGCCCGTATCAGCAGTAGGAATAGCAGCCAACTCAGCTTCTACAACCCGTTCGTCCGGCCCCGCGAATTTAATTCGCTTGATTTGGTAATCGCCCTCTTCCTGTTTAAAAGCAACCGGACGCCACTGAAGCCGGCTCGCCAGCCAACCCAAATACATCAGCGCTTGCGTAGAATTGTCCTGTTCGTAATCGATCGTCACCCGATCGATTTCCCGAATCGCAGCCCGACGTTCCGGGGCGTCAAAAGCCTCAGCAGCCAACTCCTGCCACGCGGCAAGCCGACGCCAATTGAGATCCGCGATCGGAATTCCCTCCTCGATCAGACTTTGCATCAACAGCAATTCAGCTTCACACTCAGCAAAGCTGCTAGAGTCAACAATCACAGAACTGCTAACTGCCGCCAGCCGCTGGAACAAACCTCGATCGGCATCAGGATTCGCTTTCCACCACAGCAGCGTCGGCAAATCAGCGATAGTCAACGCCGTCACGATGCCGCTCACCCGTTCCAAAGCAGCTTCCGTACCCCGTAAGGTAATGTATTCGCAACAGATCAGATTGCCAGTGGTGCGCTTGTGAACCGGACAATAAGCAGCCACTTGAGCCTGTACGCCCGTATCTTCTCCCGCCGTCGGGCACAGAGCAATAATCCGGCAGGGATTGGCAGCCACGATCGCGTCAGCCACCCCCGAACCCCCTGAACCCAAACCACTGGAGCCCATCTCCTCGCCATTTGAATTTTTGCGAGCCACTTCTTCCCGCAAAGTCGCCAGCAATTCAGCATTAGGTTTGCCAGTTCTCGGCAGTCCGTAAGCTTTTTGAGCCGCCCTGATGCTAGATGCCGTCATCGGCCCGGTAATACCGTCCACCGGCCCGTCGTAAAACCCCAGATCCGCTAATAACCGCTGAGTTTCTTCCGGTTCGTAGACTATAAAAGTAAAAGTTGTTGCCCTACTAGCGATCGGAACATCGCCCTTTGACCCCGATTCTCTGTAACTTTCCCAAATTTGACTCAATTCGGCCTCTATTTGGTCGATCGACACATCTTTAGGACTTTGTAGCGAAACCAGAGGCGGAGCTTTCATCGGTGTCATCGTCATCGGTTTTTTCTCCTTTGTCAGTTTTTAGTCATCAGTGATTGGTCATTAGTTCAGTAGTCGTGGAGATCCCCAAATTTTAGACCCTAGTTTAAGCTCTCAGATTCATCTGTGCAGTAAATCTAAAATCTAAAATCTAAAATCTAAAATCGACTGACTCTTAAAGTCTGCGCCACTTGCGACCGTCTCTGTTAATTAGCAGTTCTGCTTCCGCAGGTTCCCAAGTACCTGCTTCATATTTAGGAACCAAATCTTGGTCGTTGGAGGATTCCCAATCCATCAACGCCGGCGTTACCACCCGCCAAGCTTCTTCCACTTCATCAGAACGGGTAAACAAAGTTTGGTCGCCAAGCATACAATCAATTAACAGGCGATCGTAAGCATCCGAAGATGTCACCCCAAAAGAAGAACCGTAACTGAAATCCATATCCACCGTCCGCGTCCGCAAATCCGGCCCCGGCATTTTCGCCTCAAACCTCAGCGAAATCCCCTCGTTGGGATGCACCCGCATAGTCAAAACGTTAGGAGTAGTTTGTTGGGCTGCGGACTGAAAAATTAGCAGCGGAACTTCGCGGAACTGAATCGCAATTTCGCTAACTTTTTTCGGCAACCGTTTACCGGTTCGCAGGTAGAAAGGCACTCCCTGCCAGCGCCAGTTGTCAATCATAAACTTCATCGCCACAAAAGTCGGCGTTGTCGAGTTGGGAGCAACCCCCGGTTCATCGTGATATCCTGGCACGGGTTTGCCCTTCATCCAACCTGCGGAATATTGACCCCGAATCGCTGAAAACTCCAAGTTATGCAAATCTGCCAAGCGAGTTGCTTGCAGAACTTTCATCTTTTCGGTGCGGATGCTGTCAGCGTCAAGCGAGTTCGGCGGTTCCATCGCCGTCAGACAGAAAATCTGCATCAAGTGGTTTTGCAGCATATCCCGCAACGCCCCAGAGGATTCGTAGTAACCTGCCCGGTCTTCTACGCCTACTGTTTCTGCAACAGTAATTTGTACGTGATCGACAAATTGCCGATTCCACAGCGGTTCAAAAATCGCGTTAGCAAACCGGAACACCATTAAATTCTGAACAGTTTCTTTACCCAAATAGTGGTCGATCCGGTAAACTTGCTGTTCTTGGCAAACCTTCTGCACGACTCGGTTAAGAGCTTTTGCCGAACTCAAGTCGCGGCCGAAGGGTTTTTCAATTACCAAGCGGTGTTTTACTGGATCAACCAGCATTTGAGCATCGCCCAGTTGCCTAATTGCTTCTGGGAAAAAGTTCGGGGAAACTGATAGATAAAATATGTGATTGCCGCGAGTTCTCCTTTCTTCGTCGAGTTCCGCTAAGAAAGCTTTGAGTTTTTGATAGCTTTCTGGGTTGTCAATGTCGCCCGGGCAATAGTACAAACCTTGAGCGAAATCTTGCCAAAATTCTTCATTGCCAATGCCGCCGCCAAATTCTTCAATGCCTTCGCGCATTTGCTCTCGGAAGTAATCGTGACTCCAAGGGCGACGGGCTACTCCCACCACGGTAGTTTCCGGTGGCAAGCGTCGATCGCGCTTCATCTGATAAATTGCAGGTACCAGTTTGCGCTGGGTGAGATCCCCAGAAGCTCCGAATATTACTAGAATTTGTGGTTCCGGCACTCGTTCTTTTCGCAAACCGACCCGCAGTGGATTTTCAAGTAGCGTTACCATTATTTATTTTCCTTGTTCTAGTGATGTTAACCCTGCCAAGACACCATGAGTGTTTGCGGTCATTTCTGCTAGTTTCTCGGTGAGAGAGTTAATCGGTTCTTCATACTGCTAGAGGAAGCCGATGATTTTGCTCTCTAGGAACTCAGAGAGGCATTAATCTCAAAAATCCTAGAGAGGATTTAAAACTCGGCATTTAAGAACCCAAACAATTATCTATTCCGATTCCTAAATGCTTCTGCCTTTCAGGATACAGATATCTGCCTAAGCGACGGGTGACAACTTCTGGACTTTCTCTTGCAAGGAATCCATCAGGGATTGGAACGGGGTGACGAATTTATCAATCCCGTCGAGGAGCAAGTCTGCCATCACTTGGTCCAAGTTGATGTCGATGTCGGGATCTTTGAGACTTTCGATCAGCGTGTAAGCTTCTTCAACGTTGTTCTCAATCCGGGGTGCGACATCGCAGTGATCGAAACAAGCTTCAACGGTGTTCGGCGGCAAAGTGTTAACGGTTTCGGGGCCGATTAGTTCATCGACGTACATGACATCGCTGTAGTTGGGGTTTTTGGTGCTGGTGGAAGCCCACAGCAAGCGCTGTACTTTCGCTCCCTTAGCCGCTAATGCTTGCCAGCGATCGCTCGCTACGATCTCTTTATACTTCTGGTAAGCTATCTTCGCATTGGCGATCGCCACTTTCCCCTTCACTGCTTCCAGTCTAGCTTTTGTGGAAATATCTGTGACATTTTTGAGTTTCTCGTCAATCTTGCCATCGATATTGATGTCGATCCGGCTCAAGAAGAAACTGGCAACAGAAGCAATATTGCTCACATCCAAACCTTTAGCCACCCGCGCTTCTAAACCGCGAATGTAAGCCCAGAAGGTTTCGACGTAGCTGTCAACCGAGAACAGTAAAGTCACGTTAACGTTAATGCCTTCGCTGATGACTCGCTCGACTGCGGGCAAACCTTGAGCAGTTCCCGGAATCTTAATCATCACGTTTTCTTTGCCGAGGGCTTGGTAATAGCGCATGGCTTCGCTAATCGTGCTTTCTGTGTCGTTGGCGATCGTCGGTGGCACTTCAATGCTAATGTAACCGTCCAAACCCTTCGACTCTGCGTAAACTGGGGCGAAGATGTCGCAAGCGTTGCGGATATCTTCAAATACCAGAGATTCGTAAATCTCCATTACAGATTTACCCGCCCGGATGCCCGCTTCGATATCCGCGTCGTAAATCACATTACCTGCGATCGCTTTCTCAAAAATAGCCGGATTAGATGTAATCCCGCGCAGTCCCCGACTTTCAATCATCTTTTTGAGTTCGCCGGACTCGATCAGATCGCGAGTCAAATTGTCCATCCAGATACTTTGGCCAATTTCTTTGATTTCTAACAGGTGATTCGTTGGTGTTGCTGTCATTACTGTAACTCCTACAATTTGATAGCTGTTAATTGGGACTTGGAAATTGGAAATTGAAAATTGAAAATTGGTAATTGAAAATTGGCAATGGGGAATTGGTAATTGGGAGTCGAAAGTTATAAGTTAAAACCCTCTTCCTTCTTCCTGACATCCGTTACATCCGTTACACAATCCGTTGCCGAACTTCCTTCACTCTTGGACAGTTCTAGGATTGCGCGATCGATCTTGAATAAAAGACTCGACCATCGCTACATTTTCTTTGCTGCCGATAATCAAGGGCGATCGCTCGTGCAGTTTGGTCGGCACAACGTCTAAAATGTCTTGAATGCCCGTACTGGCGCGCCCGCCGGCTTGCTCCATCAAAAACGCCAAAGGAGCCGATTCGTAGAGCAAACGCAATTTGCCTTCCGGGTTTTTCACCGTTCCGGGGTACAAAAACACGCCTCCCTGGAACAAAATCCGGTGGAAATCTCCCACCAAAGCCCCACCGTACCGGGCGGTGTAGCCTTCGCTGCGGTGTACGTAGCGAATGTAGTCTCTCAAAGATTCCTCCCACTGCCAGAAGTTGCCTTCATTAACGCTGTAAATCGGGCCGCGATCGGGAACCTTAATGTTTTCGTTAGCTAGAATAAACTCGCCCAAACTGGGGTCGAGGGTAAAGGAATGAACACCCTGACCGATCGAATAAACCAGCATGGTACTGGGGCCGTAGAGCACATAACCAGCGGCAATTTGTTTGTGTCCATGTTGCAGCAAGTCGGAAGCAGAGCCATCTGCATCGTCCCCCTCTTGCTTGCGGATGCTGAATATGGAGCCTACATTGAGATTGATGTCAAGATTGGAAGAACCGTCTATGGGGTCGTAGAGCAGACTGTAACGCCCGATCGGACAATTTTCGGGAATGTAGTAGGGTTTTTCCATTTCCTCCGAAGCCAAGCGGCAGACAAGTCCGCTTTGCTGGAATACCGAGATAAAGACTTCATTGGCATAGATATCCATCTTTTTGACGGATTCTCCCTGCACGTTCGTAGCCCCTGTAAACCCCAAGGCATCTGCCATTAATCCGGCTCTGCTGAGCCGCCTCGCGATCAGCTTTGCCGCCAGCCCGATGCGATTCATCAGCGCGCTGAGATCCTGAGCATCTGCTGAAAAGCTGTGAAGTTGCTGGAGTACGTGACGAGATAGGGTTGTGCAATCGCGGTCTAAGGCTTGCACCTGATCTGTCGGGCCCAGGCGGGTTTCCCCTGTCGGCGCGTTTACCATGATTTTGATGTCCTCCCTGTCTTGCTGCTCTGGATTTGGGTTCGATGGAGTCCTTGACACTTGCCCCTGAATCGGCTACGAGACCGATCGTCCCCCAACTTCTATCTTAGGGAGGGTTTTGCCAAAGGGCGTCGAACTTTAGGTGAATTTTAGATCCCCACCGAAAATTGAGGAGTTCGATCGACTGTTTGGTGGGGAATTGTATCCAAAATCACTAAATTTTTTAAATTAACCGCAGAAGACGCAGAGGGCGCTGAGAGAAAAAGTGGCGATAGAGAAGCCTACGAACGTTGGCTAGCATCTCAAAAAGACCGACAACTTCCTTTGCGCGAAGAAGATGTAGAACCTATTGTTAATTTGCCGGAATTGCTTGCAGGCATTTACGATCGCGTCGGCTATGATTATCGGCTCGATTACGATCAATATCCCGTAAGTAAATTTTCGCCAAAGGTGATATGACACTCCAAAATTCTGGGTAAGTTATCCATAGAAATACGGTAATTGAAATTTAAGCAAATATACAGAGTCAGTCATTGACTTTTCTATTGACTTGTTTGAAATATACTCAAACACTCAACTTACCTTGCATAAATTTTTCAAGACTTGGGTTCCAAAAACCCAAATATAAAATGTTTCTTGGTACTCATTACCCCAAAATAATGCTATGGATATTATTTCACAAATTCCCCATAACTTAGTCAACCACTATCAGATTAAAAATCTGCTTGGAGAAGGCGGTAGTAGCACAACTTACGAAGCCATTGACCTCAAAACCAATCAGCGAGTCGCACTCAAAGCTTTGTCTTTACAGAAGATGAATGACTGGAAAGTCCTGGAACTATTTGAAAGAGAAGCCAATGTTTTATCAAAATTGAATCATCCGGGAATTCCGCGTTATTTGGATTATTTTTATGTCGATACTCCCGATAACCGTTGTTTTTATATAGTACAAGAACTGGCCCAAGGGCAATCTCTAGCAAGTTTAGTCGAATATGGCTGGCACGCTAGCGAAGCCGAAATTCAACGCATTGCCACACAGATTTTGGAGATTTTAGTTTATCTCCATTCACAAACACCACCTGTTATCCACCGGGATATTAAACCCGAAAATATTGTTTTCAAATCCCCCATTAATTCCCACCAACCAAAAGATTGGGAAGTTTGCTTAGTAGATTTTGGAGCCGTGCAAAACACTTATAACAATACTTTAATGCGAGGAAGTACCGTAGTTGGAACCTATGGTTATATGGCTCCAGAACAATTTCTCGGACAAGCCGTACCTGCAACAGATTTATATGGTTTAGGAGCGACGTTGTTGTATTTACTAACCCACCGTTCCCCCGCCGAATTACCAACAAATATACTAGAGAAAGATTTTCGCTCTCAAATTCAGATTTCTTCAGCATTTGCCTATTGGTTAGAAAAAGCGATAGCGCCCGATTTAGAAAACCGCTTTAACTCGGCAAAAGAAGCGCTTGAATCTCTTCGCAATCCTCGAATAGTTAACGTTAAATCCAATCCGACGCAATGGAAAAAGCGCCTCAAAATAGGAATTGCTGCTATTGCTACTGTTGCTGTTTTCAATCACTTTAAATATCCCATCCTCAACCGGATTGGATTTACCCCCCAAGCAGTTGTCCAGGCTGTCGAACAGGGAGATACTAAAACTATTAGGCATTATCTGGATCTTGGTATTAGTGCCAATACCAGGATAGATAATCTTAATTTACTACACTTTGCTGGCTCAAAAGAGGTGGCAGAATTGTTAATTGCTAATGGTGCAGATGTCAAAGCTAAGGATACATATGGCTTTACCCCGTTACACTTTGCTGCTGCATTCGATCGCATAGAAGTAGCACAGACGCTAATTGCTAAAGGTGCAGATATTAACGCCCAGAGCGCACCTCATCTTGATTGGGATGTGTCGAGGTCGGGGTCTATATGGACTTCTAAATTGCGAAGGTTTTTACCTGACAATAGTATGGGTACAACTCCTCTATTCTTTGCGCGATCGCTTGAAATGGCCAAGTTGCTGATTGCTAAAGGTGCGAATGTCAATGCCAAAAACAAAAATGGCATAACTCCTCTACATACGGCGCAATCAAAGGCAAAAGCACAAATACTACTTGCTGCGGGTGCAAAAATTAACATCAAAGAAGACAATGCCCAATATGGCAAGAGTACAGCTTTATTACATAACGCGGCAAAAATAGGCTTTAAGGAGTTGGTACAACAGCTAATTAACAACGGCGCAAATATTGTTATCAGGGATAGCAAAAAAAGAAATCCACTGCACTATGCAGCAACAAAAGAAGTTGCTGCTTTGCTAATGCTGGATATCAACGCTAGGGACGAATCTGGAAATACTCCGTTACACCTAGCTGTTCAAGATAATCGCCTAGAAGTCGTCTCTTTTTTAATTGCTAATGGTGCGAAAGTCAATGTTAAAAATAAAAGTGGAGATACTCCGTTACACCTAGCTGTTCAAGATAATATCCCACCAAGGGTATCTTTTCCAAAGAATCGCCCAGCAATCGTCTCTTTTTTAATTGCTAATGGTGCGAAACTCAATGTTAAAAATAATGATGGACAGACTCCTCTACATATTGCAGTGTTAAATAGGCGGTTTTTTGATTACAATAATATGCAGAATATCGATCGACTGCTGCTAGAGCATGGTGCCGAAATTAATATCCAGGATAATAACAAAACAACTCCACTGGATATCGCAGTAGACAGGCAACTTGAGGATACAGTAGCGTTGATGATTAGTAAACACCCAGATGTTAATAGCGAATACAAATATGGCAGAACCTTACTGCATATCGCTGTCGATTTCAAACTTAAGGATGCAGCCAAACAACTCATTGCCAAAGGTGCATTCGTTAATGCCAAAAATAACTTGCTTCAAACTCCCCTGCATCTTGCCACTACTCGAGGCTCTCTAGATATCGTTGAACTGCTAATTGCTAAAGGTGCGAGGGTTAACGTTAGAAATGTGAAAGGTCAAACTCCATTGTATCGAGCGATCGCGCTCGGACACAATGATATTGCTGCACTGCTAATTAACAACGGTGCAGATGTTAATAATATAGATGTATCTGGCACAACTCCACTCCACCAAGCCGCACATTATGGCACTGTAGAAATCTTAAAAATGCTGATTGCTAAAGGTGCAAAAATTGACGCTACAAACTCTTATGGCGATACGCCGCTAAAGATAGCAGAAACCGACTCGAATCCCAACCGAGAAGCAGCAGCCGAAATACTTAGATCTCACGGCGCAACAAACTAATTATCCAAAATAAACCCAGGCACAAAAATATGGAAACACTACAACAATCGGAAAAAATTTTTGCTGAAAGATATCGCATTCTCGGTAAACTAGGACAGGGTGGAGTTGGGATCACCTATGCTGCTGTAGATTTAAACAGCAATCAAAAAGTTGCACTCAAAGCTTTATCCCTGCGCCTGACAACTGAATGGAAGAAAGTCGAGTTATTTGAACGAGAAGCAAAAACTTTATCGGGATTGAATCATCCGGGAATTCCTCGCTACATTGACTACTTTCAAGTTGATACTTCCCAAGATCGTTGTTTTTATATCGCCCAACAACTCGCACCGGGAAAATCTCTCGCACAGTTGGTAGAAAATGGCTGGAAACCAAATGAATCGCAAGTTCGTCATATCGCCGATAAAGTGCTAGAAATTATAGTTTATCTGCAATCGCTGTTACCTGCTACTATCCACCGAGATATTAAACCCCAAAATATTATTCTCCAAAAAAATGGGCGCGTCTTCCTAGTTGATTTTGGCGCAGTTCAAAATACTTACCATCATACCGTTACAGGAGGCAGTACCGTTGTCGGAACCTACGGTTACATGGCACCAGAACAATTCAGAGGAAAAGCTGTATTATCAACAGATTTGTATGGATTAGGCACAACGCTGCTTTTCTTGTTAACCCAGAAATTTCCATCCGATCTACCCAGACACAAGCTGAAGGTACAATTCCGCGATCTGGTCTCTATTTCTCCAGAGTTTGCCGACTGGTTAGAGAAGATAGTTGAACCCGAAGTTGAAGATCGATTTCACTCAGCAAAAGATGCTTTATCAGCGCTGCGAGGGGAACAGCCAAGCGGGATTAATCCCGAAAAAATTTTTAAGCGATCGCCCCAATCACGAATTACTTTAATTGATGCTAAACGGTGGTTATTAATCAAGATACACCCCGATCGTTCACCTAGCAAAATCAAGTGTTTTTTCCAGTTCATTCATCTGAGTTATAAATTTTTACTTCCCTTCTCTTTGATTCTGGTATTTTTTATATTTAGCTTGTCTCAATACGCTGTTGCCGACTGGCTAAGTAAATTATTTAACCAATTTTTCGTTATATCAATGCTAGCTATAATAATAGCTACCGTATTTTATGCTTTGATGTTCTTGTGTAGGTGCTTGTGTAGGATTGCTTCTCCTCTATTTACTAGACCAATTCAAATCAGTCCTCAAGATATCCAGCGGGTAAAGTTGAGCGGAATTCATCTGCCATTACTCAAAATATCGATGACTTTTTGCCGAATTCGCACCAAATCGCGTAACTATTGTTTTGGCTTATTTTTGCCGCAAGCTGAGAAAGAATGGTTGGTAGGAGAATTAAATGATTGTTTAAGTAAACTAAAATAAATCATTGTTGTCATCCACAGAGTTGATAAAAAAACCGTTTTTTTCTGAGTACGTGGATTAAATAAATGCGGAATTATAGAAAATTTTATGTACTAATTTAGGCAATAATAATCATCAAAAAATCCTGGATAGGGCATGAGAATAAAACTATAAAGAATCTCGATATTTATGAAATAGGACTGCAAAAGGGGAAGGCGATCGCACTTCTTGAATACGTAGCTAAAAAATTAGTTGAGAGTCGCGATCGCCTTTTCGATTGGTTATGCTTGACTCAGGGTGCTCCTTTCTGCCAATTGACTTACCAACAAAAATAAAGATGTTTGTGCTTAAATACCGTCAAGGCAAGAAATATCTCGCCCTGAGTGGGGTAGTGTCCTTAAGCTCCAGTATCTCCTAAGCGTGAAGGTTCGATTGATGAGTATTTCTACTCGAAATAAAAAAACTATCCTGTTTTTAGCAGCCAACCCCAAAAATACCACCCCTGTGGACTTACAGAAAGAGGCGAAGGAAATTGCAGAGGGGTTGCAACGCTCTAAAAAGGCCGACAAGTTCCAACTTGAGCAACAGTGGGCGGTGACACCCAGAGAAATGCAGCGAGCCATATTAGATTATAAACCAGAGATTGTGCATTTCTCTGGGCATGGTGCAGGAGAAAGCGGTTTAGCCCTAGAAGATGACATGGGGCAGATTAAGCTGGTAAATGCCAAAGCTTTGGCAGCTTTGTTTGAGGCGTTTAATGAGTACGTGGAGTGCGTCATACTCAACGCTTGCTATTCAGAAGTGCAAGCGTCTGCGATCGCACGTCACATTCCCTACGTGATCGGCATGAAGCAAGCGGTGGGAGATAACGCCGCACGAGAATTTGCAGTAGGTTTTTACGATACCTTGGCGGCGGGGGAGTCGATCGAACGTGCCTATAAGTTGGGTTGCGTTAGCATCAGCATGGCAGGAATTTCCGAAGAACTTACTCCGGTATTGAAGAAGAAGTCGGATTTTTCGGAGTTGGATGCAGCAGGGCGATCGCGCGATGCTTCTGTTAGCGATATAGTTGAGAAGTCGTCGCCTGTGGTGGAAAATGCGCGATCGATCGCCGCACCTCCCCTTTCTCTGCTCAACTTAGACAACCCCGAAGGTTCTGTGAGTTTGGATTCACCGCTATATATCGATCGGGCTCCCATTGAATCGGACTGCTACCAAACTATTGTCAAACCCGGAGCTTTAATCCGAATCAAAGCCCCCCGGCAAATGGGAAAAACTTCCTTAGTGCAGCGAATTTTAGACCACGCCAAGGAAAAGGGATATCAAACAGCGTATTTAAACTTTCAATGGGCTGATGGTAGTTTTCTCACCAATCTTGATGAGTTGTTGCAGTGGTTTTGTGGTGAGATTACCAATGAATTAAACTTAGAAGATAGGTTAGGAGAATATTGGAAAGGCGTTCTCGGCAGTAAAAATAAAACTACGAAGTATTTCCAACGCTATCTACTATCTGACAGCGATCAACCTCTTGTTTTAGGGTTAGATGAAGTCGATCGGATTTTTGTGCATTCCGAAATAGCCACCGACTTCTTTGGATTATTACGAGCTTGGCACGAGCGGGGGAAAAATGAGGAAATTTGGAAAAAGCTGAGGTTAGTCATTTCTCACTCTCAAGAAGTTTATATCCCTCTCAATATTAATCAGTCGCCATTTAACGTGGGATTGCCTATAGAATTACCTGAACTCAATCAGAGACAGGTAAAAGATTTAGTGAATCGACACCAATTAAATTGGTCAAATCAAGAAATTTGTGACCTGATGGAAATGGTGGGCGGTCATCCTTATTTAGTTAGAGTTGCTCTCTACCAAATTGCCAGGGGAAGAATTATCTTAGATCGCTTGCTAAAAGTCGCTCCTACTGAAGAAGGCCCTTACTACGATCATTTACGACGGCATTTAGTTAACTTGGAAACAGATGCAGAACTAGCAGCAACAATTAGAGAAGTCATTAACAGCGAACAACCTGTAGAAATTAATACCGGAGAGGCTTTTAAATTGCGAAGCATGGGGTTGATCAAATTTCAGGGAAATGCTGTAATGCCATTGTGTGGTTTGTATCGTCAATATTTTCGCGATCGCCTAGCCTCTCCCCAACCAAATATTACTCCTGTGCAACAACCTAATAACCCATCAAGCTTGCTCGTAGAGAGTAATTTAGCAGCTATTATGTTCTCGGATGTTGTTAATTCCACCGCCTTATCGGTTGCCAACCAAAAGCTGACACTAGAATTAGTAAATCGAGATTTCAACATCATCCGAGGCATCTGCGCTAAATATCAAGGCAAAGTCCTTAAAGAAATGGGCGATGGTTTATTAATTTGCTTTCCCGAAAGTGCCGTAAAAGCAGTTGCCTGTGCGCTAGAAATACAACGAAGTCTCGCCCAAGCTGCTACAACCTTACCTGCGAGTCATGTCCTCCAACACCGCATTGGTATTCACTTGGGAGAAATTTTCTCTCTTAATAATGATATCAGGGGGGCTGGTGTAAATTTAGCTGCTCGTTTAGAAGGGAAAGCAGAACCAGGAGGAATCTGTATTTCTGAGACAATTTATCAAGTCGTTAAAACCCATTTATCTTTAAATGTGATTGACTTAGGAATGCAACAGTTAAAGGGAATTTCTGAACCTGTACGGCTGTACAAATTGATTCCTTGATTCTCGGATTTTCCCCTAAGAATTAACGATTACCTATGAAAGATTATCAATATCAAGTGGGAGGTAGCCTGCCTGCAAACGCCCCAACTTATGTCACTAGAAAGGCGGATGAAGAACTTTATCAAGCTTTAAAAGCCGGAGAATTTTGCTATGTTCTTAATTCCCGACAAATGGGAAAATCATCCCTGCGAGTGCGGACAATGCAGCGGTTACAAGCAGAGGGTATCGCCTGTAGTAGCATTGACATCACAGAAATTGGCACCTCAGATATTACACCAGAAGAGTGGTATGCAGGCGTGATTGATAGCATCGTCAGCCGATTAGATTTGTATGAAATTTTTGATTTAGATGAATGGTGGGAGCAGAATAGATTACTATCGAACGTTAAACGATTTAGTAAATTCGTTGAAGAAGTATTACTCAAGAATATCTCAGCAAATATAGTAATTTTTGTCGATGAATCGGACAGCTTAATCAGCTTAAACTTTAAAATAGAAGATTTTTTTGCTGTGATTCGTGATTGCTATAATAATCGAGCCGATAAACCCGACTATCGTCGATTAACATTTACGATGTTAGGGGTGGCAACTCCCTCAGATTTAATTCAAGACAAGCGACGAACTCCTTTTAATATTGGTCGAGGGATAGAGTTAACGGGGTTTGAATTAGCAGAAGCCCAACCTTTGGCAGTTGGGTTAGAGAGTCAAGCAGAAAATTCGCAAGCATTGTTAGAAGCGGTGTTATATTGGACAGGAGGACAGCCCTTTTTAACGCAAAAAGTTTGTAAATTGCTGCTCAATCATGCCAACTCTGCATCCATGCAATATCCCGCTGAGTGGGTAGAAAATTTAGTCCGAGAAAAGGTGATTGAGCATTGGGAAGGACAGGATGAACCAGAACATTTAAAAACGATTCGCGATCGCATTTTACGCAGCGAACAACGGGCAAGTAGGTTATTGGGACTATATCAGCAAATTTTGCAGCACAAGGAAATAGCGACTGATGATAGTCCCGAACAAATGGAGCTGCGGTTAACTGGTTTGGTGGTTAAGCAGTCTGGCAAACTTAAAGTTTATAACCGGATTTATCAATCGGTTTTTAACCAGGATTGGGTGGAAAAACAATTAGCGGAACTCCGCCCTTACAGCGAAAGTTTTAAAGCTTGGATAGATTCTGATTGTCAAGATGAATCGCGACTGTTGCGGGGTCAAGCCTTGCACGATGCTCAAACTTGGGCAGCAGATAAAAGTTTGAGTGATTTGGATTATCAGTTTTTAAATGCCAGTCGGGAATTACAACAACGGGAAGTTGAACGAGAGTTAGAAGCACAGAGACAAGCCAATCAAATTTTGAAAGAAGCGAATCAGACGTTAATTAAAGCGCAGGAATTTGCCACATATAAAATCACTCAAGCCCAGAATTTAGCAAATGTCATCCAGGAAACTGCTTTTTCTAATGAATCATTTCGTTCAGGACAGACATTCTCAGCACTGTTGGAAGCATTAAAGGCAGGGCAAGCATTCAAAAAACTAGATGCTTCAGCCGAGACGACAAAACAAATTAGAGGACGAGTGATAGCTGCGCTGCAACAAGCAGTGTCCGCAGTAAAAGAGCGCAATAGTTTGGAAGGGCATAGCAATTCTGTCAGAAGCGTCGCCTTTAGTCCAGATGGAAAAACTTTGGCTTCTGCAAGCAGTGACCACACCATCAAACTGTGGAACATGCAAACCCAAAAACCCATCGCTACCCTTACCGGGCATAGCAATTCGGTCTATAGCGTCGTCTTTAGTCCAGATGGCTTGACTTTGGCTTCAGGAAGCGAGGATAACACCATCAAACTGTGGAACATGCAAACCCAAAAACCCATCGCTACCCTTACCGGACACAGCAATTCGGTTTATAGCGTCGCCTTTAGTCCAGATGGAAAGACATTGGCTTCTGCAAGCAGTGACAACACCATCACACTGTGGCACCTGGAAAGCCAAAAACCCATCGCTACCCTTACCCAGCATCGCACTCCGGTCAATAGTGTCGCCTTTAGTCCAGATGGCTTGAGTTTGGCTTCTGCAAGTGACAACACCATCACACTGTGGAACCTGGAAAGCCAAAAACCCATCGCTACCCTCACCGAGCATCTCACTCCGGTCAGAAGCGTCGCCTTTAGTCCAGATGGCTTGACTTTGGCTTCTGCAAGTAACGACAACACCATCAAACTGTGGAACCTCGAAAGCCAAAAACCCATCGCTACCCTGACGGAGCATAGCAGTTCGATTTATAGCGTCGTCTTTAGTCCAGATGGCTTGACTTTGGCTTCTGCAAGCTTTGACAACACCATCAAACTGTGGAACCTCGAAAGCCAAAAACCCATCGCTACCCTCACCGGCCATAGCAATCCTGTCTATAGCGTCGCTTTTAGTCCAGATGGAAAGACCTTGGCTTCTGCAAGCTTTGACAACACCATCAAACTGTGGAACCTCGAAAGCCAAAAACCCATCGCTACCCTCACCGG
>NZ_JAUBOS010000051.1:0-42717 GCF_036700365.1 Microcoleus sp. w2-18bC1
CTCCAAGTCTTCTCTTCATCCCTTGGGCTTATCTTGGCAACTAGAATAACTGCTACCCCTACTTATTGAGCCGATACATCGATTCAATCATCACAAGCGTTTCAGGTTGTTCTACATTCACGACTCAAATAGACTTGCTATAGTCAATAGTCAACAGTCAACAGTCAACAGTATTCCCATTACCCATCCCCTATGCCCCATGCCCCCTGACCAATCTCGGAGTGTTTTATGTCAGAAAAACAACCAAACGATGTAATGAGTTTTAGCCGCTTTGCCGACTGGTGCAGGCATATTGACAGTCTTTCAGAAGAGGCAAGGCACACAGTTAAAGTGTTGTTAAAAAAAGCTGGCACTGATGACCCTGAAGCAGCGGAGCAGATACTTTCAAGCATGACAGAACTCGATCTCAACAGAAATCGAATTACCGACATCAGCTTCCTCGGCTGGCTCACCAATCTGACCACACTCGATCTCAGCTACAATCAAATTAGCGACATCAGCTCTCTCGGTTCGCTCACCAATCTGACAACACTGTCTCTCCGCGGCAATCAAATTACCGACATCAGCTCCCTCGGCTCGCTCACCAATCTGACCACACTGGATTTCGGCGACAATAAAATTACCGACTTCAGCTTTCTCGGCTCGCTCACCAATCTGACCACACTGAATCTCTACAACAATCAAATTACCGACATCAGCTTCCTCGGCTCGCTCACCAATCTGACCACACTCGATCTCTGGCGCAACCAAATTACCGACATCAGCTTCCTCGGCTCGCTCACCAATCTGACAACACTTTCTCTCGAAAACAATAAAATTACCGACATCAGCTTCCTCGGCTTGCTCACCAATCTGACAACACTGGATCTGTGCAGAAATAAAATTGCCGACATCAGCTTCCTCGGCTTGCTCACCAATCTAACCACACTCAATCTCGACAGCAATGGAATTACCGACATCAGCTTTCTCGGCTCGCTCACCAATCTGACCACACTGAATCTCTACCACAATCAAATTACCGACATCAGCGCCTTGCGTAAGCTCACCAATCTGACAACACTGCATCTCGGCGGCAATCAAATTACCGACATCAGCGCCTTGCGTAAGCTCACCAATCTGACAACACTGGATCTGTGCAGAAATAAAATTACTGATATCAGCGTGTTAGGCCTCCTCGCACAAAAACGTCTTACTCTCTCGACTACGCCAATTGATGCTCAAAAAGCCACAGAAGCAGTCAAAGTTGCCTATGCCACTATTGGCTTAGAAGAACCCTCCGTTATTGTTTGCAGCAGTCCCCGCGATGCTTTTCTCCAACTCTTCAACTTGCCCAAAGGCGACCATTCACCAAACTGGTCAAAGGAAGAGCATTGGGATAGATTGGGGAAAAAGCTAGAGTGGAAATGGATGTCCCCATCGATTGTGAGAGAATTTACAAATCCGGCGGTGTGGGAGTATGAGCTTGATCGCATGACGATCGAGTCCGAAGCAGACAGCACACTGAGTTCGCTAATGTACGAAGTTGTTGAGGAATATGCTCGATCGGAACGAACGATGGGGATTTTTTTTCCCGCTCATTTGTTATACCTGAAATCCGCTGAAACCCCCACGACTTTGTTTAAAGAAATCTATTTGACTCAATGGTATATTTCTTCATTAGGCGTCAATATTTCCCAAAAAGCTCAAGAAATACATCACTGCCAAAAGCAGCTTTTCGAGCATTGCGGTTGGATATTTCCCTTTGAAAAAATTTGCGCGGTGTGCGATCGCCCGCGCCACCTGCGCTTTGACAGTCAAAACCGCTTGCACGCGGAAGGAGAACCTGCCATTGAGTTTGCGGATGGATGGAATTTTTATTATTATCACGGTGTCAGATTGCCTGAAGAATATGGCAAAGTCCACCCAAATCAATGGCAATCCCAATGGATTTTAGCAGAAGATAATGCCGAAGTTCGGCGAGTGTTAATTGAAGAAATTGGTTACGCTCGCATTTGTCAAGAATTGTCAGCAAAACAAATAGATAGTTGGCAGGAGTATGCACTATTACAAATAGATGACGCCGATGATATAGATGACGCCTATGATGTCGAGCCGATTATTTTGTTAAAAATGACTTGTCCAAGTACGGGATTCATTCACGCTTTGAGAGTGCCGCCTGACCTGACATCAGCGAGGGAGGCAATTCGCTGGGTAAATTGGGATATTGATCCAGAGGAATTTTCCGTGCAGACTTGATATAATTGTGGCGAGGGATTTCTACAAGTAGTCAGCTACACTGGACAAGGATTTCCCAGCTCGCTCGCAGCAAAGCTGCTGCTATTTTTTGCTCAGAATACGAAGCCTCTGTTTCCCGTCGGAGGAATGACGAGTATTGACCACGCTGACTTACCGAATGTGGGGTCAAATCCTCGATTACGGCTGGCACTTAATTTTGCCAACAGTCGCTTTGAGCCTTACTGGTTTTGCTGTCCGGCAAAGATTGAGGCGCGGACAATTGTTGGACGTACTGCGTCAAGATTACATCCGAAAAGCACGGGATCGCCTGTTTGGCGGACGATCGAGTAATTTACATTCATGCTTTGCGGAATGCTGTTAATCCGTTGATTACGCTATTGGGTTTTGAGGCAAGCTAGTTTGTTGAGCGGTGCGTTTATTGCCGAATATTTCTTTAATTAGCCGGGTTTGGGAAAGCTGAATTTGGAGGCGGTTAACAATCAAGATTTGTATTTAGTAATGGCAAGTTTGATGATGGGTGCGGCGATGTTGATTGTTGGGAATTTGTTGGCGGATTGGCTGCTGAAAGCTGTCGCTCCTCGGATCAAGCTGGAAGATTTGAAATAGAAGACTTAACTCAGTGAGAAGATGTCAGTTGTAACTTAAATCTTGCACCATTCTAAATAATCTGTAGGGGCGGTCTCACCAACAGTTTTAAATAATACAGACAGGTTAAATAAACCCGCTCCCACCCACAAAAAAAGCCCCTTATTGATATTGGTGCAAGATGTCAGTTGTAAATAAAATTTTGTCCCTTTCCGAGTGTTTTATGTCAGAAAAACAACCAAACCAGCCAATGATTTTTAGCCGCTTTGCCGACTGGTGCAGACATATTGACAGTCTTTCAGAATCGGCAAGGTACACAGTTAAAGTGTTGTTAAACAAGGCTGTCACTGATGACCCTGAAGCAGCGGAGCAGATACTTTCAAGCATGACAATACTGTATCTTGACAACAATCAAATTACCGACATCAGCGTCCTCGGCTCGCTCACCAATCTGACAACACTGTTTCTTAACGACAATCAAATTACCGACATCAGCGTCCTCGGCTCGCTCACCAACCTGACAACACTGTTTCTTAACGACAATCAAATTACCGACATCAGCTCCCTCGGCTCGCTCACCAATCTGACAATACTGTCTCTTGACAACAATCAAATTACCGACATCAGCGTCCTCGGCTCGCTCACCAATCTGACAGCACTGTTTCTCAGCACCATTGAAATTACCGACATCAGCTCTCTCGGCTCGCTCATCAATCTGACCAGACTCGAGCTGTGCGACAATCAAATTACCGACATCAGCGCCTTGCGTAAGCTCACCAATCTGACAGGAGTGAATCTCTACAACATTCAAATTACCGGTCTGTGCGTGTTAGGCGAACTCGCGCAGAAACGTCTTACTCTCTCTACTAGGCAAATTGATGCTCAAAAAGCAACAGAAGCAGTCAAAGTTGCCTATGCCGCTATTGGCCTAGAAGAACCATCCGTTATTGTTTACAGCAGTCCCCGCGACGCTTTTCTCCAAATCTTCAACTTGTCAAAAGGCGACCATTCACCAAACTGGTCAAACGAAGGAGATGGAAATAGATTGGGGAAAAAGCTAGACTGGAAATGGATCTCCGTGTTCCCATCGATTGTGAGAGAATTTGCAAGTCCGGCGGTGTGGGAGTATGAGTTCCGGCGCATAAGGATCGAGCCCGAAGCAGACAGCATACTGAGTTCGCTCATGAGGGAATTGGTTGACGAATTTGAGCAATCGGAACGAAGGATGGGGAATGTTTTTCCCGCTGATTTGTTAGGCTTGAAATACCCTGAAACCCCCACGACTTTGTGTAGAGAAATCTATTTGAGTGAACTTTATATCTCTTCACTAGGCGTCAATATTTCCCAAAAGGCACAAGAAATACTTCGCTGTCAAAAGCTGCTTTTCGAGCATTGCGGTTGGATATTTCCCTTTGAAAAGTTTTGCGCGGTGTGCGATCGCCCGCGCCACCTGCGCTTTGACAGTCAAAACCGCTTGTACGCGGAAGCAGAACCTGCGATCGAGTTTGCCGACGGATGGAATTTTTACTATTATCATGGTGTCAAATTGCCGGAAGAATACGGCAAAGTCCACCCAAATAAATGGCAATCCCAATGGCTTTTAGTAGAAGAGAATGCCGAGCTGAGGCGAGTGTTAATTCAAGGGATTGGTTACGCTCGCATGATTCAAGAATTGTCAGCAAAAAAAATAGATAGTTGGCAGGAATATGCACTATTACAAATAGATAATGCCGATGTCGAGCCGATTTGTTTGTTAAAAATGACTTGTCCAAGTACGGGATTCATTCACGCTTTGAGAGTGCCGCCTAACCTGACATCTGCTAGGGAGGCAATTCGCTGGGTAAATTGGGATATCGATCCACAGGAATTTTCCGTGCAGACTTGATGATGGTTGTCGCCGCTACACACAAAGCCCACCGTCGCAGGCTTTAAGATTAAAGTTAAAAAATAATTTCTGACCGTACAGATCCAAAATTATAGAGTCAGCGTATATTACTAATGAACGCAGTACAAAATTTCATAGGTTCGCACCGCTAAAAATTTCAGCTTGCCTGTTTGCAGTTGAGCTGCGATCGCCCTTGGCTACACAGCCAACTATAAAATACGGCTAAGTGATCTTTATTTAGGATTGGGTTTATTTGAACCCGGTGGCTGGTTTATATATCATTTGATCTGCCTGTAATACTTTTATGGCAACCCACCCCTACAGCCGAAAATAACAAAAACTATCCTAAAAGTGCGAACTTGTGATATTTTAACTGAGAATACCACCGCCGTTAGGCAACAGAAGTATCAAATTTAGAGGCTGATTAGAAAATGGCAGAAATTAGAGGCACCGGCCAAGCAGACTTGCTAGCAGGAACTCCGGAAGATGACCTGATTTTTGGTTTGATGGGCACTGACACCATTGCCGGAAACTCTGGTAATGACAGCATTTTTGGAGGTAAGCAAAGCGATTTAATTGATGGCAATTCTGGTCAAGATTCGCTTTTTGGAGATTTAGATAACGACCTTATTAACGGCGGCGAAGGTAACGATTTTTTAGTGGGCGGAAAAGGCAGCGATTCCATATCGGGCAACTCCGGCAATGATGTTTTGTCGGGCGATCGAGATACTGATGTCCTGATAGGCGGAGACGGGGCCGACCTCTTTGTTTTGAGGCGCTACGCTGAGGCTGACCCTTCCCGTACCAGTGGCGGTGTTAGTTTGGCAAATGCCGACGCGATCGCCGATTTTGTACCAGGTACAGATTTAATCGGTTTGGGGGAAGGTCTTAGTTTTAGCGACTTGAATATTCTGGAAGCTGGAAACAATACTGTTATTCAAGACCGGGTAACAGGAGAATTTCTCGCTACTCTCCAAGGGGTGAGGCAAAGTGCGATTAACCAGGCAAGTTTCACTAATAATATTAGCAGCGTTGTTCCCAATCCCCCGCCTCCAGCGCGGACAACGGCTTATGCTTTAACTCCTGCTAATCGGATTGTCGGTTTTAGTCTTTCCAATCCGGGAAGTGTGATCTCAGATTTGCCCGTGACTGGATTGCAAGCGGGAGAAAGTTTGCTGGGAATAGATTATCGGCCGGCTAACGGTTTGCTTTACGGTGTGGGTTCTAGCAATCGCTTGTATACTGTCAATCCGATGACTGGGGAAGCAAGTCCAGTCGGTAACGGGGAGTTTGCTGTTCCTCTAACTCCGGGGGCTGCGGGTTTTGATTTCAATCCGACAGTCGATCGAATTCGGTTTGTCAATGAAGGCGATCAAAACGCCCGCCTCAACCCGGATAACGGGGCACTTGTGGATTTTGACACGGTGGCGGGGGGAATTCAACTCGACGGGAATTTAGCTTATGTTGCGGGCGATCGCAATTTTGGGTCAAATCCGGCTGCAGCAGGGGCTGCGTATGTGAATAACTTTGCCGGGGGAACTTCGACCACACTATTTGTAATTGACAGCGATTTCGATGTTTTGGTGCGACAAGATCCGCCGAATAATGGAGGGTTGAATACGATCGGATCTTTGGGAGTTGATGCGAATAGCGTTCTCGGCTTTGATGTCAGGAGTATTGGCGGCCGCGAGGTGGCAGTGGCGGCGCTGGAAGTTGGTGGCATTTCCGGCTTGTACAATATCAATTTAAGTAGCGGTCAAGCTTCCTTTGTCGGTCAAATTGCCGACGGGAGACAGATTAACGGTTTGGCTTTGCCTTTGCCTACAGCTTACGCTTTAACTGTTAGAAATGGCGCTGAAACAATTGTCGGTTTAAATGAGGCGGCACCGCGGGCGATTCTCAGTGATGCAGCAGTTACAGGGTTGCAGCCTGGAGAAAGTTTGCTGGGAATTGATTTTCGCCCCGCTAACGGTGTGCTATACGGTGTGGGTTCTAGCAATCGCTTGTACGCGATTAATCCAGTTACTGGGCAAGCAAGTGCAGTCGGTAGTGGCCAGTTTGCTGTTCCCCTAACTCCGGGGGCTGCGGGTTTTGATTTCAATCCGACAGTCGATCGAATTCGCTTTGTCAATCAAGCCGGTCAAAACGCCCGCCTAAACCCGGATACGGGGGCACTTGTGGATTTTGACACGCTGACGGGGGGAGTTCAACTCGACGGGAATTTGGCTTATGCTGCGGGCGATCGCAATTTTGGCAATCCCGGCGCGGCTGCTGCTGCTGCGTATGTGAATAACTTTGCAGGGGCAAATTCAACGACACTATTTGCAATTGACACCAATTTAGACATTTTGGTGCGACAAGATCCGCCGAATAATGGGGTGTTGAATACGATCGGATCTTTGGGAATTGATGCTGGTACCGTTCTCGGCTTTGATGTCAGGAGTGTTGGCGGTAACGAGACGGCTTTGGCTGCGATCGAGGTTGGCGGAGTTTCCAGTCTATACAATATCAATTTGACGACTGGTCAAGCTTCGATTGTCGGTCAAATTGGTGACGGGCGAGGGATTAAAGGTTTAGCACTGACTTTAATTTAACTGCTAGATTCCCAGCGATTTTAGGCATCAATTATGTACTTTTGAGGTAGAAAGTTGAAAAAAACTCAACTTTTATACAATCTGAAATTGTCAGTCTAAAATCGTTTGGGCAATTCCTAATTCCCCATTTGAGGTAACATATTATTTTGACAACCAAGATAAGATGTTATCTCAAGTTTTTTACTTGCTACGTTCCCGCAGTGACGGCAAATATCTGTCCGCGAATCCCAATCCTGATTCGGCAGTGAGTTACCTGCTGATGTTTCGCGAAGACTATGACGCTTTGAGCTATCTCAACGCCCACGCTGCTGATGTTGCCGATCGATTCGGAGTAGAATCAATTTCGGGTTCTCAGGTGAAAAAGCTGCTTGAACGTTGGGGCTTTAACGGTGTGGGGGTTGTTCAAGACCCGCTGTTACCCAATATTGAGTTTTTATTGACAAAGGATTGACAATTGACAAGATTTGGTATTCACCCGGTTTCAGGAAGAAATCGGGTTTTTTTGTCAAGTTTTGAGGAGCTCGCCCGATCGAGCTTGTACACTTCTGTGCCCCATATTTAGTGCAAATTGTCAAATATATTAACCTTTAACCCTAAATCTGAATCCTGTTGTATATTCGTAGTCTGTTGATTTATTCCGACACGTCAGTACACAACCTATGGTTAGAGAATTAGAGCGATCGAGTGCCAGCGATCAACGCAACCTGTCCGATTTTCCCGAAACAGCACCCGCAGCCAATCCAGTATTTTTTAGGACTTACAGCCGCCGTACCGAGACAGGGCGGGAGACTTGGGAGGAAGTGTGCGATCGAACAGTCAAGGGGCTGCAAAAGCTTGGAAACCTCACCCCCGAAGAAACACAACTGCTGCACCGGATGCAAAACCAGCTCAAAACCCTCGCTTCAGGCCGCTGGCTGTGGGTAGGTGGCAGCAAATGGATCGAGCAACCAGAGAATTTTTCCGGCGCATATAATTGCTCCTCAACAAATATTCTCGACTGGCGTTCCTTTGGTTTGTTGATGGATTTGGCAATGATGGGCTGCGGCACTGGGGCAGTCTTGGAACCACAATATATCAACCAACTGCCGCCGATTCGCAACCGTTTAACCCTAACCATGCAAGGCGAAATCGGCTCTACACCCGCCCAGTCGCGCCGCCAAGAAACAGAAGTAAAAATAGCAGAAAAAACTGCAACTATTTATGTCGGAGATTCTCGCCAAGGTTGGGTAAACTCCTATCAAACTTTGCTGGAATTATCCACAGATGAAAGATTTGCAGGAGAAGTTCAAGTTTTCATCGATTTGAGCGACGTTCGCCCGGTCGGAGAACCTTTAAAAGGTTTTGGCGGAGTAGCAAATCCGGTGAAATTGCCCGATCTTTATCAGCGCTGCGCCGCAATTTTGAATAAAGCTTTAGGGCGGCAGTTAAATTCAGTTGAATGCTGCGTGTTGATTGATGAAGCGGCGGTCACGATCGTCGCCGGCAATATTAGAAGATCTGCCGGGATGCGTCAGTTTTCTTTTGATGACGAACTGGGGGCAAATGCTAAAAATAATTTGTGGCAACAAGATGAAAGTGGCAACTGGAGAATAGATCCAGAACGCGATGCCCTTCGGATGGCCAACCATACGCGAGTTTTCCATACCAAACCTACACTAGAAGAATGTATTGATGCTGTCCGTAAACAGTATTACAGCGGCGAAGGTGCGATTCAATGGGCCGGCGAAGCTGTAGCTCGATCTAACGTTGATTTACTTTCTACACCGAGTCTTAAACTTGAGTTTTTGAAAGCTTATGACGAAGGAAAAGCTAAAGAGTGGTTGCAGGAACGCCATCCTAATATGACTGCTGGCGAGTTAGAGCATAGGTTAGTTCGTGTGGGCTTAAACCCGTGTGGTGAAATCATCGGCTCTAATTTTCATTGTGTCAGTGGCGACACTCTGCTAATTACTAGAGACGGACTGCATAAAATAAAGGACGTTCTTGGAACTGAAATCGAGATTTGGAATGGTAAAAGATGGAGCTGCGTCACACCATTTAAGACAGCGAGTGATACTTGTGGCGGGCGACGCAAACTTTATCGTGTAAAGTTTGGTGATGGTACTTATCTGGATGCCACAGAATATCATCGCTTTTTTGTCAAGGATCGCTTTGGTAAAGTTTACAGAGAAGTTCAAACCAAAGACTTGATGGATACAAGCCGCTATAGCATTCATACTGAACCTTTTACAATTCAGTATGAAGATGGCTTGAATATCGATTCAAGTTATGCTTACACTTTGGGGGTCGCTCTAGGAGATGGAACTACCGACAAAAATGACAATGCGAAAGTTCGACTTTACGAACATAAAATGGCATTGTCAGTAGCAGGAAATAAGTCTCCTGAAAGAAGCTATGACTATTTACCTGCTTTTACCGATGTAACTAACTTGAGCTTTTCTGGAGAGTTGCTGAAAAGTTTGAAAGTTAACCCAGAAGCACTAAATGTAATTGCGAGCTGGAATCGGCAAGCAATTTTACATTTTATTGCTGGATTAGCCGATACGGACGGCTCGAATACCCACAGTAATGGTATCAGAATTTATATTTCTGACCGCGATCGCGCTTTTAGAGTTCAGTTACTTTTGACCAAATGTGGTATTCGTTCGTCGCTAAATCTTTGCGCTCATCAAGGGTCAATTACTAATTACGGTGTCCGAAGTCGAGATTTGTACTACTTGCAAATTACTGAATGTGGTGAAATTCCTTGTCAGCGGTTAGATGTGAGCAAAGGGACGAATGCTAAACACAAAGGTAAATGGCAAGTGGTCAGAAGTGTCGAAGAATTACCAGGATTGCACGATACTTACTGCTTCAACGAACCAGAGTTTCATAAGGGAGTTTTCGGCAATACCCTAGCTGGAAACTGTAATCTTTCTGAGATCCACCTCAATCAAATTGACCCTTACAACTTCAAAGAACAGGAAGAAGCTTTCAGGGCTGCGGCTCTATCTGTCGCGGTACTTCTCAATCACAAATTTCTTGAACCCCGCTATCAATACAGCCGCGAATTAGACCCGATTGTCGGCGTATCTTTCACGGGATTGTTCGATTTCTTCGTTCATGCTTTTGGCGTTGAGTGGCTGCGCTGGTGGGTGGAAGGCCGCCCGCAAACTCCGCAAGGAATCGCTTTTAAACAGCGGGAAGAAGAGTATTTGAGTGGTTGGCGCGAGATTGTCGATCGGGTAGTATGGGATTATTGCGATCGTCATTCCTTAAAACGCCCCAATCGCTGCACAACCGTTCAACCATCGGGTACTAAATCTCTGCTGACAGGTGCTTCTCCCGGCTGGCATCCGCCGAAAGCCCAGCGTTTCATTCGCCGAATCACTTTCGGCAAAAACGACCCCGTAGCCCTCGCCTGCATCGACTACGGATACAACGTGATTCCGTCTCAATCTGACAAAGATGAAAACGGCAATTTGCTGAACAATCCCTTCGACGAACGCTGTACAGAATGGCTGGTAGAAATACCTGTTGCGGTAAGTTGGGCTGACTTGCCCGGTGCTGATGAAATTGACATTAACAAGTTCTCAGCGGCGGCACAAATGGACTTTTATATGCAGGTGCAAAAGTTCTATGTCAGACATAACACTTCAGCCACGATTGAACTGCGCGAAAATGAAGTGGAAAGTTTGGGCACTCGGATTTATGAAGCGATTCGCGATGATGAAGGCTACATTTCCGCAGCGCTTTTGGCTCGGTTTGATGCTCTTGAAACTTTTCCGCGTTTGCCCTTTGAACCGATAAACAAGGAAACTTACACCAAGATGGTGGAAGAGACTTTAGCGCGCCGCCAAATAGATGTTTTTCATGCGGCACTAAGTCGTTATGACTTAGGTGAAATGATGGATTCAGGGCCAGCGGGCTGCGATTCCGATAAGTGTTTGATGCCAGAGACTAAGGCTATGTAATAGCCTTGAAAGAAATCCCCCGTTTGGGGGATTTTTTTATGTTGTTTTTAAGTGCTGGTTCAGCAAAAATCGTAGGGGTGAGTTCACCAACCATAATTGCCTAAAATCAATAATCTCGTAAACCCGCCCCCACCCAACGACTAATTGTCACTCTCTCCCCGTGTCCGGGAAGGGATTCTTTGAAAATTACCGATCGAATGTTCTGTAGCAAGTGTCAGCTTGCTGCGACTCTAGCAAGTCGGGGTTAAATATCACCGCGAATTTCCCGCCAGGAACCAAGCGACGGAGAATCTCTAGATGACCGTCCGCATCCGATCGAGTGCGGAACTGACCAACTGTCAACCGCTGCATTTTGGGCAGCAAACGAACCAGCACCCAAGGATAAAGTCGTTCTTTGTAAGGCATAATTAACTTGTCTCCATTACGTATGGGAGCCAGAGCCAGTGCTGATAGGTTGGTAGCCGGGACGCACTGGCTTTCTGACGAATGTGATGTTCTCCTCTCATACTACGGACAAATTATGGTTAAGTCAACTTAACCATAGGAATTCTGAATTTGGATAGTTAATGAGTAGTGTGGGGGAAAAACTCAAACAGCGACGCCAATCGCTTTCTTTAACGCAGCAGCAAGTTGCGGATGAATTGGGCGTGAGTGTAACCACTGTGAAAAATTGGGAAGCGGGTAGACATATTCCAAAACTCTATCTCGAACAGACGAAAGTATTGTGCGACCTCCTGAAGCTGTCCTTAGACGATTTGGTAGATTAAATATTTTTTAAATTTGTAACTAATAGCAACATGATAAGAGGTGCAATTTCAGATGAAATTCCTGGGAAGCTGGCACAGACGATCGCCGGGTGCTGCGTGGCAGTTCTTGGCTCAACAATGCGATCCTTTGCCGCAGTGCCTATCGTACCAGGAAGCGGGCGAACGTCCGCACAACGACATCGGTTTTCGCGTTGCTTTGGTTTCCGGTTCTGTGCTGTAGTCTCCCATTTTGACAACTGTCGTTACAGAGACAAGGAGTATTAGACTCGGATTTGGTTTGATATTAAGCAACTGCAAACCCGGTATTAACGCGCATTTCAGGAGGATAAAAAGCCAGCACGATATCCTCTGGTAAAACTCCAGCTTCTAGCAATTCTTGAGTCACTCCTTCTTCAATCCCATCCCATTCAATCCAAATCTTCCCTTCGCGAAGGCGGAGGTGCAAAACAATATTGTGAACTCTGCCAGTTTGATTCCATCCTGCACCCATCAATAAATAGTTATCGTTTTGTCGATCGCAAATTGTCAGACTTTCAATTTCTGGCTGACTGGATTTATACTGTCCGTGAACGGCTACAATTTTTTGAACTATCTGCCGATAGTTTTCTAGCTTATCCATTGTACTATCTCCTCAGAACTTGCATTAAAAACAATTAACTTAATTTCTTGGTCTTGGAGGATCGTTTGAATAGAAACACGCATAAAAAATCCTTTATAAATTTGTTGAGGTACTGCTAAATATATTTCTCTTTCGGGATGCTGCCGCCTCAAAAAGCCTCGGTATATATTGTATTGTCCGACAGCTTTTTCTAGTTCGGAAACTAAGGAAGGACTCGTAAAGCTTTTGATTTCTACAACAATTTTTCGGTGATTCCTTTCAGCAGCGAATAGCTTCTCTGCTGCTAAATCCGCATAGAGACGCAGGTCTTAAAATTCGATTGTCAGCGGATCGTCTGTAATTTCCCAGCCCTCTTTGGCTAAAGCATTTTTGACGCAATCATGATAGATGTCTTGTCTTGGCATGGAAGTAATTATACCAAAAAATTGATCTGCCTTTCAGGGCGGTGTCGGACCAACGACCCATCGTGCGTTATTTAAAAATATCTTTCTGCTTCTGCAACAGCACAGTGGCGGTTAAATAAACTGCGGCGTGCAAACCTAAAATTCCCCAATTCCAAGCCAAGTTTTGCCAAGTCGGTTCGTAGACTGCACTTTTCTCGAATAAGTGCGGTAAGATTGTGCGATCGCACAATCTTACCGCACTTCCCTCAACCGTTCACATAATAATCCCGCGTTCCCTTCGCATTCATCGCTTCTCCGAGTCGATTTAACCCGTACACGTAAGCCGCAGTTCTCATGGAAACTGAAAATTCCTGAGATTTTTTCCAAATTGCCTCAGTTTCTTCGACCATTTTATGCTTCAACCGCTGGTTGACCTCCTCCAGCGTCCAATAAAGTCCGCTGCGATTTTGCACCCACTCAAAATAACTAACAGTTACGCCTCCCGCATTGACTAAAATATCAGGAATTACCTGAATTCCCCTCGCTTCTAAAATCAAATCAGCAGCAGAATCAATCGGCCCGTTAGCTACTTCAAAAATAAACTTAGCCTTAATATCATTAACATTCGCTTCAGTGATTTGATTCTCCAAAGCTGCTGGAACCAGCACGTCTACATCTAATGCTAAAAGCTGTTCATTTGTCAAGATTTCGTGTTCGATAATATTGCAAACAGAACCTTCACAGTAAAGAGCTTTGATACCTTTGTTAGAGTCTTTAAAGCCTCGAATACTGGGGATATCCAGCCCTTGTTTAGCATAAATTCCCCCTTGGGAATCGCTGACAGCAACAATTTTGTAACCTGCTTTCCAGAGCAGTTCAGCTATTTCGGCACCTGCATTACCAAAACCTTGTACCGCTACAGTTGTATCTTGAGGATTTAGCTCAAATTTGGGTAGAATAGTTTGTACTACAAAAAAAGCACCCATTGCTGTTGCCGTATCTCTGCCCAAGCTGCCGCCAATTGTCACTGGTTTTCCAGTCACCACCGCTGGAGAAAGCTGCCGCTTAATAATATTGTACTGATCCATCATCCAACCCATAATCATGGGATTGGTGTAGACATCCGGCGCGGGAATATCGACATCGGGGCCGATGAAATCTGCGATCGCATCGACATAGCCCCGGCTCAACCGTTCCAATTCCAGTTTGGACAATTCCTTGGGATTGAGAGTAATTCCGCCCTTGGCTCCTCCAAAGGGCAAGTTCAAAACTGCACATTTAAAAGTCATCCAAAATGCTAAGGATTGCACTTCATCCAGGGATACTCCCGGATGATAGCGCACTCCTCCTTTAGACGGGCCTCTGGTATTGTCGTAGCGCACCCGATAACCTTGAAAAATTCGTAGGGAACCGTCGTCCATCCGCACGGGAATCGATACAATTAAACTGGATTTGGGGTGTTTCAGCCGTTCGATCGTATCCTCGGAAAGGGACACATATTTTAAGGCTCGTTCTAATCGGCGGCTGGCATCGGCAAATAATGATTCAGACATAAGAAGTTAGTTGACTGTTGACTGTTGTTAGTTGACTGTTGTCAGAGAGAAGAAGGATTCGGGTGCTTAAGCTAATTTAATCACAATCCTGGTTGAATGCTGCCTCCTTTATTCTGACAACAGTCAACAGTTAACAGTCAACTGCGATATTGTCGATCGACAATATCGCAGTGCCAAGCAGGATTAAGCAGATACACTTACAATAGAGGGTGATATTTAAGCTCAAGCCTCAATTTGAGTTCGATAGCTCAAATCATAGCCAGCCATCAGGGGAATTAAATTCTGAAATAGATCGAGGCTTTAGCTGACGTTAGAAACTGAATTATTATTATGGTTGGACTCCTAGCCGCACTCTCTGCGTCTGCGGCAGGGGGTATGAGAATTGCCCTGCCCCTGCTGTTAATTGGTTTGTTGCGGATTGACAAACTTTGGTCTGAAATACCTCTATTGTCGGGGGTTCCCCCCCAGGTGGCTATCACCATCTTGGTGAGTTGGTCGCTGTTAGAGTTATTTGCTTCTAAAACCTTTGTAGGACAGCGGGTACTGCAAATTGTGCAAATTATTTTCAGCCCCATTGTAGGAGCAATTATGGGAATTGCGATCGCTCAGGTAAGTTCGATCGAGGAAATTATTGCTCACCCTTGGATGCTGTGGATAATTGGTATTGTCGGAGGTTTGTTGGCTTTAGTGCTGCAACTGGTACAAGCAGGATGGTTTTATCGGCTGCGGGGTTTGCCGATTTGGGTGATTTTCCTCCAAGATGTTCTGTGCATTTCCTTGGTTTTGTTTGCCTTTGACGCACCGCGGCAGGGAGGGCTAGTGGCGATGATGCTGCTGTGGCTGGCAATTCGCAGTTCTAAAGAGTGGTATCGCTGGTACAGAAGTCAGGGAATACCGGGCGATAGGGGAAATCCCCGCCGCCGCAAGCGCGATCCTGATTAATTAGTAATTAGTTATTTGTAATTAGTCATATCATTTACCCCACATTCCGCACTTCTTAACATAGTCAAAAATATGTTGACGAGAAAACGTCATCCTAGAAATTTAATTGCCAACATATTCTCGATAATTAATGACTATTGAGAACAAAGAAACACTCCTTAATAAAAGCTCATATTTCTACATATCAATAAAAGGCTTGTAGACAAAGAATTACAGCCATTTATTACCCAAAAATCTCCAATTAATGTTAAGACCTGCGGAATGTGGGATTTACGGTTGTTTCGGAATGATTTAACCGCAGAGACCGCAGAGGGCGCTGAGGAAGAGAAGGAAGAGATGAATAATTCCGATCCCAACGGATTTGATATCATTAGTCATGTGTAACAACAGTCAACAGTCAACAGTCAACTGCCAACTGTCAACTGTCAATTTAAAGCAATCCGATCGAGTGTAGCGGGCCTTGACCCGTAATTAACTCCAGCAATAGTGCCACAAAACCAATCATCGCCACACGACCGTTCCAGACTTCCGCCCCCGTGGTCAAACCCCACTCCCACTGCTCTTGAGGGTACATTTTCACTGTCTTGGAAGGGCGTATAACATCGGAGAATTTAACGCTGGGAGATTCGATCGACTCGATGACTAAATCAGCCAAGGCTTCAATAAACACCGGATGAGTATTCAGGGCGGGCACTCGGTAGAAATTTTGAATCCCCGATTCTTCTGCTAATTCTCGATACTCCATGTCAATTTCTTGCAGAGTCTCGATGTGTTCGGAAACAAAACTAATCGGAACGACCAACAAATCTTGGACTCCATTCTCTGCCAATTCGGTAATGGCGTCTTCGGTGTAAGGCTTGAGCCATTCCACCGGGCCAACCCGACTTTGATAAGCTAGAGTGTGTTCGTTCGATCGGTTCAAATGTTCCATAATCAGACGAGTGCAATCTTCAATCTCGCGCTGATAGGGGTCTCCAGCCTCTTCTACGTAGCTGAGGGGGACGCCGTGGGCACTGAAAAAGATGTGAACTTGATCGGGATTCGGATTGTGGTCTAGTTGTTGGGCTATCAATTCCGACATTGCCTGAATGTAACCAGGCCGCTGATACCAAGAAGGAATGGCGGTATATTGTATATCCTTGAGGGCAGGATCTTTGCCCCACATTTCTTCTAGCTGCCGGAAGCTAGAACCGCTGGTGCTGATGGAAAATTGAGGATACAGCGGCAAGATTGTCAAATGTTCGATGCGATCGCGCTTAATTTTGGCGATCGCCTCTTCAGTAAAAGGATGCCAATAGCGCATCCCCACGTATACTCGAGCATCCTGTCCCTTTTCTTGCAAGAGTTCTTGCAGCGAAGTGGCTTGTTCCTCGGTAATCCGCCGTAAAGGAGAGCCGCCACCGATTTGGCGGTAGTTTTCCTGGGATTTTTGAAAGCGCAGGGTCGAAATCAACCAGGCGAGCGGTTTTTGCATCCACGGAAACGGAATGCGAATGATTTCCGGGTCAGCAAACAAGTTGAACAGGAAAGGACGGACATCCTCGATTTGATCTGGCCCGCCCAAGTTTAATAGCAATACTCCCACACGACCCATAGCGGTTACAGCTCTCCCATCGTCTCAGTTCTGTTACTTATCTTTATCATATAACTTAATAATATCTTAAGTCGATAGCAAGGTATACATAATTTTGACTATGGCAACAATTTTTAGAGATTTAAGTTATCGGTATCAGTGTCTCTAGGATTGCGATCGCGCGTCTGGCTGCTTTGAGCGTAGGTGGCCAAGCTCGTTTGAGTCAACTAGCCTGGGAAAATTTGACCGTCAGGGCCGAAACTAAAGTTTTAGACGGTTGCTGCGGTAGCGGTCAAACTAAGCAATTTCTGGTGCAATATTTCCAGGATGTCACAGGACTTGACGCTTGGCCATTATCTCTGCAACGGCCAACGAAAAATGTACCATCAGCCAATAATTATTTAAAAGCTTTTGCCGACTGTCAGTTTGACAGGAGTACACAGCAGCGTTGCGATGCACGAAATGCAACGGGCGCAATTGCGACAAATCTTTCAGGAAGTATACCGCGTGCTTAAGCCCGGTGGTCTATTCATTTTGGTAGATATTCATCGGCATACAAATCCGGTATTTAGGTCAGGGTTGGCTGTATTTTTGTGGTTGTTTGAGACTGAAACTGACTTGGGGAGTTTGTTGGCAGAGGTAGAATGGCGATCGTACAATTCCGAAGAAGCTCAACAACCAAAACTTTATGCTGGCGGCAGCATTCAAGTAATCCAAGTTCAAAAGTCATTAGTCAGCAGTTATTAGTCAGCAGTCATTAGTCATTAGTAATGGACGCGCCAATTATTGACTAAACACTGCTGAATTCTTACTTTTAAAATAAGGAATTTTTACTCATCGCTAATCCTTCATAACTAATGACTAATGACTAATGACTGATGACTAATGACTAATGACTAATGACTAAACAAACTTTTTCGCTTCTGCCAAAGCTGCCTCAAACTTGAGCAATACATCCTTTTCTGTGTGAATAGCTTTCTCTTGTTCCAGCAGCGGGCGGCCAAAGCGAAAAATGCCGTCCTGTTCTACGTGGTCTACATAAGGCAGCGTTTCTGGATGCGGCAAAAATTTTCTACCGATTGGGTACGGCGTGTGGAAAGAAAAACTAAAATCCGGAAACTTGTCGCTCTTGATTTCTAGGTAGTAAAGCGAGTAATAATCTTTGATGTCGGAGTACACGCATTCGCGGCACTTATTTACCAATTTGCGGTTCTGATAAAAAAAGTCCCACTTATCCCAATAGTAGGCATCTTTCATCATTTCCTGGTGGTCGTCGCACAGTTCAAGATATAATTTGTCAGAATCAGCCGGACGGTAGAAGTAAAGCATGGCGTAGGGCATTTCAATCAGTAACTTGACTGCTTGATTTTTTCGCTGATACCATTCCTGCTGGTGAGTTTCGTAGACTTCCTTATATTTAATTGCTTTAAAGCTGTTGAGCTGATTTTCTTTGGCCCAGCGCGACGCCCAAACAGTCCAGTAAGCTAGCTGGAAGGTTGCTGAAATTTCTTCCGAACCTTGTTCTTTCCAGTCGGCTATGATTTTTTCCCACTCGGAACTAAAAGCTACTCGTGATAGTTCGTTTTCTTCAGGCGTTTCTGTATTGATTGGGGTGGGTATTTCGCGATTATTTTTAATCAGCCCTTTGGGTTCTTTGCGCCAATTATTAATATCGGTTGGCGTTAGACTTAAGATGAATCTTCGGTCGTGAACGGGATATTCTAAATGGATTCCTGATTTGCGGAAAGAGCGGTATTCTAAAATAGGGAGTTTGTCTTGTTCAATCCACTGCTGGCGTTCTGCTGGCGAACACTTGAGTATTGTTTCTACTTCTACCGGATCGACGGCTAATTCACTTTTGAATGTCTCCCAAAATCTTTCTTGTTCGGCGGGATTTGCTTCCAGCAGGGATACAATTCGGTTGACGAGATGATCGGTTTGGTCTGGGCAATTTTCGGGAAGTCCTAAGAAGTCGAGGAGTTTGGTCTTGAGTATTCGTCTGGCTGAGATTAGCTCGGCTAACATGAGAAGCTCCAGTAGAGTCATGACTTGCGCCCTTGAACTGGCAAGATTTGCACAAGTCTTATATATCTTAATAGATTCTCCTGGGTTGTCGGCAATTGAAATGTCGGCGCGAGGGAAGCTATCCCGATCGCGCCTGCGGGCCCGTTGCGGTAGGGTATCGCCGCACCTCGGCCCCATCCCTAAGCTAAAATACTCAAAACCAGGGCAAAAGGTCGATCGACCTTTTGCCCTTTTTGGCTAAAACTCATATGTTGCACCATTCTCAATCACTTGTTTGGGAACAGGCTTTTCGGCCTGTTCCACAAAATATAAATTTTCTTGTGGAACAGGCCGAAAAGCCTGTTGCTGACAATGGTGCGAGATATCAGCTAAAATCGATAATTGCGATCGCGCACCCACAAACTTACAGGCACAGCATGGCCTGTTTTGTCAACCTTTACTTCTACCAAAAAAGATTGTCGCTGCTTCCTTTGAGCTTCGCTAATGTCCTGATTGACTTTTTCCCTTTCATCCTCTGGCATATAATAAGTTTCTAAGCCGTATTCCATTTGCCAACCGTTATATTTGCCCTTAATTGCGATTTGATTGGCGGGCAAATTAACGGGATTTTCTCGACTGACGCGGACGGGTTTCCAAGCTTGGGGGCGCCCCGGATTAGTCGCGGCTTTTGGGGCTTCTAAGATTACATAAAAACTGGTTTGTGGTTTGAGATTGTGCGTATTTTTTGGACAAACAATTCCGGGCGGACAAGGCTTTTTTTCGGTAGGTAAATCTTTCCAGTCGGGGAGTTTTTGGAGATTTGTGAGATCGGAAATATCATATCTCAAAACTTGGTAATATCCGCGCAAAAAGTCGTAAGGATCTACTGGTGCTGTTTGCAGGACAACTGTTTTGCCAGTAATAAAAGTGTAAACTGCGGTCGCGGGTACGGCGGCAATTAGTCCGATTTGCAAGAGTAAAGGAACCCACATTCGCCACGCGGGAAGGCGTTTTGCTTCCGGGGGAAGGGTGAATGATGGGGGATTAGCGCTGGTATTTGCTATTTCGGAACTTGGAGGTGTTAAATCTGGATTTTCGGTGTTCATATTGGGAATTGGGAATTGGTTCGCAGAATAATATCGTTGACCTTTGAATCGGCATAATCATCTTCCGAGTGCAGTGCAAGGGGGACGATCGCACTATAGTAGAATGCTCCTATTCATCGGGGATTTTTGCGAAGTGGCGCTCGAACCACAAACCAGCAGCAATTACGCCTATTCCACACAAAACAAAGACAAATGATTTGAGCAACAATCCTGTGTTATATTCAAATACTCTGCTGATAATTTGCAGGGTAATTAATACCATGCCTCCCCAAAAAGTCCGGCGGTTTCCTAATGCTAAACCTTCTCGGATTAAGCCGACAGCGAGCAAAAATGATAAAACATTGAACAGAAAAGTTGCTAATTGAGGAAGGGGAGTAAAATTGAGGTGAATAAGCGGTATTAAAGCGCTGGCGAGGATTAAAATGCCGATCGCACTTGTAGTCAAATCCACTGCTTTTTGTCTTGGTCGCCGCAGTTCCAAACGTCCCAAGCGCAGCCATTCAAACAGCGTGAAACCGCCGAAAACAGCCACATTTGCCAGCAAAACCCAATCCGGCTTAGTTGGCGCAGGATTCGACGAATCTTGCCACAACCAGTGGAAAGAAAGAAAATAAAATAAACTGGCGAGAAACAGCAGGGCTAAACTGCGGGCGGTAGGTTGAAACAGCTTGCTGCGTACCTTCGGCCAGATTGCATCGTCGTATCCCCACAGCAAAGCGGGCGGTAGGGCGCAAAAAATTGCTGTACCCCAGGTTAGATTTAAGCCTTGGACGATAGAAACTTGTAGGGAAAAAATTATCGCGATCGCACCTATGGCAAAAATAGCACGCGATCGACACCAATAAGCCAGCGGCACAAACATTATACTGGCTGCGATCGGCATTTGCCGCACCAAAACTTCCAGCCAAGAAAACTCGACTTTGGAAGACCAATCTAACACGGCAAACCAATAGCCCCAACCGATTAAAAGTGCGGACAAAACGCCCAAAGAAGTCAACCGCAAACTGTAAGCCATTCCGAGCACGCCGATTCCCCAAGCAAGGAAAAGTCCGTAGGAAGAACCGCCAATATGGAACATTTGCGCCATCAATGCCATATTTGCTCCTAAAATCAGAGCTCCTAACAGCAAAAATCCTTCACCTAGGAGTTTGTTTCGCCCTTTTGTTGCGGGCATATTGGGATTGGAGTTTTTGCTTCGGGATGGGGGAATTCGCCACAGATAGAAACCTGCTGCATTGACTGCTACGAAAAGACTTAGCAGCAGTGCCACTCTCACTTCCCGCGACCAAACTTGCCAGTTTGCGGCGACAAAGGTGATGACTCCTATACCGAGGAGAATGCCGCCGAGACTCATCAGAATGCTGAGGAATCGGTTGCGGGAGGCGGTTTCGAGTGTGTTGAATTGGTAGCGTTCCGAAAGTTGTTGGTAGAATGAAGTGTCGATGAGTCCTTCTGCTTGCCAGAGTTTGGCTTGTTCTCGCAACTCGCGCCGAAATTTATCTGAAATCATTTTTAATATTCCAGAGGATTTGAACTGTGATAGTTTTTAATATGTCACTTGTGGGTCGATTGTCGATGGAGGCTGGGACACCTGCTGAACTTGCACAGCAGATTTGATTGATATCCTTCGGCTGTTGAAACCGTTTCTACATAAACAAAGTCCCAGCAGAAAGAAACGAATAAATCAAGGAATGTAATATTATGGTACAAGCTCACTCTAAAAAAATAACTTTTGACGAGTACCTTAATTACTCAAATGATACGGGTCAACGCTATGAGTTAATTGATGGGGAGTTAATAGCTTTGCCACCAGAATCTGAACCTAATAATTTCATTGCTAACTATCTATTTTTCTATCTTGCTAGCAGCGGGCTAGTGCCACTCAGGCTGATTAAAACGCATAATTGCGAGGTTCAAGTTGCCGTTTTGCGATCGGGAGATGCCGCCAACCGCTACCCCGATTTGATAATTCTGGAACCTGAACATATTCCGCTGACAGCAACCAGGCTAACTATCACTTTCGATATGCTGCCTCCTCGGTTTGTTGTGGAGGTAGTGAGTCCGGGTAGAGTGGGCAGCGATCGGGATTACGATCCTCTTCGAGGGCTTCGCCAACGCAAACGAGCTCAGTACGCAGCGCGGGGCATTGCAGAGTATTGGGTTATCGATCCAATAGAAGAAGTGGTGACAGTTTTGCGGCTTGAGGAGGGGCAATATGTTGAGGTTGGGGTATTTCGGGATGGAGAGGCGATCGTATCTCCGATGTTTCCACAGCTAAGTTTGACGGTTCAACAGATTTTGAGTGGAGAGGTTTAAGGGCGGATCAATAGCTAATTGGTTAGCATTCATCTAACCACCTACCGATTAGTGAAAATCTCCACCCTCAACCTGATTGAGGCCATGTTTCAATCCCTGATAGGGATTTAGGTTGATTGCAACCTGTAAGTTTCGCTAACAGTCACACCATTTTTAGATAGTGACGTGAGAATATCATCAACCTTACTTTGCTAAATAAATCTAGGCGAGGAAACTCTATTTTCCCCGCCTAAGCCCTGTAAACCTTGAGTATTCTATAAATCAAATCTCTGTAACTGATGTTTCAAGACCTGTATTACCTTTCTTAATACTTACAAGATAATTATTTTTATTAGCAGGTATAATTCGCTTAGCTGGTAATATATCATCACCCAATTTATAAACAAAAATATTTAATTCACAATCATGTGGTTCCAAAAAATGAACATCACTTATTTCAAAAACTTTGATATTGTTATTGTCCAATGTTATATCTTCAATATTACCATCTCGATAAATTACTTTCACCCGAACAGATTCACCATAAGTGTTGGCAACTTGTACAGTTCTGGAAGTCATGTTTTTATTTCGTTAATAGAGAGTAGATAAAATATATCATAATACATCAATTATTTATATAAATACCACTTAAACCCGCTACCGTCAGGTGGTGGCGGGTTTTGCTTTTTAAAAAAGTGTGAGGTTATCACTCACACCTGTGACGCAAAAAAGCTAGGGGGGAAAACGGGTATTTCCCAGCCTAGCGCTTGAAACTTTTAAAACAAGGTGGCAGGGTAAGGTTTACTCTGCATAACAGGTTTTTAAAATAGGATTATTACTGAGATTCTGATTGCTGACGAGCCATCTCTACTCCTTTGAAAACACCAAAGGCGACCAACCCTGCTACTGCCACAACACCCGCTACAGGTAAAGCTACGGTTGTAGTGGTGGTAAACCCTATAACTCCAAGAATCCCCGGAGCCGAAGAAGTAATTGTAGCAATTGTCACAGAACCTGTCCCAGTAGCTGCCGCTGCACTGGTAATAGCACCCACAATTTTCAAATCATCCATAGCTCTTCCCTAAGATATCTAAAATCATTAATTGAAAAACGCTTTCTTGAGTCCGTATAGTGCTAAACCGACAACAGCACCAGCAGCAACAACGGGTGCTGCACCAATTGCAACAGCCGTTCCGCCAACTGCTAAACCCATCCCACCTACTGCACCAGCTACGGTTGCTCCAGCCGCAGCACCACCAGCTACATACCCAACTACCTCTGTTTTATCTTCAGAGTCATCTTTATGATTAGACATTTATCATTTCTCCAAAAGAAAGGGATTACAAGTCCTTATTGCATATTCAACCTTTTTCAATTCAGTGTCTACCGAAAAAATACTTAAACATCAACTCTTTACATAAAGACCTGTGCCAGCCTCTCCGACATCTCCGACCGCGCTAGACCGTGCCAGCGCTCCGACCGTGCCAGCGCTCCGACATCTGAGAACTAATAACTGATATCTAATGACCACCACCGCTCCCATCGCTTGAGCCGTGGCTGTGGTGCGATTCTCACCCCTTCAGCCGTGCCAGCCATCCAATCACCCCAAAACCCCACACACCGCCCTAAATGGTGCATTTTTCACCCTTGCCAGTGCCAGCAGTCCGATCGCCTCTCACCTGGTCACAGTCGATCGCCTCGGACTCATCCGATCGCCCTGTTGAATCTGGCAATTTGAAGGGGTAACGACAGCCGAAAAAAATTACTCCCTCAAAACAACACCTACCCCTAGGCGCAAATTTTATCCTTCAACCCGATTCAAATTCCAGTCATAGGGCAAAAAAACGATCGCCCATCCATCACCCACAGCCGCCTCCGTCCCCAAATAACCGCCCACATACTCAGCCACCGAACCCGCCGCCTTTACAAAATCCTCGCCGTACCACTTAAAAATCTTGCTCAAATAAAGCGTCTTTTTCTCGGCATCATATCGCACCTTATCAGGATTGTGAATAAAACGGCTCACATCCGCTTCTAGTTGAGTCCGTACCGACTCCGGAAAATAAGCCCCCCGGCGCAGCAGCGGGCACCCGACTGAAGCGCAAACTAATGCAAAATGGATGCGCGGTTCGGCAAATTCCGGCCGCAAAATTGCGTGTTCGATTTGATTGAGACTGTACTTTTTGCCGCCAATAATCGTATTTGAACGAGTGAAAAAATCCAAAAAACTCAGCCAGTTGGGAATTCCCAAAACTTTGGGACGGATGGACGCGATCGGATATACTTCCAGAACTTGAGAAATTGCGATCGCATTATACGCATTCAGCCACAACGCCAGCCGCGCATCCGCATCAGTACCATCCGCCAAATCGACATCGGCCAAACTTTCCAGCCACGCCCTCAAAACATCAGCCCCCTCAGCTTTCCAGCGCCGATAATTGACGCGGCCCAAATCGTCAACGTAGCGTTGCAGCAACTCGTCCCAAATCGTAAAGTCGATCGTACCGATCATTTATTACTATCCCTAATCTAAGGCGGGCATTGCTTTAGCTTCTGCTTCTATTTAATACTACCGTCAATCGATTTTAGATTTTAGATTTTAGATTTTAGATTGACTTCACGGATAAATGCGGGGGCTTGAGGATTTTCGATTTTCGATTGATTCCACGGATAAATGCGGGGGCTTGTACCACCTTTGAAATTCTTGGTCAACCAAAATAATACCTCCAACGGTAGCATTTTTTAGATTAACCCCCTCAAACGGGCTCTGGATTAAATTAGCTTGAGTAAAATTAGCGCCTTGTAAATTAGCTTGCCGCCAAGAAGCCCCGCTCAAACTTGCCCCTTGCTAATTCGCATTTGCTAAACTAGCGTACTGCAGGGGAATGCCGATAAAATCGCCGCCCGGACACTGGTTAGTTTACCGCAACTAATTGATTTGCTGCGGCTTAGGTGAAATCACTGGTGTAGCCAACTCGAAAATCATTCCCCATGAAACTGCTCCCAAAGTTACAGATTTCCTGCTCTTTACATTCTACAATCTTAAAAGATTCTTAATTTCAATTTCAACGGGGATCGGTTTCTTCCGGCACAACACCCCTTTCACTTTGATCTGCAATTTTTTTAATTCCCCTTACCTTCCTAACAAATTATGACGGAACGAACCGACTTTTTCGATAAACTGTTAGCGGCTGTTGAAACCAATCAAAGTTTGCTGTATTTAGCCCTCGATCCCGACCCGGAAACCTTGCCCGCGCTGGTTTCGATGACTGGGGAAGAGACTCAAACTTTTGTAACTGATTTGTTGTCAAAGCTAAAAAGTGCGATCGACCAAACAGCCGATTTAATCTGTGCCTGCAAAATCACCCTCGGTTTTTACCAATCTCTCGGTATTCCCGGTTGGGCATTGCTGCAAGAAATTTTAACAATTATTCCCCCTCACCTGCCAGTAATTTTAGATGCCAAACACTGCGATTTAAATACCAGCACAGTGTTTGCCAAAATTGTATTTCAAGACTGGCGAGTTGACGCTATTACCTTAAGTCCCTATCCCGGATTCGACCAAGTAGCGCCATTTTTGTTATACGCCGGAAAAACTGTTTTTGTGCTCTGTGCCACCGCAAACCCCTCAGCGGCGGCTGTGCAAGAATACCCGACGCCAAACAACCCTTTTTACTTGCAATTAGTCCGACTCTCTCAAACTTGGGGAACTCCCGAAAAACTCGGTTTAGAAGTAGGAGTAATGCCGGATATGTTAGCCCGCATCCGCAAAGAAGCTCCTGAACGCCTAATTTTAGTCGAAGGAGACATCGCCGAAGAAAATGACCTCACAGAAGAAAACGACCTCGCACAACTGCTGGCGGCCGGTTTAAGCACAAATGGTGACGGTTTGCTGCTGCCAGTCCCCCCAAGTTTATTAGCGGGGAAAGAGCCGCACCGAGAAATTGAGAAACTGCGGGATAGTATTAATAAACAGAGGGTGCGGGCGATCGAAGGTAGTCCCACTTGCGAATTGTGGCTGCCCGATGTTTGCTTTTTGCAACCGGAACCTCACCGCGATTTAATCTTGCAACTTTATGACATCGGCTGCGTAGTTTTTGGCGACCACGTACAAGCATCCGGCGCCGTATTTCCATATTACATCGACTTGCGGAAAATTATCTCAATTCCGCAGATTTTCCATCAAATTGTCAGCGCTTATGCAGACATTCTCAAGGATTTAAAATTCGATCGCATTGCCGGAATTCCCTACGGTTCTTTACCCACAGCAACGGGTTTAGCATTGCGGATGGAACGCCCGATGATTTTCCCGCGCAAGGAGGTGAAAACTTACGGGGCGGGCAAATTAATTGAGGGGCATTTTCAGGCAGGAGAAACGATTGTCGTAGTCGATGATATTTTGATTAGTGGCAAAAGCGTGATGGAAGGCGCGGCTAAGTTAAAATCGGCTGGGTTGAATGTGGAAGATATCGTGGTATTAATCGACCACGAACAGGGAGTCAAAGATAAGATGCAGGCCAACGGTTATCGCGCACATTCTGTGCTAGCGCTTTCGGAAATTGCTGAAGTTTTGTATCGAGCAAGTCGCATTGATACCGAGCAATTCAAGCTTTTGACTGCGAAACATTAAACCCCAATTCCTGTAGGCACTGGTTTCTTGTTACCGGGATCTGCCTGGGAACGAGTAAGAACTATGTGTGTCAACTTAAGACTAAAACCCTGTATCTCTCTCGTTTGTATCGAAGTCTTGATCCCCCTAAATCCCCCTTAAAAAGGGGGACTTTGAGTGCTTCCAGTTCCCCCCTTTTTAAGGGGGGTTAGGGGGGATCCAGAGGATGGTGACTCACACAGAAGACTGATACTACGTTTAACTTTAGCTTGACACTAATGCAGTAAGAATTCGTCCCTACAATGCCATTCGATCAACCTTGCAAAACTTCAATTAAAGCATTGCCCATCGCCCGACAGCCAACGAGTTTCATGCCTTCCGACATGATATCACCAGTGCGATAACCTCGATCCAAAACTTCGACAACGGCTTGCTCAATTTTATTAGCAGCTTCCGGCTGATTTAAGGCGTAGCGCAGCATCATTGCCGCACTCAAAACTTGGGCGATGGGATTGGCTTTATCTTGTCCGGCGATGTCTGGTGCGGAACCGTGCACGGGTTCAAAAACTCCCGGCCCGCTTGCTCCCAAACTAGCAGAAGGGAGCATCCCAATACTACCAGTTAGCATCGCCGCCGCATCGGAAAGAATGTCGCCGAATAAATTGCCTGTGACAATTGTATCGAACTGTTTCGGCCAGCGAATTAACTGCATGGCTGCGTTGTCAACATAGAGGTGAGAAAGTTCGACATCAGGGTATTCGGAAGAAAGGGCAATAATACGATCGCGCCACAGTTGCGAAACGTCCAAAACATTCGCTTTATCAACGGAACACAGCCTTTTGCTCCGCTTCCTGGCCGTCTCAAAAGCAACTCGCCCGATCCTGTCAATTTCCGACTCGGTGTAAGCCATCGTATTGACACCGCGTTTTTCGCCTGTTTCCGTCTCAAAAATACCTTTCGGTTTGCCGAAGTAAATGCCGCCTGTGAGTTCGCGGATCACCATAATATCCACCCCTTCGACAACTTCCCGTTTCAAACTAGAAGCATCAACCAATTGCGGTAAAATAGTCGCAGGACGCAAATTTGCAAACAATCCCAATCCGGCGCGCAGTCCTAATAATCCAGTTTCCGGGCGCTGTTCGCGGGGCAAATTATCCCACTTGTAACCGCCAATTGCTGCTAACAATACTGCATCGCAGTTGCGGCATTTTTCCAGTGTTTCTTCTGGCAGCGGATTGCCTGTGGCATCAATAGCAGCGCCGCCCATTAAAGCTTCTTGAAATTCAAAGCCGATGTCCAATTGTTGACCGACAAGTTTCAGGACATCTACCGCCACAGCGATAATTTCAGGGCCGATGCCGTCTCCTGGTAAAAGAGTGATGCGGTAGTTTTGAGTCATATCGATTTTGGAGTTTTGATTTGAGATTTGAGATTGAGAGTTAATGGGAATTCTTTGGAAATGCAAGACATTCTCACAAGGTTATAATCATATCAGGATAAGCAACCTCAGAATTCATTGTCAGGAACCTCAGCCTGAAGGCATGAGGCTTGAAAGAGAAATCTGACAAGCCGTTCTGACCAGCCTAAGTCTTAACTGACTACGTTTTTTGAGTCACGACACCCTGGAATGCGTAGCTAGTTCCTTGCTCTGTCGCTGAAGGTTAAACAGTTCTAAGGTCACTGGGACAGTGCTTTCAGCCTAACAAGCTCTTAAAACATTGGCGAAGCTAACTTTACTCCGAAAGGAGATTGAGGCAACCATACCTCGCCGGAGGGGCAACCATACCCCTCCACCCCACAAAAGTTTTAACTCAATGTAAAGCCGTCCTAAAAGGACGGGGTTTCTAACCCATATTTCTGATGACATTCCCGACTTACCCGCCTGCTCAAGCTGAACCGCCTTTAGACCCCCGGCAGAGTTTGCCAACAATGTATGATTTACCTAGCGAAGACCCAAAGGAGCCCGGTTTGCCAGATACATTTCATTTAGATCAGCCGCAACTCTTGGAATTCACGTTTTTGCCGCCGGGATGGGATGCGGAACAAGTCTTTACAGCCAGTGACCTAAATTTGTATTACGATGCAACACAACCGCGCTGGCATAAACGCCCGGATTGGTTTGCTGCGGTGGGTGTGCCAAGGCTTTATCAAGGGCGCGATATGCGTTTGAGTTATGTAGTTTGGCAAGAACGGGTAAATCCGTTTGTGGTGGTGGAATTGCTATCGCCGGGTACTGAAGATGAAGATTTAGGGCGGACTGTTCAGCAAGCTGGGGAACCGCCGACTAAGTGGCAAGTTTATGAACAAATTTTGCGGATTCCTTACTATTTTGTGTTCAGTCGCTACACGGATGAATTGCGAGCTTTTCATCTTGTAGGAGGCCACTATGAACCTGCCGAATTAATTGATGGGCGGTTATTTATTCCTGAGTTGCAGTTGAGTTTAGGTTGGTGGCAAGGCACTTATAAGAGTATGAATCGTTTGTGGTTGCGGTGGTTTACTGCCCAAGGAGGGTTGATTTTGAGTCCGGGTGAAAGAGCGACGGCGGCGGAACGGCAACTGATAGAATCTCAACAGCAAGTAATTGAAGCTCAACAGCAACTCACAGAATCTCAACAGCGAGAGGAAAGACTAGCGGCGCGGTTGCGGGAACTAGGCATTGATCCTGAACAGTTGGTTTAATAGTTCTCGCACCCAGGCCTGGTGAAACCCGGTTTCAACTCCTCGAATCCGCGCAACAGGAGTGAAATAAGATAAAAATAGTTCGATCGCACGCACGTACAAAAAAATCGGCAAGGAGTCGCACCAGTGGCAGAGGGCGAAGGCATACCAACATCAGCACAGATTGATTCTAGGGACTATTCTTGGGCCTTTTGGCCAGTCGTCCCCCTCTATCCCTACAGCAAGCGGCGCACCATCCGCAAGGAAATAGTTAAAGATACAATCTGGACTTTTGACCAGCTACAAGGCATTTTCTACGTTGTCGTCCCGATTCGGATGACAGTAATTAAATTAGAACCCGAAGGCCTTCTCGTCTATGCCCCCGTTGCACCGACTCCTGAGTGCATCCGCTTGGTAAAAGAGTTAGTAGCAGAGCACGGCGAGGTGAAGTACATCCTGCTGACAACGGTTTCCGGCATCGAGCACAAAGTTTTTGTCGGCCCCTTTGCGAGGTGTTTTCCCGAAGCGCAGGTATTTGTCGCCCCGCAGCAGTGGAGTTTCCCCGTGAATTTGCCGCTGAGTTGGCTGGGTTTGCCCGCGAAACGCACGTCTGTACTGCCCTTTGACAGCAGCAACACGCCGTTAGTCGATCAATTTGACTGGGCAATTCTCGGCCCCCTCGACCTTGGTTTGGGCAAATTTGCAGAAGTTGCGTTATTTCACAGACGATCGCGCACGCTGATGTTAACAGATTCCGTGGTTTCCATTCCCGAAAATCCTCCCGCGATCGTCCAACTCGACTCGTACCCGCTGCTATTTCACGCCAAAGACAGCGCCTCGGACATTGTGGCAGACACCCAGGAAAATCGGCGCAAAGGGTGGCAGAGAATTGCCTTATTTGCCATGTATTTTAGCCCCAGCGTGCTGGAAGTACCGCCGTGGTCGGAGGTATTTGCTAGCGCGCGCAAAGCGCCAGAACGCTCTAGGAAAGCTTATTTCGGGTTGTATCCGTTCAAGTGGAAAACAGATTGGGTGCGATCGTTTGAGGCTTTGCGGGGAGGAGGGCGGTTGTTTGTGGCGCCGATTTTGCAGACATTGATTCTCAACCGCGCGCCGAGGGAAACTCTCGATTGGGTGGATAAAGTGGCGAGTTGGGACTTTCAAAGAATTGTACCTTGTCACTTCGATAGTGCGATCGACTCCCAGCCGCGTGAATTTCGGCAAGCATTCTCATTTCTGAAAAAACACTCGCCTGTTAATTCCTTACCCGAAGATGATTTTAAATTGCTCAGGCAGATTGATGCGGGTTTGAATAAAACTGGTTTGGTTCCGCCTGCGAAAGACAAGGTTTAATCTTACATCTTCCACCTTTGTTAAGCACAGGCAAGATGCCTGTTCCACACAACTCAATTTTCTTGTGGAACGGGCCGGAGAACCCGTTCCTAAACAGGTAATTAAACAGGGTGCAACATCTCAGTTTAATCTTATACCAAGTTGCGTTCAGACGTACAATCATGAGTGATACCAAGTTGGCGTATAAACCGTAATTCCATGAATAAGAAAAACTTTTTGCTGGTACTCTGTCTGTTGCTACCAAGCCTAGTCATAGGCTGCAAGCAGCCACAAACCTCTCAACAAACATCAAGTCCCTTTGTCCGCACACAAACCACCACCATCCCAGGTTGGAAAAAATTTGAGGGACGCGGTGTACAATTGCAGTTACCGGAGAGTTATAGCGGCGGAGATCTCAGCCAATATCTGGACGTGGTGGTTCAGAAGCTGGAATCTTTGGGGCCCTACTATCAGCAGGTAGCTCAGTCACTCAAACAGAATCCATCCGCATTCGTCATCTGGGCTTTTGACTCGAAGGTTAGTAAAGCAGGTTTTCTGAGTAATGTCGCTATTGCTATAGAGTCAGTTGGACCTACAGTGACAATAGATACATACTTGGATCTGATTCCTAAACAATTACCCAGCGAATTTCGTGTCGTGGAGCAGAAGAAAGTGTCGCTTGACCGCTATCAGGCAGGTCAGATCGTGATAGAAGCAACAATTTCCGGTGTAACTGCCAAACAGATAATCTACACGATTAAGCAAGGGAGCAATATGTGGATTGTTGCATTCTCTACCAGTGCTGAGGAATTTGAAGAGCGCAGGCCCACGTTTGAACAAAGTATTAACACGTTTTCAGTGAGCGATTAGCTCGACTTTTTTTCCAGCGAACATTGTAGGTCTGTTGTATAAGCTGATACTAAGTTGCTTTCAAAGAGCTTATTCTAAAATGTGGGAAATAAGTCATTGAGCGCAAGCGTTCCGGATTAGATGCTAGATTGACAAGTCCATGACAAAGTTCATCGACTACCTTAGACATTGACTTGAATATTCGGTTATTAAAGTAGTTTTCTCGTAAATCTTCCCACAGATGTTCAACGGGCATTAATTCGGGGCTATAAGACGGTTGATTCAACAGCCGAATATTTTCGGCGATTTCCAAATTATTTGACATTTATCACCCTCAACTAGATTCTACATCACAATGCAGCTTGGTATTACATCTTGCACCATTCTCAAGAACAGGCAAGATGCCTGTTCCACAAAACTCAATGTTATTGTGGAACGGGCATCTTGCCTGTTCCTAAATAGCTAATTGAGAATAGTGCAAGATCTCAGTTGACTCAGATATCTGTAGGGACACGGCAATGCCGTGCCCTTACCTTTCGCACTTAAACTCATCAAACTTCACCACTTCCGACTCTGGTTTCCGCGTATCAAAATAGTAGCTGCTAACCGTACCCTCGCCCGTATCAAAAATAGTAAACGCAGTAATATCATTGCTATCAATATACGGCAGTGGCCGCCCGTCTTCTCCCAACAAAGGCGCAACAGTCGGCACTACAGGTTCCAATCCGTTCGGGTCTCCAATAGCGCTGTAATCTTCCCGATATGCCGGCGGCACAAATCGGCGCTTTTCCCCCACAAAAGCACCGTAACTGTTGCCCACATTAGAAGTCTCCAAAAAGTGCATTCCGCTGGAACTTACAAACCGATTCCATAAGTGGGAATGTCCGTAGAATACCAACTGCACGCCCGCTGTTTCTAGTAGCGGCACTACATCCCGAATCAGATAATCTTGCTGTTTCGGATACTCGTAACGCACCATTTTAATCTCGCCATCGAGAGCGCGATCGACTATTTGCGCTGGATCAGTATAAGCAGGTACAATATTGTCACCCAGAGAATGCGGCGGGTAGTGAAACATCACAATTTTATATTTTGCCTGCTGGAATTCCGCACTTTTTAACTCTTGTTGCAGCCAATTATATTGAGGGCTGCCCTTGACAATCGGCTCAAAAATATGCTGTCCGTAGCCCCATTTTTCGGGATTATTAAAATCTTCGTCTCGTTCCCGATACCTGCCTCTCGCACCCGGATCTAAATTCGGAGTCCGCCAGATATTCGCAACGTATAAAGTCACTAACCGCACGTCGCCAAAAGTCACAGCATAGTAATTCTTTTCGCCCGGCAAATTGAAGATCTCGTCATAGGTATCGCTATTAAAACTATTGTTTTTCAGCCATATCTTTCGCACTGAAGAGTCATTATTAGGATTCAAAGATGCAGCACGTTGAGCGTATATTTTTTCGGCAGCCACGCGGGGAAAAGGATCATTAAATTGGTCGTTGAGGGCGCTGGTAGTTGAAAACCTGCCCATGATTTCGTGATTGCCAATGGCGGGAAATAAAGGCGCGTGTTGGATTAGTTCGCCGCCGCTGTAAACGGTTTTGATGCCGTTTTTGTCCAGTTCGGAAAATGCGCGCCCTTGCATAGCGGGAAAGAATGCCCGGCCTCGGTAGTCGTCAAACCATTCGGAAGCGCGATCGGGTATATTAATTAAATCCCCAGCCATGAAAACCGCGTCAACTTTGCCAATTGTTTCACCTACTTTCTGGAGATTTGCTGCTGTCATCGGCATCAATTGATGGTCGGAAGTGAGGAGGATTTTGAGCGGCATTCCTGCTGCTGGTTTTGAAGAAAGAGTGAAAACTTGGCTGCTGACAGATGCGCCATTTTTCCTTTCGCTAGTGACTCGATAAGGAATGGGAACACCGGGCCTTAAATTGGGGACTTCTGCTTCGTGGCGCCAGATGTCGCGGACAATTGGATTACTGTCAATTATGCTTTGTTTCATTTCATCGGAGATGCGCGAGTCTTTGTCTTCGCGAGTGCGGCTTAGCTTGGTAGTATTTGCCGTCAGAGTTTGATTCAAATTTTCGCCGTAAGTAACAGTGTTGCGAGTACCAACAAACTCGGTAAACCAGACAACTCGCACCGAGTTTACTGTTGGAAGTTGCAGAAACGGATCGGTTAAAAGCTGAGGTTGGTTGAGGTGAGATTGCATAATGAAACCTAGCAGTAGGACAATCAAAATCAAAAGACCAAAAAACCAGGGATTGCGAGAATAACCTTGAGAAGTTTCTACTGTATTAGGCAAATGCGTTAACATAAGTCATTAGTCATTAGTTGTAGGGGTGGGTTTTACCAGCCAAACAGAACTCCCCCCAAATACATATAAACCCGCGCCACCAACTTTAAATTTTAAACTACCAACGTTATCAAAAAGTTAAGAAATTAGTAAAATATCTCCGATAAAAGAAACCTCCATCCTTTTGGGAAATCTTCTTATAGCGGTTCTCAGGAAAGTAAGGTACTCTTCCTGTTTGCCCAATGCCCAATGCCCAATGCCCAAAAACAGCTCATGTTACTGAGAAAGGCTATATCTCTGAATTCTCTTTCTCTGCGCCCTCTGCGCCCTCTGCGGTTCATTAAAAAAAATCTTTCTCAAAAAGGCTTGAGACTTGCGATATAACATTCTTAACACCCTTACTTCAATCTAAAATCTCAAATCTCAAATCTAAAATCCCATGACTCGCCACCTTCTCAAGGCTAACTGCAAAACCGTACACTTAGGCGGTTTCTCTCCGAATATCGAACCTGCTTTAAGGGTGGATTCGGGCGATCGCATCGATATCGAAACCTATTCAGGATATTATGTTGCTGACAAAGCGCCGCCGGAATTTCTCACCCCCGAATTTTTAGATATTTGTCAGAATTTGCCTCCCAACCGCAAAGTTGGGCCGGGGCCCCACTTGCTGACAGGCCCGATTTATGTTAACAATGCCGAACCGGGAGACGTTTTAGAAATTCACATTGAGGATGTTTACCCCAGTTTACCAGTAGGATTTAATGCAATTCGCGCCGGATGGGGAGCTTTGCCTGAGTATTTCCCCGAACCTAAATTGCGGTTTATTCCGCTAGATTTAGAGCAAAAAACTGCTGAATTTCCCACAGGTAGCAGCATTCGGATTCCCCTGCATCCTTTTTTTGGCATTATCGGCGTTGCCAATGCAGGAATCAACCGTTCTTCTATTCCTCCAGCGCGCTACGGCGGCAATATGGACAATCAGGAACTCCAACCAGGAACGCGGTTATTTTTACCTGTTTTTATGCGGGGCGGTTTACTGTCCATCGGCGACGGACATTCGGCACAAGGAGACGGTGAAGTTGACGGTACTGCCATTGAAACTTCGATGAATGGGACTATTCAAATCATCTTACGCAAGGATTTATTTCTGATATTTCCGTTTGCAGAAACGCCCACTCATATTGTGATTATGGGATTTGGTAGAACATTAGATGAAGCGTTTGAGATGGCGGTAAAACAGACGGTTTATTGGTTGCAAAAGTTTGCGGGTTTCCAAGAGGAAGATGCTTATGTTTTGTGTTCCCTCGCGGTAAATTTTCGGATTACGCAGGCTGTCAACAATCCTCAAAAAGGAGTTCACGGAATGATTCCCAAGTGTATTCTGCTCGATGTGAACATTATTGACCACCGAGCGGGAGGTAAAATGATAACACGCGATCGACCCAAAAATTAGGATCGCGATCGCACAAACTACACAAATTTGTCACTGCTGTGGTCGATCAGGATCGCGTTCCTGTGGACAATTAAGCTTAAAATGGATTAAGTTACCAGTTCTACCTAAATCGAACTCAACATGAAAAACCAGACTGACGATGTTGCCAAAAAAGATTTAGTCGATCGAGCTTTTGGGAGTGCAGCAATACCAGATCCAACAGCGTGGGTGCACGAACATTATTTTCTGGCTAATTTCGCCGATACTCTGGCCCACATCCAAGAAAATATGTCTGAAGACAGTTGCGAAATCGGGGAGAATGGTGAGTCGGGCGAGGGAATATTATCGATCGATGCCAAAATTAGAGATATGTTGAGAGCTACTTTTAGCGACGACGGCTGGCAGTATGTCGAAAGTTTATTGTGAGGTTGGTAACATCCATAAGTATTTGTACGTTCATAAATTTAGAGCGTAAGTTATACCAGTTTAAAAAAAGAATCCAACTTTAGGCCGGTGATCTAAACCCTTAGATCATGCGTTATTCCTAATTCTTTAATCTCAAATATCAAATCTCCAATAATATCAGTTTCCTCCCCCAACGCAGACTCGCAACTGGGAGTAGCTGCGTGCATTTTTACCCCAATTTGAAGTAAATTTGACCTATTGTGATCTAGAATACTTTAGATGTGGGAAAAATTACTGTCGCTAGGAATTTCGATCGATCGCAAAAACGCCGCACTTTCTTCGGGCAAAGCAGTATTGATAAACATCCCGCTGCCCAACTCAAACCCAGCTTGCTTGGTGACTCTGGGAATAATTGCGATATACCAGTGAAAGTATTTTGTTCCCCCTTCGGCGATCGGTGCCGATCGAATATTATAGTTGTAATCAGGATTGTTCAATCCGTAATAAAGCTTAGCCAGTACAGTTTTCAAAGTATCAGCAAGATCCGTAATTTCCCCATCAGTAATTTCATCAAACGAAGAGGAATGTCGGCGCGGAAAAATCCAAGTGTGAAACGGTGAAAGTGCAGCGTAAGGGATAAAAGCCACAAAATGTTCACTCTCACAAATCACTCTTTCTCTCGCCGCTAATTCATCTTCCAAAGTCCGGCAAAACAGACATTCTCCCGTGTCGTCAAAATATCTAATAGCTTCGTCGATGCGGCTGCGAAATTGGCTGGGTACAACAGGCGTAGCAGCTATCTGCGAGTGGGGATGTTCGAGAGAAGTTCCGGCAGTTTCTCCGTGATTTTTGAAGATAATAATTGTTTCAATGTGGGGATTTTTTCTAATTTCTACATAGCGCTGGCGGTATACTAAAAGTATGTTTTCAACTTCTTCAACACTCAACAAAGCTGTCGTCAAATCGTGTCGCGGATGTTCGACAATTACTTCGTGCACGCCGATTCCCGCCATCGTGCGGTGAATTCCCGATGATATCCTCATCCATTCTGCTGTCGGGGAGAGGGCGGGATATTTGTTGTGAATTGCCCGGACTTTCCACCCAGTGCGTGAAGCGAAGCTATCCCGTAGGGAATCGCCCAAACGGCAAGTTTCTAAGGTTCCGTCTTCTTCATTTCCCACGCAAAACGGGCAATCGGCACGGTGGCGTGGCACTGCTGCTGTCCACTTTTTTTTGTTTGCGAATTGATCCGGTCTTGTCGCCCGTTCGGTGGCGATGATAACCCAATCTCTGGTAATTAAATTTTGTCTAAGTTCAGACACTTTTTTACCTTCAGTTGCAGGGTTTAACCGTTTATTATTGTATAAAAAAATTAGTATTTTGTCACTCCCTATTGCAGTTTTTTAACAAATCTTGATTTCTAAATCTCCGGCAGTTCCCAACAGAAGTTAACAACAGTTGGCCTCGACGATAGAATGCGATTAAGACTAAATTGTTACAGAATATCTGTCTAGGCAGTACAGGCAAGCACAGATTTCAACCGCAGAGATTAAGCCAACTGCAACTGCACATTCTGCAACTTGCAAATCGCTTTTAACACTTGCGCCAACAAGAGCGATCGCTCTCGGTCAATCAAATTCAATTCCGGTAAAATCTGATAAGTACAAGGATTTCCCCGCGTCAGATAGACAAACTGATAGTTACGTCCATTCGTCGTCAATCCCCAAACAGACGATTGCTGCTGCAAACTTTTATAAGCATAAGTCAGCAATTGTGGCAAACCGGCCCAAGGATCGATCGCACTATTTTTCGCCTCCACTACCAAAATCCAAAACTGTGACGCCGCGAGTTCTGCATCCGGCTGATTTACCGCTAAGACATCTAAGCGCCCTTTAATTAAAGTATCCCCATCCTCAACCTCGATCGCGATGCTATCTTCCATTGTCAGCACGATCGGAATATCAAAAAATCCTGCTAATCTCATTAACGGTGAAAGCACTAAAAATTTAACGAGTTCTTCGGAAACTTTTCCTGCGGATAAGTAGCGTCGAAAGTCAGTTCTAATTTTTAATATTTCCTGCTGTTCTAATTCTAACAGCGCTTCCAGAGAGAAAAAATCGGTGAAGGCCTCTCCTTCTCGCTCTTCCAGTTTGAGAAGGCGGCGAACGTCATTTAGCGACAGTTGGCTTGCTTCTAAATTTTGGATCATGCTTTTCCCTATCATTCAGATTGAATAATTTTTTTCAAGCAGCTTCACATCATTGTACTATCAAACTAAAATTTATACAATATTTTATATAAAAGTTTTCCCGAAACGAAGCTCGATCGAACTTTATTTGGTCTCAAAAGTCGAGGCAATTATAATTTTCAAATAAACAGCCACAGCCCCAACATTTACACAATTCCCAAAATTCTTAACGAAACTCAAGATATTTTTGCACTCAATTGCGTACAAAATAGTTTAAAGAAGTAGATGCAGTTACAGAAAAAACAATGTCACAAGATACCATCGAATCAATTCTGCATGAAAGACGGCTATTTCAGCCGCCCGCTGAATTCTCCCAAAAAGCTCACATCAAAAGCCTAGAAGAGTACAAAGCCCTCTACGACAAAGCCAAAGCTGACCCCCAAGCATTCTGGGCAGAACTCGCCGCCCAAGAATTAGACTGGTTCCAAAACTGGGATACCGTGCTCGACTGGCAACCGCCTTTTGCTAAATGGTTTGTCAACGGTAAAATTAATATTTCTTACAATTGTCTCGATCGCCACTTAACCACTTGGCGCAAAAATAAAGCCGCCCTGATTTGGGAAGGTGAACCCGGCGACTCCCGCACCCTCACCTACGCGCAACTCCACCGCGAAGTCTGCCAAATGGCGAACGTCATCAAACAATTGGGAGTCCAAAAGGGCGATCGCGTCGGCATTTATATGCCCATGATTCCCGAAGCTGCGATCGCCATGCTAGCCTGCGCCAGAATCGGTGCAGTACACAGCGTTGTTTTTGGTGGTTTTAGTGCAGAAGCTTTGCGCGATCGACTTAACGACGGCCAAGCAAAACTCGTCATCACCGCAGACGGTGGCTTCCGCAAAGATACCGCCGTCGGCCTCAAAACACAAGTAGACAAAGCATTAGCAAATAATGCCACACCAAGCGTTACCAACGTTCTCGTAGTTCAGCGCACCAAACAGAAAATTGACATGGAACCAGGGCGCGATCATTGGTGGCACGATTTGCAAAAAGGTGCATCGGCAAATTGTCCCGCCGAACCGATGGACAGCGAAGATATGCTGTTCGTACTCTACACCAGTGGCAGTACCGGCAAACCGAAAGGAGTCGTCCATACAACCGGTGGTTATAACCTTTATACCCACATGACAACCAAATGGATATTCGACCTCCAAGATACCGATGTTTACTGGTGTACTGCTGATGTCGGCTGGATTACTGGACACAGTTATATTGTCTACGGGCCGCTGTCCAACGGTGCGACAACTTTAATGTATGAAGGTGCTCCTCGCCCTTCAAATCCTGGCTGTTTTTGGGATGTAATTGAAAAATACGGCGTCACCGTTTTCTATACTGCACCCACTGCGATCCGAACATTCATGAAAATGGGCGAACACTTGCCCAACGCGCGCAATTTGTCATCTTTACGATTGTTAGGAACCGTCGGCGAACCGATCAATCCTGAAGCTTGGATGTGGTATCAGCGCGTAATTGGCAACTCGAATTGTCCGATCGTCGATACTTGGTGGCAAACAGAAACCGGGGGAATTATGATTACCGCTTTGCCCGGTGCAATTCCTACAAAACCCGGTTCTGCAACCCTACCGTTCCCCGGAATTGTGGCTGATGTTGTTGACCAAGATGGGGAACCAGTCACTAACGAAAGCGGCGGTTATTTAGTGGTAAAACATCCTTGGCCGGGAATGATGCGTACACTTTACAACGATCCCGATCGCTTCCGTCGCACTTATTGGGAATATTTGCACCCGAAAGATGGCGAATTCGTGTACTTTGCTGGAGACGGCGCGCACAAGGACAAAGACGGTTATTTCTGGGTAATGGGCCGCGTTGACGATGTAATTAATGTGGCCGGACACCGACTCGGCACAATGGAAGTTGAGTCAGCTTTGGTATCGCATCCAGCGGTGGCGGAAGCTGCGGTTGTTGGCAAACCTGATGAGATTAAAGGTGAGGAAATTGTGGCTTTTGTCACGCTGGACAACTCGCAGCAACCTAGCGATGAATTGGCTAAGGAATTGAAGCAGCACGTTGTTAAGGAAATTGGGGCGATCGCCCGTCCCGGCGAAATTCGATTTACTGATGCTTTGCCGAAGACTCGAAGCGGGAAGATTATGCGCCGATTGCTGCGTTCTTTGGCTGCGGGACAAGAGGTTTCTGGGGATACTTCGACTTTGGAAGACCGGACGGTTTTGGATAAGTTGCGGGGAGGTGCATAGGGGTATTTTTCCAACCGCAGATGTAGGCAGATAAACACAGATGAACGCAGATATAATTACATTAGCGTTCATCTGTGATTGAATTGTTCGGTATAATTGAAATCGGGTGCATCCCAATTTTGTAAGGGATCTCGCATTCCGCCAGATAATTTATTAGTTATAAGCAGAGACTTACTGCCGGAATCCGAGAACCCCTACGAATATATTTGCAAAAATGAGATGCACCGATTGAAATCTTGCAGAATAGCCAGAAACCGGGTTTCTTTGGGTTTATTGACCATGATGTAATATTTACGGCAATATAGAGTGTAGGAATGTTAGAAAACCCTGGAAATAAAGTTTGGCTTGATGCAGACACAATCGTTGCTACTAGCGATCGGCAAGCTGCTATTCGTCGCTGCCGTGAGTTGGCAGAGTATAATGAATTAAGAGGCGAGGGGCGCTGCACTTTCTGCGGTGTCATTCTCAATAAGAGTGGTAAGTCATACCGCTGTATTTTTGAACGGGAGATAGAGGAATGAGTCAGATGTGGACTGAAGAGCAAATCAGACAAATAATCCCAGATATTGATTCACAGTTAGACGACAGCGATATTCCAACGGTGATTATTAAGGGTGAAGGTAGCAGTATTTTTCTCCAGTTTGAGAACCGTCGCGAGATTGAATTTTTGATAGCCCAATTATCTAACCTACTTATTCATCACGAGGAATTAGATATGGGAGTTACTGTTAAGGGGTATGTGACAACATTTGGTGAGTATAGCTCTCAATAGCCTGCAACACTACTTCTGAAAGAAAACGGCTTTGGATAAATGGCGGGCTGATTCCTAGGGGTATTTTTGCAACCGCAGATGTAGGCAGATGAACGCTGATGAACGCAGATAAGATTACATCAGCGTTTATCTGTGTTTATCTGCGGTTTACCAACTAGAAATCTGAGTTAGTATTATTATCAGCTAATTGAAGAGTGAGTTATCATAGAAAATACTTCAACATTTCTTGAGACGCGCCATGCTCCCAGAAACCGTACAGTTGCAAATTCCTTTTCAAGTCCTAGTAGATGTGATCGCCTCCCTCCAACTCGAAGAAAAACGCCGACTTTGGCAACTATTAAATGAAGAAATTACTCAAGCAGAAACCGACCTGCCCTCTCAAGTTCTAATTCAAAATAACAATGGGTCGGATTACAAACCCACAGGGGAAATCTTGACGGCGGCAGAAATACGCGATCGCTATCCCCGCGAGTGGGTGCTAATTGCTGATACTGAATCCGACGATTTATGGAATGTGATTCGCGGTGAAGTCTTAGCTCATTCACCGCAGCGAGAGGAAATAGACCGAGCTTTGACCAAATTTAAAGATGTCCGGTCAATTTCTATAGAATACACTGGCCCTATTCCTGATGACTATTCGGTGCTGTCGTGACTTCACAAAAACTTTATAGGTGCTCGCGTTACGGAAATTTACTCGTCTTAAAAGCTGCTGCCTCTAGCACAAGTAATACTGTCAGACAATTCAGATTATTAGTTGATACAGGCTCAACTTATACCGTTTTGCGGGTAAATATATTAGAAGCTCTTGGTTGCGATATCCAAAATCCTCTACGCAGAATTAGGACATCAGCAGGTGGTGGTATTGTGGAAGCACCAGTAGTAGCTGTGCCTTGGTTTAATTGCTTGGGCGAGCGTTTAGAAAAATTTCCTATAGTTGCCTACACGTTACCTGCGACCACTTTTGTAGACGGTTTGCTAGGGATGGATTTTCTTGCTCCTATGCAAGCTGTTATCTACGCTAAAGAGGGAGAGATTCGCATTCGTTTATGACTTATCTAGAACTTCTATATTTTGATGGCCGAAACTGATGCTGGGGAAGCTATTAGAGCGTTCCGTCGAGAGATGTAGCCGATCGCAAGCAATATTTGAACTTGGGTGGAGCGATCGCTTGCATACTACAGTTAGGCGATCGCTCTTTTGTTATCCAAAATTCATCGACGGCAAAAATAATTTGACCGAGTTTAGCACCCGGTTTTACACATTCCAGAAGAGCCATTATTCTTTCTCCTTATGCTATGTTAGATATTTTTACTGTAGCAACATTGGTGACAAGTTAAGACTGTAAGTCTTTTGTCAAGAGGCTTTTAGAGAATTGTTGAAAAAAAACTGGTCAGACC
>NZ_JAUBOS010000052.1:0-42472 GCF_036700365.1 Microcoleus sp. w2-18bC1
TTATATTTAACTCGGCTTGAAGATATCGATCGCTCTTATTCTTGATGTGCGATCGATTATTCAGCAAGCCCTAATTATGAACTTTTTTTGAAGACAAACTAGCGCTCGTCTGAGACTTTCGCAAGAGGTCTAATCAACTTGGCAGATCCGGCACTGTCCAGCCATTTTTCTGGACGATCGCACTGCCCAGAAAGTAGCGCTATTCTTAGAAAAGGGATTTGTGTCAGCGAGACTCCGGGAGATTCTTATCAATATTACTTGGAGTCCTGAGCAAATGAAATTGATCGAAGCGCAATTAGCACGCGCGGCAGTTTAGCTCGCCGGAAGAGGTTATTACAAAAGCCCTCCAGACTTTGACTCAAACACGCCAGCATTATTGGGAGTGGGTGGAGGAGGTGCGCTCTTCGGTGGAGGAAGCGGAGGCAAAACTATCGCGGGGTGAGGGAATCCCCTTAGAGACTGCGTGCGAGCAATTACAGGAAAAGTTTCGCAAGGCACGAGAGGTTGAGGGATGAGTCAATGCTTTGTCTCTCCAACAGCAATTCGTGCAAAAAGTATCCCATAATTTTGGGTCAGGGAAATAAACCGACACCTATTTTATAGTTTGTGCTAGTTAGATTAGATTCAAATAGCCCGGAATTAATGCCAGTTGAACATCAGTGGGGAAATTTACCCGAAAACTACTTTAATAACCTAATATTCAAGTCAATGTCTAAGGTAATCGATGAGCTTTGTCAAGAACTTGTCAATCTAGCATTTAACCGGGAGCGCTGGCGCTCAATGACATATTTCCCACATTTAAGAATAAGCTCTTTGAACGCAACTTAGTATGAGTTTTGAATTTAAGATGTATCAAAATCCAGAGCGCAGTCCGGCTGCAACTTCCCCAACCGCCTACTTGGTGTAATCAATAGTAATGATGAAATTTCTAGTTTTAAGAGTTCCTAGGTCCGTCAACGAAGGCTTTTAACTCAATAGCATCGTGACTGCAAAACACGCGCACATCTTTACTATGCTGCACCGATAATGCGTGCAGCCGGCCTTGATTGAGCAACCTAGCCTTGCGATCGACCTCCATCATCCATTGGTAGGCGCGCAGACCGGGCGTGCAGCGTCGGTTAGCTGCATCCATCTCGTGTCGGTAGAAATAGGCATCGCCTGCGTGCAGAAGCCAGCCATCGGGTGTATCAATGGCAATGCCAGCATGACCGCGCGTGTGCCCCACCAACGGGATTAGCAAAATTTCCGGCGGCAATCCGTCGAGCTCGCGGACTGCTTCAAAACCAAACCAAGGTTCGCCACCCGCCGAATAGTATTTCCACCGTTTGACTTCATCCCACTGCCCCGGACGATAGCGCCTTTTTGTGATGAAACCATGCCGATCGTGTGCGGCATCGATTTCAGCCTGCATGACGTGTACGGTTGCTTCAGGGAAATCCTCTAGACCACCGGCATGATCGAAGTCGAGGTGGGTGAGTACAATATGGCGCACATCGCTTGGTGAAAATCCGAGCTGTTCAATTTGATGGATTGCCGTGTACTTGCGATCGAACTGGATGTTATTAAAATAAACGAAAAACGGGCTGAGCCGAGAGTAAGGCGACTGGATATCCCGCAATCCGAAGCCGGTATCAATCAGAACAAGTCCCTGATTGGTTTCAACCAGCAGACAGTGGCAGGCGAGGTTAGCCGTCAAACCGCTACTAAAGCCATCGAAAAGCGCCCCTCCAATGGGACACATACAGCCACAATTGAGATGATGAATTTGCATAAATGTGCTGTACTAAATTACTTAGGCGGGAACCATTTATTACTCAGTTCGCATCCAAGGCCGATGCTGCATAATGCCATCGATGAACGCCTGAGAAAAATTCGCTAAATCGTCGTCACTACTGGGAGAAGTAAACACGCTTTTATTGGCTGCAATCTTGCCACTATCTGCGATGTTTACTTTCTTTAAATCTACACATAAGCATAGTAAGACGGGCGGAAATTATTGGTTAGCAGAACCCGGTTCAGTAAGCTGGCGGTGCATTTCGGCATTAACGGTATCAGGCAAAACCTTGCTTGCACTGGCTAGAATCTTTGTCTTGAGCGAACCTGCAATGATGTTGTCCTTACCAGCCATCAAGGCTTCAAATCCCTGTTTGGCAACCTCGGCTGGATCATCTTTCTTGTCGGCGCCCGCCTTCGTGTCATCCATTCCCGCCCGGTGGAAGAAGTTAGTATCGGTGGGACCGGGCATCAGCGAGGTGACAGTTACACCTGTATCTTTTAACTCATTGCGGAGTCCTTCGGAAAACGAGTGGATGAAGGCTTTGGATGCTGCATAGACTGCCTCAAATGGCCCCGGCATTAGGGCGGCAATGGAGGAAGTGAATAGAATCCGTCCTTGGCCGCGATCGACCATATCCTTGACTACCCGTTTAGCCAAATGCACAGACGAGACAACGTTGAGGTTAATCAGATTTAGTTCGTCCTTCAAGTCTGTCTCGCGGGCAAAGTCGCCACCGACGCCGACACCGGCATTAATTGCGATCGCATCCACTGGCCGATTAGTCGCTTTTATCTGGTTGTAGAGCGTCTCAACACCGTCGTAGGTAGCGAGGTCTGCCTGCACTGTCTCGACTTTGGCACCGAGCCCCTCAAAGGCTTGAGCCGCTTCATTGATGCTCGCTCCGGTGGCGGTGACTAGGAGATCGAAGCCGTTTTGAGCGAACTGTTTGGCGAGTTCGTAGCCGATACCGTTAGAGGCACCCGTCACGATAGCCAAAGGCCGGGTCAACGAACTGTTTATAACCATTTAAAATCCTCTGTAACTGCTCCACGCTCTTTTGTCTAGGCTTGCTTCTGTCTGTACTAGACAATCTTTGTGGACTGTGGACGTTCAACTTTTACAATGCTAGGGAGATAGGAGTGCGATCGCATCTTTCCTAGGACATAAGCTTTTAGGCATTTAAATACGGTAGAGTCGAAAACAAACTTCATGCAATTAGTGTAAAAATCACAGCCGAGAATCATCTTAGAGAAAGAGCAAATAGAGAAACTACATAAAGCCTTAAAAAATGAATAAAATGGAAATATTAAAGAAATAATTATACTTAGATAGCAATCCTTGCAGGAGTCGTAAAATTTTTACCCCACCCCAACCCTCCCCGCGAGATCGGGGAGCAAGTAAGAAATTCACAAATGATGCGAGGATTGCTATCTAACTATGAAATGCGCGTAGATATGGCTAATAACTCTTTTGATAATTATTGGGGAGCCGCCATTATCGGGCGCTAAATCGGATGCGATGAGAGACGGGAGATGGAAGATGGGAGATTGACTCGGAATATTAATCCTGGGCTAAAAACATTTATCTCTGGTGGAACGGGCAGGAGGCTTGTCCAGGGATAACAGTGGGTGATGTTAGTTATAAGTGAATCTCAGGCACTGGTCTCAATCAGACCCAATCAACCTGGTAACAGCGACGCAAAATCTCAGATATCAGGTCGATCGCGCACCAAGAAACCAACCGGAGGATGCCAAGAGTGTAAGATGTCATTTATCAAGAATACTTTCTGTTGCCGATTGCCCGCTCGGCACCCAACATTGAAAATTATGACAGCCAATTGCTGATTCTGCTGGCTTCATGTTATAGTGGTTTTCCAAGAATTAAATTCGGTTGCGTAGTTTGTTGGTGTTTATTTACAAGCGTCTCTCCGAATCTAAGTCTCTGCACCCTAATGATTCTGGAGATTTTATGTCGATTTACGTGGGTAATCTTTCATATGAGGTAACATCAGATGACCTCAACGAAGTATTTGCCGAGTACGGTACTGTAAGCCGCGTCCAAGTGCCAATGGACCGGGAAACAGGCAGGATGCGGGGTTTTGCTTTTGTGGAAATGGCAAGCGAGGCAGAAGAAGCAGCAGCCATCGCAGCTTTAGACGGCGCTGAGTGGATGGGCCGTGACTTGAAAGTCAACAAAGCCAAACCTCGCGAAGACAACAAACGCCCGGGTGGCGGCGGCGGCTGGGGCGACAAAGATCGCTCTGCTCGACGCTACTAAGCTTTGAGACTGAAAATTTGAGTTTTGGTAGTTGACGGCAGGTGCGAATGCTGCCTTTTTTTCGGGTTGTTCGATCGACCCATCCAATAAAACTCCCAAACCTCTAAATCAGCTTTGCCCCCTCCTTTGAGGGGGCTTTGTTTTTGGCGAAAAATCCGGCGAGATACGTTCGCGATCCAGTTCCCACTCTAGTTCGTGATTCAGTACCCTCTTCCTCTTAACTGCTTTTTTTAAGAGGCTGTCGGGATTTCGCGGCTCGACGCCTGTAAACTATCAAACTAGAATTAAGCAGCAAGAAAAGCTAGAATAACGGCAAAACTGAATATTGCCTAGAACAGCAAAACTATCTTTACCGAAGATTAGTCGAGAAAACCAGCCGAATATCAGCCAATATCTTGATTTTGCCTGAATAAAGATGTCCAAGGTCTACAGCACGGCGGAACTCATTAAAATCCTCGAAGAAGAGCGCCAAGCCTGCTTGTATGGGCGGCGCCTCAACTTGACCGAAACTCCTGCTACAGGCAACCCCGTGATTGACCGCTTTCTCAAATCTGAGGGCGTACAGAAGTTCACCGCTTATCAAAATTTTAAGGCAGCCGTACACGAATACCAGCGGGAACATCAAGTTTCTGGGATTGTCTGGCGGGAAATTGCGGTTAAAGGCAATACTCTACGCTATCCGGCAGTGGATGACGAATTAATAGCTCTACCGGTTGATTTGATTACGTTGAAGGCAGCTAAGATTGCTATGTTGGAATTCTGGCAGCAGGTAACTGCCGGGATGGATTTGTATTTAAGTGTTAACAGCGGAAAGGATTTTCGAGCGATCGAGTCGGTTGATGTAGAGGCTATAGCCCAGCGCACAGAATGGGCCAGCCTCTCGAAGTGGGAAAAGTTGGATTTTCTAGAAATTTTGTTGCAGTTGGGCTGGGGGAAGCCGGAGGAAGCTTATTATAAGCGGGGATGGCCGACATCGGGCAGCGAGTACATTCACGCCGTCAAACCCGGACAGCGGCCGATTTGTTAATTAGTCAGTAGTCAGTAGTCAGTAGTCAGTAGTCAGTAGTCAGTAGTCAGTAGTTACTGATTATTGGGAGATATTCAAAACAAATAACAAATAACAATTGGCAATTGCCAACTGCCAACTGCCAACTGTCAACTGTCAACTGTCAACTGTCAACTGTCAACTGACATCTGACAAAGCATCAAGCCAAACCACTGATTTGGATCTGTCCAAACCTGCACTGGAATTAAACCACGCTGCGAAAGTTCTTTTTTTACAGTATTGAGATTAAACTTGCGCGATATTTCGCTGCGGATAGTTTCTCCCGCTGCAAATTCAACCGTTAAATTGAGAGAACGCAACTGCACTGTTTGCGCTTTTTTACTTTTCAAGTGCATTTCTATTTGACATTCCTCTTGATTGTAAAAAGCCCAATGCTCGAACTGTGCTAAATCAAAATTTCCCTCATATTTTCGATTTAAATGTCGCAGCATATTCAAGTTAAATGCTGCTGTTACTCCTTGACTGTCATCGTAGGCAGGCTCTAAAATATCCTTAGATTTGTCCAAGTCAATTCCCAGCAAAAAATACTCTCCCGGCTGCAATGCACCGACAATTTGCGAGAAGAACAAATCGCATTCTTGAGCATTGAGATTGCCGAGGGTACTGCCGAGAAAACAAATCATTCGGGTTGGCAAGGGCGACGGTGCAATTTTAGCTAAGGCTAATTCGTATGTGCTGACAAGTCCGTGAATCTGGAGCGACGGATAATCGGCCAACAGTTGACAAGCGCTGCTTTCTAGGATAGTAGGACTGATGTCGATCGGCAAATAGTGCAGGGGATATTCCAGTTGACTGTAAGCATCAAGGAGAATCCGAGTTTTGGTGGAACTGCCGCTGCCGAGTTCGACGATTTCGCAGGGGCCAGTTAAATTGGCGATCGCCCCCGCGCACCCCTGCAAAATAGCCGTTTCAGTGCGCGTCAAGTAGTATTCCGGCAACTGACAAATCAACTCAAACAGGTTCGAGCCGCGATCGTCGTAGAAATACTTTGGAGGCAGGGATTTGGGGGTTTGAGTCAACCCGCTAACTACATCGCTGCCAGCATTGATTTCTGCGGGTGTCAGTGCCGCAGAGCTCACCAGTCGCTCTAAGTGCAGCCGGTTTTCTTTCGTTGAGGCTGAGTTTGTCGTGTCGGACAGTCTTGGGGATTTCATAAAGTAATTTTTAGATGCACATATCGGTATAGCACGCAGTCGCGTTGCCAAATATCGCGCTCAAGTCAGATTTTTCAGGCCACTCTCCGTTCTGTATTGTCTCACCCGATGGATCTCGCTTCCACAATTAAAACTTAAAATTTATCCACAAAAATTATTGAATACTTAACCAAACTTGTTTTGTTTGAGCTTGTTACATGGAAAAAAGTTGGGCATTTCACAAACAAATTTTGTCCCCAATTCCCTCTCCAGCCATTTATTTGATGTTCGTCAAATAAGCTTTATAATGCAATTATTAAAGAATTTATTCATCGGACTTTTCCGATGAATAAATTCCTGACTATGAACAAAGTTGAGGGTAGTTACAATTACCTAGCGAACTACTTAGCGCACCGAAAACCAGCAATAATTTGCCGCACGCCCGGATAATACCAATTCCGAAAACTTGATCGCAGAGCCTGCGGAAAAGTTGCCCAACTCCCGCCTTTCAAAACCCGGTGTTCTCCATCAAAATAAACTTGAGAATATCCCCTGTAAGGATAACTTTCAAATCCCGGATAGGCGTCAAAAGTTGAAGCAGTCCACTCCCAAACATTGCCTAACATATCGCAGCAACCCACCGCACTTGCTCCTTTGGGAAAGGCATCCACTGGCGAGGTATTGGCAATATTATTACCGTGATTGCACAGGCTGCCGTTTGGCGGTTCTTCTCCCCAAGGATAGATGTGATATTTTTGATTTGTGGCATCCCAAGTTGCAGCTTTTTCCCATTCGGCTTCCGATGGCAAACGCTTGCCGATAAAGTTGCAGTAAGCTTCGGCTTCGTACCAACTCACGCCGCAGACTGGATGGTTGTTGAAAGCTGGATTTTCTGACCAGTAAAGCGGTCGAGAGACGGCTTCGCCTTGCAGCCATTTCCAGCCGTCCCCCGACCACCAATCAGGGTTTTGATAGCCACCGGATTCCATGAAATCTCGGTATTGACGGCAAGTGACGGGATAGCGATCGATCGAGTATGCTTCTAAATAACACAGGTGGCGCGATCGCTCGTTATCCAAAGCCTCAGCAGCATCGCTTCCCATGTAAAATTCTCCGCCCGGAATTTCAATCGCCGGGGAATCGGTAATTGGTAATTTGTAATCTGCAATTGGTAATTGGTAATCGGTAATTAATCTTCCTTCCTCATTGCCTCTTCCTTCTTCCTTCTTCCCTCTTCCTTCTTCCTTCTTCCTGTGCATTTGCAACACGAAAGCAACAGTTTCGCAGTGCTGGCTTTCGTGCTGAATAATAAACCGCCAGAGACGTTCTTGCTCGTCGATCGGCGCGACTTCCAAATAATCTAACAGCTTTTTTCTAACCGCGTCCAGATATAATTCAACTTCAGGTAACGTCGGCAGAAAAACCCGTTGTTTTTTCGGCAAAATATCAGCAGCAAACAGTTGGTGATACTGAGGCAAGACAGGTTCCAAGCCAGCACATCGCTGTAACAGCCACAAATCCTCAGTATAAGCAATGTGACCTAAGTGCCAGCCAACTGGACTGAAATCAGGATGAGCTTGGCGGCAAAAAGTATCGTAGTCGATGTCTGTAAATAGCTTGAAAGTGCCGCGGCGACACTGCTGCAAATCGCGATAAATTGCCTCTCTACAAGATTGGATAGATTTCGATCTCACGATCTACTCCGGTAGTGATAATGCTCTGGACTGGACACTCGTGCCAATTGCCATCAAATAAAGGTTCAGAAGCAATGATGACAGAATCCGGGAAATTTAAATCGTCTCGCAGCCAATAGAGGGAAGGAGGGGCTTTTTGGGAAGCAAAGCGAGAGGCAACGAGCTGGTGTCCGTCGCTGATAATTATATTAGCTGAAAATTCTACTTGGTGAAAGTTTGCTAGCTCTGCCAAAGTTTTCAGCGAGTTTTGCAAAGCAGCTTCTAGAGTCAGATTTCCGGCTGTCAATTCATTGAGAAACAAGCCGAAGATATGCTCTGAATCTGTAGTGCCGTTAATTGATTGATAAAGCGTATCGCTGAGTCGATCGCGAATTGGTCTGTAAAGAGTTTGCCGAAAATTCTTCACGAAGCCGTTGTGTACGAACAGCAGGCGATCGTTCTGAAACGGCTGACAGTTGCTCAAATCTACAGATTGTCCTGAAGTTGCACTGCGAACATATCCGATCGCGCATCCAGATTCAACGTATCGACTGATACTCGGAAGGTTAATGTCGCTCCAAATTGGCTGTACATTTTTATAAGTAAACGGGTCAGTATCTAGGTGCGGGTGATACCAACCAATACCAAAACCGTCAGCATTGAGTACGCCAGAAGTCATTTCGCGGGGCTCGTAACTCTGCACAATTAGGGAATGTTCCGGCTTGTACAGAATAGCATCGAGTAAAATCGGCTCCCCGAGGTAGCCAAGCAAACGGCACATAAAATTTTTGCAGCAATGTGATTAGCATTGTAAGTCATGAGCCGAAAAATTGCCCGTTAGCGAAGCCCTCGAAGAGGATCGCCCATCTTCAGGGCTGGAAGGTTTTTTGTAGGCCGCTGCCAGCATCGCAGTACAAACGATACAGTTAAGGTAGAACCCCTGCAACACAAGGAGACTCTTGAATGTTCATCGACGAACTCATCCCAATGGCGAAAGAATTGATCGAACAGCCGATCGCCTTCGCGGGCGGATTTTTATCTGGCCTGCTTCGACTCAACCTTCACGAAGATCCCGTTAAAAGCTGGATCGACGAGCAAGCTGGTTCAACTTCCTACACTACTCCCCCAGCCGAACCCACCAACGGTAAAAGCACGGGGCCTCAGTCAATCTCGATCGACTAAGGAAAAGCAGTAACATCCTCCCAACGCCAAACTGATTACAGTTATGGCGTGGGTTTCCAAACTTCACAGTTTGGCTTTTCGCGTTTTTCCCTTAAGGGATTTCCACACTGGGGTAGATTGAATTGCTCAGTCCCCGCTAGAAAGTCTGCACAGACACTTTCGATTCCCGTATAACCTTTCTCAGATAGATGAAGTACAATAACAGGAGTGTGTAAACCAGTTCCAAATATTGTGATGAGAAAGTTGACGGAATCCAAAGTCGATCGCCTTTCCTAATTATTGATAATTTGTTATGTTGATAAAACTGAAAATATATTTAAGTTTTTACCATAAATTCTCCGGTTTGTGATCAATGGCGCGAAGGGGGCGAAAATAATATTACTTTCGCCCCTTTTTTGATTAGTTTCTTTACTTGTTTTCTCTATTTATATGACTATTTTCCATCACTAATAAAGCATTTTTCCCTGGTTTTGGTAGGTTGCCACATCATAAAAGTATCAAATGTAATTGTATCATTTTCTTTTTAAATTAACTTATATTAGAACTTCATGAACCCTTATATAGCAATCCTTGCAGGAGCCGTAATTTTGTTACCCCACCCAAACCCTCCCCTTAGCCGCTCTGAGGGAGTAAGAAATTCACAAATGATTTAGGAATGCTATACCTTGCTAGTCGCTTTGTTTCCGAAGATGCTTGGTGATTCCTCGCCCGCCCATCAGTGATCTGATTAAAATCAAGTATTGTTCATGGGTGGCATTTCTCGTCGCCCCAAAACTCATATCCTCACTCATCCGCAGGGCGAGTGAGGATATGAGTTTTGATTAAACTAACTATTGCAGCCAGTACCAAGGGTTGGTGAGTGCGACAAATCCTTTTAGTCAGAGTCGATCGCCCAGTGGTATGCTAGATAGCACTTGACAGTTAAATTAAAAGGTTATTATGTATAGCACAACAAGTTCAGTTCGATCGACATGACTATCTACATTGGAAATCTGTCTTACCGCGCCACCGAAGAAGACCTCAAAGCAGTATTTGCAGAATACGGCACAGTCAAGCGAGTTGTCTTGCCTACCGACAGGGAAACCGGTCGGATGCGCGGTTTTGCATTTGTTGAGATGATGGAGGATGCCCAAGAAGACGCTGCAATTGCCGAATTAGACGGTGCAGAGTGGATGGGGCGCCCCTTGCGAGTGAACAAAGCTAAACCGAAAGAAGAGGGAAATCGAGGCGCAGGTATCAAGAGAAACGACGGATATTAGTCCGCGAGGCGGCGGTTGACATCCTCTCGAAACCCACCTGATGCACCAGTACGCCACTAGCGCCGAATTGCAAGCAACAGTTGATTTTGGGGATGAAATGTCAAATCCGCTGCACAAGAAAATCTATTCTTTATGGGCTGGACTTGATTCATAACTTTTTGAGAAAAACAGAGTTTATGCGCGGTAGTCTAGAAACCCGATTTCTTCTGCGATACCTCACTGCTAAAATCAAAATTTATCAGGAGAAACCGGGTTGATGAGCATTAATCTTAGAAAGAGTAAACTCGCCCTTTTTCATCAATATAAACTGATCTGTCTTGCCGAGTGCTGCCGTCTGATCTGGTGATGCGAATCGTCAAAATGTTTGTCTGCGAGTCAACGTTATAGTCGTATTTCAAAGTTGTGGTTCCTCCGGTGGCATTAATCGGAATATTGGCAATGTCGCCGATACGATTGCTGATGCGAACACTGATGTTTCTGCTGGCTCCGACTGGCAAGGATGACAAGCTGCCACCTGATTCACCGTATTCTAGGTTCAATCCCGTTTCATTTAACAGTCTGAGGGTAATGTTGCGAGTATTGTCAACCTGCGCTTGAGGTTGCCAGAATCCTGGTTTTTTGCCACCGTCAGTTGCAGGTTGAGCTAATGCTGGGTGAGGATGCAGAAAGGCTAGGGCGGCAAGTATTGCTGCGGTTGCAATAATTTTTGATTTCACGGTTTTTACCTCCGGGTCATTCGATTTTAGATTTTAGATTTTAGATTTTAGATTTTGGATTGACTTGCGCGAGATAAATGCGGGGGCTTGAGGATGTTCGATTTTCGATTTGGGATTGATTCCACGGATAAATCACGTGGCGGGTACCACCTTTGAAATTCGTGGTCAAGAATTGGTTATATTTCTATTCTAGCTTTAAAATCCGATGTTAGTGGAAGGAAGAGGGAAGAGGGAAGAAGCAGTAAAAGCAATAAAAGCCCGGGTTTGAGAAATTAAGGATTTCCTAACCGTCGGGCGCGGTTGCTATATCTATTCAGAAACGGGGCTTCTGTAGTTGTTAATATTCCTGGACGCACGGGTTGTCTAGAAATCCGATTTCTGAGCGGGTGACTGCTTGCCAAAACTATGATTTAGAGTAGAAACGGGATTTCTGAGGTCAAGTGCGTCCGGGAGTGGTTAATTGTTAATTATCGATCGAGCGGCTTCTAGCAGCAGGCCCTGTTCGGCGCGGACGATCGCCCTGCTAGTTTGTTCTACAGCATCGACATTGACCGAAATAGACGAAATTCCCCACCGCACGAAGGATTCAACTGTGTCGGGATACAATGCGGGAGCGTCGCCGCAGATTGAGCAAGGAATGCCGGCGGCCCGGGCCTGTTTGATTAATTGTTCGATCGCCCTCATCACTGCTCGATCGCGCCCGTTGAAAGCACCTGCTACCTGGTCGGAGTTGCGGTGACTGCCTAACAGAAATTGGGTTAAATCGTTGGTGCCGATGGAAATTCCTTGAACTCCTGCTGTTACGTAATCTGACAATAAAAATAACACTGAAGGAACTTCCGCCATAATCCACAGTTGAAATTCGGCTGAACGGTTTTTCCAAATTGTTTCTAAGCGCTGGCGGCAGTAGATAAACTCGTCAACCGAGCGCACGAAAGGCAAAATTAAATTAACATTGGTATGGCCTGACTCGCAGACTTTTTGAAGTACGCAGAGTTCCCAATCAAATAATTCCGGTTCAAAGGTATAACTGAAACTGCCGTGGGCGCCTGACTCCCGTAAATCGAGAGAGCGATAAAATATTGGTCGCGGCGAAACGGCAGCAGCAAATAAGCTCAGGCAATCGGCCATGCGATCGACAAATTCCGATTGGCGGCCGTCTTGTAGCCAAACTTTGGGGTTTTGACAGTCCAAAGCTTCTAATGCCATTAATTCCGATCGCAGCAATCCGATGCCATCTATTGGCAGATTTTTGAGGCGGTCAATCGAACTTGTTTGGCTGACATTAACTAGCAGTTGAGTCGCCGTTGGTGGGCCCCAAACATATTGAGTAGACTCAGATTGTCGAGATTTAGGCCCGGAATTGGACGATCGCTCGGAGGTAGAAGATTGGTGCTTGGCTATTGACATTTTTGCTGCTGTACTGTATATATTTGCCTTTTTTGCTGTGTCCCGAAGTCGGCTGCTGTCTCCTCTGTCGATCGCATCGTGTTGGGCGAGGGCAAAAACTTCTCCGCTATCGCCGTCTACCAAAACCGAATCGCCCGATGCGATCGCCCGCGTGGCCCCGGTCACTCCCACAACGGCGGGAATCCCCAATTCTCTTGCTAAAATGGCGCCGTGGCCTGTCATACCTCCTTGTTCGGCAACCACCCCAGCAGCAACCTTCAGCCAAGGCAGCCAATTCGGATCGATTGTCCGAGCTACCAAAATGCCTCCCGCTAAGAATTCCGCGTTTTCTGGGTGGGAATTAGTCATAACTTGGGCAATTGCTTCGGCTTTTCCTGATGCTGCTCCCACACCTCTAAGTATGGCAGGAGTTCGGGCTGGGGCGATCGAGTTGGGCTGCCGGAGGGCGATCGAAGTTTCCTCTAGTGGCGCGACTTTTTCCCCTTTCACCAGACGAACTTGAGTGAAATAAAACTGCGGTTCGCCACTGTTTGCTGTCTGGTTTAGCGTCCACTCCAAAATTAAATCTGAGTCAAATTCGGCGATCGCTTTTTTACTCAATTCAATGATTTCTTGCAGTTGCGATTCCTCTAAAACGTATTCTGTTTGTGCTTCCTCTCCCAGCGCTAAAACTTGCACGCAACAGTCAGCAAAATCAGGAATTATAAAGGGAGAATCGGGAATTGGGAAAGCAGCAAACTTGCCCAGCAGGAGTTTTTTTTTCGGTTCACCATCGCCGACTTTGAGATTGTAGGCTAATGTTTTGTAACCGATCCGCTGGAATTTAACCGCGCTTGTTTCCGGCTGCACTTGATAGTAATCGGGGATGGTTTCTCCCTTAGCGAGGGACAATCCCAAACCGCTGATGGCTTGGATTTCCCACTGTGCACCCGCCTTTGTTTTCACCTCGCCCGCGGCGATGGCTTCTTGAAGTGGCTGCACCAAAACTGCGGGATTGATTTGCTGTACCCGCAGGCCGCACCGCTGCCAGTAAAATAGACTTCGGGCTCTGAACATTTCTGCCCAAGCTCGTTTGAGTCCGTCCCCAATGGCTTCGGGTTCTGCCCGTACTGCCTGAGATGCCAGAATGCCCACTGTTTTCGGGTTCCAGGAAGTCAGGGAAGGGCGAAAAATTAAAGCTGTGGAGTTTAAGTTTGACTTGGAGTTGAGTTGAGAAACAGCAGACTCTAGGGTGGAGAGCAGTGAATCTGGCAGTTTGCCGGCGAGGATTTGGTGGCGGATGCTGCGGGCGATCGATTGCAGTTGTCTGGGTTCATCGACATTCAAGTGCAGTGAAGAGTGTGGCCAGTCAGCAAACAGCGGTTCTAGGCACTCGATCGACTCTAAAAACTGCCAGAATGTGGTAGCCGGTACGACAAAACCAGGTACAACAGGATGATTTTTCTGGAGCAAACAGCTCAAGTAAAATGCTTTTTCTCCCACTGCATCTCTGTCTGAAGGTTGAATTTTGTCTAACCAGTAGAGGTTTTTCACGCTGCGAGCCTGTCGGTGGAAACTGATTGAAGTTGAAAGTTTTTCCCATTAATCACTTACGACAATTTTAGGATGAACAAGCGACAATGGACGGGATTAGTCAAATCTTTTCTCAATCTATTTCTTAAGTCTAACTGTCCTCTTTGTCAGCGACCGGCCGCCGGAGAGTTTTGTCCCTACTGTCACAAGCAACTTCAGCGATGTCAGTTAAGCGATCCCGGTCGATTTTGGCATTCACAGCAGCGTGTTTTTGTGTGGGGTGAGTATGGCGGGGCTCTCAAACGGGCGATCGCAGCTTTGAAATATGACGGCAATCCGCAATTAGCGAAACCTCTCGGCCGCTGGCTAGCAGAAGCTTGGCTGAGTTTTCCCGAGTTAGCTATAGACAATCTAACAGTTGTACCGATTCCCCTGCACAAAGAAAAGCTCAAGGACCGCGGTTTTAACCAAGCAGAACTTTTGGCTGAAAGTTTTTGCGAGGTGACTGGTTTGCCTTTGCAGCGGCACGGTTTGGATCGGGTGAAAAATACTCAGGCTTTATTCGCTCTGACGCCACAGCAGCGCCAAGCGGAAATGAAAAATGCTTTAAGTTTGGGGAAAGATTTTCGTCGTCGCCTCCCGCGCGATCGAGTGCTGTTAGTTGATGATATTTACACTAGCGGTACTACTGTTAAGTCGGCTATTAAAATTTTGGAACAATCGGGAATTTCGGTTTATGGAACTGTGGCACTTGCAACTCCGAATAAGAGCGATCGGTCAATCGATTTTAGATTTTAGATTTTAGATTTTAGAATTGAAGCATTGAAGCATTGATCCCACGGATAAATTGGGAGGCAAGTTTATCGGACACAGGTTTTTTATTTCTCCACCACGGATGAATCCGGGGCTTATATCCTTGATGCTTTCGGTAAGTTGTGACTGGCTTTAATTTTCAACAGGTTTGTAGTGAGGGAATGATATTTATCAGGATTTGCTAATAAGATTTTTTTGGGAAAACGAACCGCGAAGACGCGAAGAACGCGAAGAAAGAGAAAGGAGAGAGTTTAGGCGGAAAGCGGGAATTGGTTGCTGATGTTCCAACGGCTGCCGTCGTGAAGCAGTAAAGTTAATGCCGAAGCGGTAAACTCAAAGTGGAGCGATCGCCCTGCAAATTCTAACCAAGCCGTTTGAAAATTCTCTTTAGTTAAATCGCGAAACGCTACTGTCATGTGCGGTACAAATGGGCGAGTTTGAGAAACTCGATCGACAATTCCCAAACTTGCCTCCATATAACTCATCAAATCTTTGTGAATTTCCAGCAATTCGGGTGATTTGACAACATCAGCGTAAATGACGCGGGGCGCGAAAGCAGCAAAACCGGGTAGAGTAACGGGAATTGGCAGCCGATTTGCAGAAAACTGGTTCAAACTTTCCTCTAATTTGGGAACATCCTTCGCTAACGAGTGAAAAGGAGGTTGTAGCGTGATGTGCGGCGGCGAATTCAAAGCTCCGAGGCTGTTATAATGTTCCGCAAAATACTGTTGAATCTCAGTAATGTGCTGTTCAATATCGGGAGGCGGCACTAGGGCAATAAAAAATCGCTGTTTTGACTGGTTCATAGGATAACATCGCAGTTAAGAAAGGATGGTGGAAAATGGAATATAGAGCATTTGCCCTAGATCCCGTTGCCGATCGCCCATTCCCAATCTAAAATATAAAATCTAAAATCCCAAATAAAAATGCCTTGGTTTGTCAAAATTGAGCAAGGAATTGTCGAAAAGCCTGTTTTTGACCAATACGTGCCAGCTCACAGAGCTTATGTTCGAGAGTTGATTTCTAAAGGACACCGAGCGAAAACTGGCTACTGGGCGCGGCGCGGCGGCGGTATGTTGATGTTTGAGGCGAGTTCGATGGATGAGGCGAAGGCGATCGTCGCTGAAGACCCGCTGGTGAAGAACGGTTGCGTTATTTATGAAATTTATCACTGGTGTGTGGTTGAAGAATAAATAACTGTGTTATACTCATATATGAACTGGACCCACGCGATTCCAACGCCCAAATCTTGTCAGGACCGGAAGGTAGCAGCAACACGGGATGCTTGTAATAGGCGTGGTCTCCGGTTCACCCAGTTTTATGAGGTGTAGCTCCTATGCCTGGTTTCGGAGATATTTTACAAAAAGCAGTTTACCTTGGTGTCGGGCTCGCTTCCTATGCGGGTGAAAAAGCTGGCAGCAAGTTAACTGAATTACGCACTGAAGCCCAAAAGCTGGCAGACGAATTGGTGAAGCGGGGCGAGATGTCCACGGAAGAAGCTCGCCGCTTTGTTGATGACATGGTGCAACAGGCTCAGCAGCAGCCCCCCGTAGCCTCGGCTGGGAACGAAAAACCCGCTGAACCTCGGCGGATTGAAATTGTTTCTGAGGAAGAAGATGTCTTGGCAAAAGATGCTAAAGAGACAGGCGGCGTAGACAAGCTCCGCGAACAGGTGCAGAATTTACAAGAGGAATTGCGGCGGCTGAAGCGGGATTAAGCAGGAAAAAGCTCGCTCAGCAAAGCATGAGGGGAACTCAGGATAATAATCTTGAGTTCCCTTTTTGAATATCTGCCCTGTCAGATGTGGACGGATATCAGGCAATAGGTAATAGAATTGAAAGTAGGTGCGATCGCTTCGCATGAGGCTGGCTGCACCTGTCTGTAAAATATTTTGTAATAGCCAACTGTCAAATTCATGGAAGATTGGTCTAAAGATTTTTTTGGAGTAATGGAAAATGCTGTTTCTGAAGTAGAGCAGTTTTTCAGCGAAATGGGCGAAGAGTTTGTCGAAATGCTGGACGTTTTGGCAAAAATGTCGGAAGAGTTTACAGAACAAGTACAAAATAATCTGATTAACGACATTGACGGTTATTTCAATGAATTTGATGGTTTATTTAATGAATTTATCGAACCGATAATTGAAATTTGCCGCGACTTCGACCCGGAGTTTGATGAGATAGATTTGTCGATGGTGACTTATGTAGACCCTTCGCCGACGCAGCAGCCAGCTTGTCGCGGTTGTCGCAATTATCACGGTCAAGTTTACGGTGGAAATTTGTTGGTTTGTGCGATGCACCCTACTGGTGTGGAATCGGAGAGTTGTGCGGATTGGGAAACAGACGGCGATGCAGATTTTTAATGGCCCAGTTGAGTTGTTGAGGGGTTAATGGCTTATGGTAACGTCAATTCAGTCTCCGTCAAAGATTTCTCTGGAAGAGTTTCTGCTATTGCCAGAGACTAAGCCTGCTAGCGAGTATGTTGACGGTGAAATTTATCAAAAAGATATGCCACAAGGAAAACACAGTACGTTACAATTCGAGTTTCCATCTGTTATTAATCGAGTTGGCAAGCCGCAGAAATTAGCTTATGCGTTTCCAGAATTGCGCTGCACTTTTGGGGGACGTTCTATTGTTCCAGACATAGCAGTGTTCGAGTGGCCGCGCATTCCTCTGAATTCTCAGGGAAAGATTGAAAATAGGTTTGAAATTGCGCCGGATTGGACAATTGAGATTTTATCGCCGGAGCAAAGTTCAACTCGCGTAATTAATAAGATTCTGTTTTGCCTCAAGAATCATACTAAATTAGGTTGGCTGATTGACCCGGAAGAAGAATTGGTAATTGTTTTTAAACCGCAGCAGGAACCTGAGATTAAAGAGAATGAAGATATTTTACCTGTACTGGATGTGCTGTCGGATTTGCAATTGTCGGCGACAAATTTGTTTGAGTTGTTAAGTTTTAATTAGAAATGAGTTACAGTTGAGTCAGGGTAATTTTGCATCTAACGACATTTAAAGGTGAATCGCTCAACGGCTAATAATTCGCAATTTGGGTTTCCGAATATGCCGCCATCGCTGCAATTGCGACACTATCAGCGAGTGGCGGTTGCTAATTGGTTTGCGAATCAGGGACGCGGTACGCTGAAGATGGCGACGGGTAGCGGCAAGACGATTACTGCACTGGCGATCGCCACTGAATTATACAATAAAATTAACCTGCAAGTCCTGCTCGTAATTTGCCCTTACTGCCACCTGGTGAATCAGTGGGCGCGCGAATCCGAGAAATTTGGTTTAAAACCTATTTTGGCTTTTGATAGCGCCCGCAGTTGGCAAAATAAGCTGGCTGCGGGTTTGTATGAAGTGCGATCCTCTTCGAGGGCTTCGCTAACGGGCGAGCGAGCATTTCTCACAATCATCACTACCAATGCTACCTTAATGGGAGATAGTTTGCGATCGCAACTGCGCTATTTCCCAGAAAAAACCCTGATTATTGGAGACGAAGTTCACAACTTAGGCGCGCCCCGTTTAGGAGAAAGTTTGCCGCGAAATATTGGACTGCGACTCGCTCTTTCCGCCACCCCAGAAAGGCATTTCGACGAAGAGGGAACTGAAGCTATTTTAGATTATTTCGGCCCTGTTTTGCAGCCGGAACTTACCTTAGCCGACGCCATCCGCCAAAAAGCCTTAGTACATTATTTATACTATCCAATTTTAGTAGAATTAACAGAAGCTGAAACCCGCAAGTATTCCCGCTTAACTCAAAAGATTGGGTGGGCGCTTTGGGGTGATGAAAACGTAGAAGAAAACGATGCTTTAACAACTTTATTAATGCAGCGGGCCCGGTTAATTGGGGCAGCGGCTAATAAATTAATAGCTTTGCGAGAATTAATGATTCACCGTCTCGACACAAGCCATACTTTATTTTACTGCGGCGACGGTGCGATTGAAGGAGGTGGCCGCCGAAATAACAACCGCCAACTAACAGAAACCGCGAAGTTATTGGGTTCAGAATTAGGCTACCGAGTTAACACTTATACGGCGGCAACTCCTTTAGCAGAAAGAGAACGATTGCGTCAGCAATTCGAGAGTGGAGAATTGCAAGGTTTAGTCGCGATTCGCTGTTTGGATGAAGGCGTTGATATTCCAGCCATTCGCAATGCTGTAATTTTAGCAAGCAGCAGCAATCCGCGCCAGTTTATTCAGCGCCGGGGACGGATTTTGCGGCCGCATCCGGGGAAGGAAAGGGCAACTTTATTTGACATGATAGTTTTGCCTCCAGATTTAGGTCGGGAAACGTTAGAAGTCGAGCGCAATTTGCTGCGAAAAGAGTTAAAGCGGTTCTTGGAATTTGCGGATTTAGCCGACAATTCTGGGGAAGCGAGAGTGAAATTGCTGCAAATTCAGAGGCGTTACGGGCTATTAGACATTTGACATTTATTAAGGTTCGGTTTATGTTTGAGAATAGAGAATTATTTGATTGTAGTTTTAGTTGCTAGTTTTAATGTTTGTCAAAAGAATATGACTGAAAATCTGAATGAAAATCTGATTATGGCATTTAGATATGAAGATAGTGCGATCGCAGCCGTACCGACAAGTATTTTAGCAGAAAATCGTTCTTCTTATCAAACTCATCAGGAATTGAGCGACGTACAGGAACCAATTACTAGCGCGCCGCCCGAAGTCCGGCAAATTATCGAACGGGTATTAGAAATTGAAAAAGATAAACTGTACATGAGGGCTCCCCGCTATATTAGCGATGACATTTTGAAAGTTATTAAGGAAGCAATTGTATGAAGCTGATTTCAATTAGTCTGTGCAATTTCCGGCAGTTTTTCGGCCAAACACCCGAAATTAAGCTAGCCTGGGGCGCGCAAAATATTACAGTGATTCACGGCAATAACGGTGCTGGAAAAACAGCTTTGATGAATGCCTTTACTTGGGGACTTTACGGAAATCTGAGCGCGGGTTTTACGGAAGAACAATCAGTAAATAAACGCGCTATTGCGGAAGCTAAACCGGGCAAACGAGTACCTTGTTGGGTGGAAATCGTCTTTGAACACGACAGCAAACGCTACCAAGTAAGGCGCAGTTGCCATGCTTACAAAAGTCAAAATAGTGTCGAACATAGCAAAGGCGAATTGTTTATGCAGGTAGCTAAAGATGACGGTCGCTGGATGCTACCGCCCCAGCATCCTGATGATATTATCGGACGAATTTTGCCGGAAAGTTTGCATCAATATTTCTTTTTTGACGGAGAGCGAATCGAGCAAATAGTCCGCCACGATAAGAAAGCAGAAATTGCTGAAGCTACTAAGGAATTGCTAGGAGTAGAGGTGCTAAACCGCTCGATTAGACATTTGGGAGATGCCAGAAAGTCTCTAGAAACAGATTTAAGAATGATTGGCAGTTCCGAAATTAAAAAACTTTTGAAAGAGAAGCAAAAATCTCAAAAAGAGGCAGAACAATTTTTGCAAAAAAAATTAGAACTTGAGCAAGAATTGATTCATCAAGGCGAGTTAAGAAAAGCAGTTAACGGTGATTTGCTGCTACTGGGCGGTGCCGCCGAATTGCAAAATTTGCGAGACGAATTGGAAAAGCAGCGCCATTTATTTAAGCAACAAATTTCAGAAGCTACAGATGCTCTAAAACGCTCAATATCTATGCGCGGTTACGCGGTATTTCTGTCAGATGCGGCGGCTGAATTTGAAGTGATTGTCGGGGGTTTACGAGAATGTGGCTCGTTGCTTTCGGGGATTCAGCGGCCGTTTTTGGAAGAGTTATTAGCTCAGCAGCGGTGTATCTGCGGTGCGGAATTAGTGGAGGGTTCTGAATCTCACCAACAGGTTAGGGGTTGGATGGATAAGGCGGGTGTTGGCGATGTGGAAGAAACAACTATTCGGATTAGCGATCGGGTAAATGAAATTGATAGGCAAGTGGCTGATTTTTGGGAAGAAATTGACAGACAGCAAGCCAATATCAGTCGCGACAGAACCGAACTTTCTCGGGTGGAAACGCAGTTAGACGATATTCACAACAAGCTGCGAAATTTTCCTGAAGGTGATGTCAGCCGCTTGCAAAAGCGCTTGGATGAAATTGAGGCAAAAATTGGCGATTTGCACCGGGAAACAGGCTCTAACCAGCAGCAGATTGAGAGTTTGAATGCGTCGATCGCCAATCTAGACAAGCAAATCGATAAGCAGCAACTGAATGAGCAAAGGCAAGTATTAGCCCAGCGCCGGATTGCTGCGGCTCAAGATGCGATCGATCGCCTAACTGAAGTGCGATCGCGCTTAGAAAAACAGTTTTGTTCTCAGTTGGAAAAGCGGGTGCAAGATATTTTCAGTCACATTTCTTTTACTCCTTATATCCCCAAGTTGAGCGATAAATACGAACTCACGCTAGTAGAAAATACGTCGGGACAAGACTCTTTGGTTGCCGCTTCTACAGGAGAAAATCAAATTCTCAGCTTGTCGTTTATCGGCGGGATTATTGAGGGCGTGCGGGAGTGGAGTCAAAAAAATACTTTGATGGGCCCGGATAGCAGTACGTTTCCAATTGTGATGGATTCTCCCTTTGGGAGTTTGGACGAGATTTATCGCAAGCAAATTGCAAATAAGCTGCCGAAATTGGCGAATCAATTGGTGGTTTTGGTGACAAAAACTCAGTGGCGCGGAGAAGTTGCTCAAGAGATGGAAAGTTGCACAGGCAGGGAATACGTCCTGGTGTACAATTCTCCGAAAGCTGATTGTGAAGAAGATGCGATCGAACTGGGGGGGACGCGCTATCCTTTAGTTAGGCGCAGTCCAAATGAATTTGAATATACGGAAATTGTAGAGGTGGATTATGGCTTCTAATTCGGCAATTACGCAGGTTTTGGAAACAGATATTTGGGTGAAGGCGACGTGGGAACAGTTTATGAATTTTGCGGAGGATTCAGCATGGGAAAAGGGCAAGTTTTATTACTATCAAGAACACATGAGGGTAGAAATGTCACCAGTAGGGGCATTGCACAGTCGTCATAATTCAGTAGTTTCGAGAGTTGTCAATTTTTATACTGCTTTTAGAAATATCCGAATAGTGGAGTTAATTAATGCCAGTTTTCGCAAAACAGGTATTCGGGAATTTCAACCTGATTTGTCTTATTATATAGGTGCAGATTTTGAATTGCCTTCTCGCACAAATAGGCCAATTAATTTGAATGTGTTTGCACCTCCAGCTTTAGTAGTGGAAATAGGAGCATCTTCTAGTGCCGATGATTTGGGAGTAAAGCGTTTAATTTACGAACATTCTGAAGTCCAAGAATATTGGGCAGTAATAGCTAATACAAATGCAGTATTTGCATTAGCTATTACTGCTGTAGGGAGTGGGACAATTCAAAATTCACTTGTTTTACCTGGCTTAGAAATAGCGTTAGTTGAAGAAGCTTTGAATCGGAGTCAAACGCAAGATGATAGGGAAATTAATCGCTGGTTGATTCAAACTTTTAGTCAAGGTTGAAGGGAGTTTGACGTGGAAAAAGAGTATCATAAGTTGGTGCGCGATCGCATTCCTGAAATTATTCGCCAAAGCGGGAATGAATGCGAGTTTGTAATTTTGTCGGACGCAGAATACCGTCAAGCTTTGCTGCATAAATTAATTGAAGAAGCGGGGGAAGCTGCAGAGGCTGATGAGGAAGATTTGGTGGCAGAATTGGCGGATTTGTATGAGGTAATAGATGCGGTGATGGTGAGTTTTGGCATTTCGGGCGATCGACTTTTGGCCGAACAAATGAAGCGGCGGGAAGCAAGAGGAGGTTTTGCCCAAAAAATTATGTTGTTGCGGACATTCTGAAAATTATCTGCGTTAATCTGTGTTTATCTGCCTCTAATCTGCGGTTACTCTATCAAATTACTCAGTTAAAAATTACATATTAATCCCAATGGCTGCTAACAAAATTAGAATTGCTAAAGATAAAGCGGAGTTAGTCAAATCATTAACTTTATCGGATAACAACTCCGCGCCATTTCAGACTTACGCTGATGTCATCGCCTTCGCTGCATCCTTGGGAAAGCAGCGGAAAAAACGATCGCCTTTGGGGGAAATTTCTAAACGAGAACCGGGGGCGATAGATGTTGATATTTTTGTATCGAGGGGCTACGATATGGCGATTAAGTTAATTGCGATCGCCGAAACCAAAAATCCTCAAATTCTCTCCCATCTCGACGAAAAATTGGAAGCAGAACGCTTGCAAATTTTTGAAGAATATGCTAATGGCGGACTGGAAATTTTGCGAGAAGAGTTGCGGGGTGCGGCGGATTATACCGATCGCCTTTTGTTGGTGTTGATTTCTGAAAGAGACAACCAACATCGATCAAATGAAGAATTCGATTTAAGCAAGTTTTTATTTTAATAGGTTCCCAATGAAGCACATCCCCAAAAATATAATCAAGAGAGGCTTACAGAAATCTGCAAAATTTCTTGCTTACAGTTACTCAGCATTTATTATCTGCTATTTCATTCTCAAACTATTTTTTTGGGATAGAATAGGAATTATTGCCTTAATTAGCACTTTTAGCCCCTTAATTTTATTCCCAATTTTCTTGCTTCCGATCATCGGAGTGTCAATTATCAAAAAAAGATGGTTCACTGTTATTTCTGCGATCGCCTGCATTATCCTAATAAGTTGGCTGCACATTAAATACTTTAGCCCCAAACCAATAAACATCACAAATTCGCAGCATAGCATCAAAGTTTTATCTCATAACCTCAGTTGGCATAAAACTCAGTCACCTACTTTACTAAAACTTATTAACCAGCAAAAACCAGATATTATATTTTTACAAGAAATCGTTAGGAAACATACCGAAAGAGCTTTCACCTGGTTAAAAGCAGACTACCCCTATCAAATTGGCACTCCCCCTGTAGGAATTCTCAGTAAATACCCAATTGTATCCAGCGAAATACTGCACTTAGCCGGCCATCCAGAAACGCAGCAGCGGGCCATTATTAAATTTAACGAACAAGAAGTAGTGATTTATAATATGCAAGCTACCGGGCCGTGGTTGAAACTCTCTAAAAAATGGCGTTTTCTCAAAGTTCCAGTTTACAAATATGACAAACGATCGCCGGAAATTCAAGACTTAGTGCAGCGAGTTGAGCGAGAAACTCTGCCAGTAATTGTCGCGGGCGATTTTAATATGACAGACAGAACTCAAGACTATGACAGGGTGCAGAAAGTCATGCAAGATTCTTTCCGAAAATCGGGATGGGGGTTTGGTTTTACCTGGCCTCACGGTTGGGAACTTAAGTTCTTGGTAAAAAGGTCGAATTGGAGATTAAATTATCCTATTTTCCGGATTGATTATATTTGGTATTCAAATCATTGGGGTGCTAAATCTAGTTCGGTTTTGGAGGCAACCGAGTCCGATCATTTGCCTGTAGGAGCTGAACTTATTTTGTTAAAATGAAGCGGTGTAAGCCACAGCATCAACCAAACTTAAGATCGATCGCCTGCTCTCGGAAAACTCCTCGGAAAACTCCACTAACTACTCAAGGTAATACCACAGTACATAATGGTATAATTTACATCTACCCGTGCAAAATTTGGTAACCAGTATTATAGACCCCTACTCGCAGAAGACCCCTTACGCAGTGAAAGGGAGTGCGGGTCTCCTGGGATGTTGAGATGAAGAAGTTGAGTAGGTGGCGATTAATGGCGCCACCCGCCATCGATCATTTCCTACCGAAGTGTAGCTATTGATTGAAGTCAAATTTTGGATCGAATCTATGTTGAACAGCTTTAAACTCAGAGGAAAAATGCTACTGGGCTACTCAGTGCCAGTAGGATTAATCGCAGGACTAGCGATCGGTGTCTATAGTACATCGCAAACAGTTAGTAAGAACTTTGAGGAAGCATTGCAAGCAGTAGAAGCTGCTAGGATGTCAGACTACATTGAATTGAGAGTGTCAGAAATTGCCCGGCAGTCAAGGGGTTATGCTCTGACCCTTGACAAAGAAGCGCTCGATCGCTACGAAGCGGGTGTCAAGAAGCTGAAGGAAACTGAAGATCGAGCCTCAGATCTGACTCACAACCTCAGCAATGAACAAAAAGAACGGATGACCAAGATGATTGAATTTTCAACCCAGTATGACAAGAGCGCCCGCAATCTGATTGAAGCAGCCAAAGCTGGTAACCGTAAATTGGTAATGGACACAGCAGAGCAGGGTGCAGAAAATCTCAAGGCTTTCGAGGCTGTTATGACGGAGTTTGACACTCAGCAAGCTAAGCTAGTCAAGCAGTCGGAAACTAACACCAAAAATGCGCTCGGTGTGTTGGTCATGATGTCGGTATTGGGTGCTGTTGCTTCTTTAGTTATTGCCTTGGTGGTGGCATACTTGATATCCACGGCGATCGCCAACACCCTCAACCAAACTGCCGGCGAAATTGCTAGCTCCTCGGCACAAATCGTCAGTGCGGTCGAAGAGCAAGAACGCACCGTCTCGCAACAAGCTAGCTCAGTGAATGAAACCTCGACCACGATGGACGAACTCGGCGCATCTTCGCGCCAATCGGCGGAACAGGCTGAAGTCTCAGCTTCAGGGGCACGTCACGCCCTCTCGCTGACTGAAGGCGGTACTGAAGCGGTGCGCCAAACTCTTGATGAGATGACTACCCTTAAGGACAAAGTGGGGGCGATCGCCCAACAAATTTTCCGCCTGAGCGAACAAACCAACCAGATTGGCAATATTTCGGGCTTGGTGGGTGACTTAGCTAATCAAACCAATATGCTGGCCGTGAGTGCCGCCGTAGAAGCCGCCCGTGCTGGCGAGCATGGCAAAGGCTTTGCGGTAGTTGCTCGAGAAATTCGCAAACTTGCTGACGAAAGTAAGAAGTCTGCGGTCAAGATCGACAGGCTAGTATCGGAAATTCAAACGGCGATCGACTCCACCGTGATGGTCACCGATGAAGGCAACAAGACAGTGAATGAAGGCTTGTCCCTTGCCCATAGCATGGCAGAGGCATTCACAGGTGTGTCTAACTCCATCAACAAAGTTTTCATCAGCAGTCAACAGATTTCGCTGAATGCCAAACAACAAGCAGTTGCGATTAATCAAGTGGTCGAAGCGATGAATGCGATTAATCACGGTGCGCGGGAGACGGCTTCGGGTGTATCGCAAATCAAAGTCAGCACGCACCAACTCAATTCTGCTGCTCAAAAGCTGCAAGCAGTTGTTTGATCCTCCACCCTTCAGCATCTCCGTTCTCAAGGGGGACTTAACGAATTCAATCCCCCTTTTTCATGGCTGGTAGCGACTGTTCGCAAAAACTTAGCTAAATATTCCTAAAATTACTCCGACGACAGATCATCCGTCTCATTCCCGATCAAATGGGGAAGCAATATTTCTGGCTACGGGAAGAACAACAACCGCAATCCTTCTCTATTGCTGCTTGGGAATTCCTAAGACTCACCAAACGCGAGGCCCCGGCGTTGTTTTGGATTGCCAAAAATAATAGCAATGCCGGAATATAGCCTTTCTCAGTTGAGTTAAGCTGTCGCGCATTTAAATTGCATATTCAAGGCGGGCGGGACGCGCACCCCACAAAACTTTGATTGTTTTTTGACAGACAATTTAAAAGCCGCAACAGCTTAAGTGCAGATGTCCGATTGAAAACTGCTATAGCTAAAGTGCTGGGTTGCACTGAAGGAACAGTGCGAAAACATTGGGAGAATCTTTACAAAAAACTATACAAACTCGAACGGGTGCGGTGATGGTTGCCAAGAAAAGTTGGGACTGCTTAAAGGAGAATTTGTTGCAATATCTTCATAATCCTATACGCAGATCATCGTATTGTTTCCCAAGTTTATTTGAAGGAGTATTGGAGCAAACGCTATCATCCCGCGTCTTTAGAAATCCGAATTTCAGGAATTCATTGCATAAATTGAAGGAGAAAAACCTATGTTTTATAAAGAGTCTAGCCTTAGTCATCCAGCTAACCGAAATCGTGTTGATGCCTTCGTCTCTGGTGTAGCCACTGAGCCAGTCGCGGTTGCTTCGACCCAGAGGAAAACATTCCTAGCGCAGCGATCGGGATCTTCCTTAGTGGTGAACACCATGACCGGAAATCCTGCTTACTTAGAAGGAAAATTGTCCATGAAAATGACAGGCACTGCCGCTGACGCCAGCCGTTCCTTCCTGATGGAAAACCCTGGCATTTTAGGACTGAGCGCAGAAGATACTGAAGAACTGACTGAAGTTGATTCCTTTAAGTGGGGCGGGCTGAAATTCATTCGTCGCCAGCAAAATCACCAGGGATTACCGGTCTTTGGTGCCAGCGTTTTGGTAGGTGTAGATGACAAAAATCAAGTTCGGATAGTGACGAGTGGTCTGCGATCGCAAATTTCTGTCAAACCGGGCGAGACAGCTATCTCCCTAAAAGAAGCTCGCCAGATTGCCCGAAAAGATCTCGGTGAAGCGGTTGAGTTGAGGGGTGGCATTAGTCATAAAACCGTCCTCTATCCGACCCAACAGGGTGATGTGCGAGTCTATCACTTAACTGTTCCGGCAGAAACCCCCCTCGGTGACTGGGAATACTTTATTGATGTCCAGAATGGAGAAATTGTAGACAGCTACAACTCGATGAAGTTTCACTCATTTTACTTTGCACCTCGGGCGCGAGTTTACTCTGAAAATCCCGAGGAAACGCCCCTAACAACTGTGATGCTGCGCGATGTCAAATCTCCTTACAACAAGTTAGATGGTCGGTATTGTAAGGTGATTAATGAGGATGCTTCCGGCGCAGTGGTAGGCAGCAATTACCGATTTGACTTTCCTCCTGAAGATACGCACTTTGATGAATGCCAAGTCTACTATGCTGTGGAGAAAGTCTATCAATACTTCTTGGACCTGGGATTCCGAGGGTTTACAGTCAATAACCCCTATGGCAAAGCTAACAGTGGACAACTCGCTGCTAACGTCCATACCGGAACAAAATACGATAATGCTTATTACTCTTCCAGTACGGGGCAGATCTACTTCGGAGATGGCAGTTATCCCGGCAATCCCGGTGGACTTCGCGACCTAGCCAAGGAATTTGATGTAGTTGCTCACGAGTTCACCCATGCCGTGATTGATGAATATCACCCTGCTATGTTTGGAAGTGAAGGAGCTGCACTGCACGAAGGTTACGCTGATTATTTCGCTTGCTCTTTATTGAATGATCCTGACTTAGGGGAGTATGTCGTACCTGCTCCTGAAAAAGCGGGGCTGATTCGCAACTGCGATAATGATTTGAAATATTCCGAAACTTCAACAGAGTCCCATGACCGTGGTCAAGCTTGGGCCGGGGCCTGCTGGCACTTGAGAAAAAAACTCGGACAAGAAGTGGCAGACTTCCTGATCTTTGGGAGTATGCTGGTTCTAGGAACAACTTCACCGACCTTCAAGTATGCCAAGGATATGCTACTCGCGGTTGACCAATCCTGGTGTGGTGGAGAATACAAAGCAACGATCCAGCGGATATTTGAAACTGAACGAGGCATCCCTGTTTAGTAGTTTGCTTTGTCTATGTCAACTAGAAGAATAGTCTAATTAGGACTGGGGGTATGGTGAAACCATGCCCCAGAGATAGGTTTTTTGCTATGGAGAAGCCTTTTTACCAAAAACTCATTCCAGTCACCATTCTGGTATCACTTCTAGCGTTTATGACTGCTATGGCGATGAGTACACCTCGTAACAATCCTTTCCTCACGGAAGATGGTGACCCGATCGCAGAGTTAGAGTTCCGAGATGGACAGATGGGCTTTGTGGGGATTTCTGGCATAACTTGGACAATTCTCCCTAATGGGACTTGTGAGGCTAGTCGTTTTATCAACGATACAGTGTCATCTCCCCATCAAATATGTCAATTAGAGCGACAGGATTTAGTAATGCTTGCCAATATTCTGTCCGATCGGGATTTTGCCGACCTACCCTCTGATATCCCATCTGAACCTACCCTCAACCCCCATCGGCTCACTATTCGCCTGGGGGAGAAATCATCAACATTGGTATTGCCAACAGGTCAAAGTATTGAGAATGTTCTGAGAACACTCCATAATCAACCCGAAACTCCTCGATCGAGATTCCTAACTATTGCACAGGCGATCGATCGACTTGTACGGCAGCATTGCGGGGATAATTAGTCTGCTGCTAAGTAAGTGCGATCGCCATCTTCTAGCAAGATGGGTTGAGGGAACGAAACCCATCATCCCAAACTGATCGCCACAACAAAAAATCTGGGTTTCACAGAAGTTTAACTCAGTCCGCACAAGATCGGGCGATCGCCTGAGTCCAGTTCATTCTTGCCAGAGTGCGATCGCCGATCGCCCCACATTAACCAAAAAAACATAACTTCAGAAGTGCGAGCAAAGCTATTCACGAATCTTGAGATAATTCCTATGACATTTACCGATCAAAATCTCACTAATCAGCGCCCAGCTAGTCTAAAAGACTTTTCTTTACCCCGACGTGAGAGTTACTTTCCATCCTCTGCAGATTGGAGAAATGAGGTACTTTACTTTCTCTTACCCGATCGCTTTAGCGATGGTAAAGAAGATACACGCCCTCTACTTAATCGGCAGCAACTGAATCAGGCCCGACCTAATCTGCCCAATGGACAGTCTTGGCAATTTGACAAATGGGCAGAGTCGGGAGGCGATCGCTGGCAGGGTGGGACGCTCAAAGGATTAGAGTCAAAGCTGGATTATCTCAACCAACTAGGCGTGACAACGATCTGGGTAGGGCCAATCTTTCAGCAACGGGGTCACTTGGATAGCTATCACGGTTACGGCATTCAAGATTTTCTAGAGGTCGATCCTCGGTTTGGGACTCGCCAAGATTTGGTCAGTCTGGTCAATAAAGCGCACTCCAAGGGGCTACGCATTATCCTTGATATCATTTTTAACCATTCAGGATCTAACTGGTTTTATGCTCCTGGTACCCCTGGGGGAGAATGGGAACCACCCTATACACCTAGTTGGTATCAGTTTGGGTCGTGGGTAGGCGATCGCGGACAACCCATTGCGGGGCAACCTCAAACCGACGCGGAAGGAGTCTGGCCGATCGAACTCCAGGAACCAGATTGCTATACTCGTGCCGGAAAGGGCGATTTAGGGCGTGGCGATCTCGATGATCCCAATGCCGAATTCCGGCGATCGGATTTCATTACGCTGCGTGATTTCCAGTTGGACTATCCCCATCTCTTAGATAACTTAGCCCGGTGTTATAAATACTGGATTGCCCTGACAGACTGCGATGGCTTTCGGATTGATACCCTCAAACACGTTACCTACGAGCAAGCCCGAAATTTCTGCGGGGCGATTAAGGAGTTTGCTGCCAATCTGGGTAAGAGTGACTTCTTTTTGGTAGGAGAAGTCGCAGGCGGAGACTACAACGAAGACCGTTATCTGGATGTGGTGGGGCAAAACTTAAATGCTGCGTTGGATATCGGCGAGATGCGGGGAAATCTTAACCAGGTTGCCAAAGGGCTGATGGACCCAAGAGCCTACTTTAACGGGTTTGATCCAATGAACGCGGTGATGGGTTCACACCGGAATCTCGGGCGGCGTCATGTTTCAATTTTGGACGATCACGATCATGTGTTCGGTGAAAAAATCCGCTTTTCCAGCGAAGCTGCATCGGATCATCAGGTGATTGCGGGAGTGGCATTGCAACTGTTCACGTTGGGGATTCCTTGCATTTACGCGGGAACTGAGCAGGCATTGGCGGGACCAGAACCGTCTGAACGCCAGTGGTTGCCCGACTGGAAGGGATCTGATCGCTATTTGCGGGAAGCAATGTTTGGCCCCTCGCATCCCCGGCAATCAGGAGTAGCAGGACTGCAAGCGATCGATCAAAACTTACCCGGCTTTGGGCCGTTTGGGACAGCGGGTGCTCACTGTTTCGATCCGAATCACCCTGTCTATGTTCGGATTGCGGCAATGGCGGCACTCCGCAAAAAGTTCCCTGTGCTGCGCTTGGGACGACAGTATTTGCGACCAACCGCGATTCCCTTCTTGAATTTGCCCTTTGGCGAGCATGGACGGAGTGGAGAAATTATTGGTTGGTCACGGGTTTTAGATGATGAAGAAGCGGTTTGTGTGCTAAACAGTCATGGAACGGATAATCGAGGAGCGAGAGTGCTAGTAGATGCCAATCTCAACCCGATCGGGAGTTCAATGACGGTAATTCTGAATACGGCCGAAGTAGGTAATCCGGGTTACAGGGGTGCTCATCAGGTGGGATCAACGGTGTCAGTGCAGCGACAAGATGGGACTGCCTATGTCGAGATCCAACCGCTTCCAGCATCCGAATTTTTGATTTTGACGAATTATCCCTAAAGTCAAGCTGAGGCGCCGTGCGATCGCCGGAATCAATCAGTCGGTGACATGACCTTGAGCAAATCAACTTTGTAACGCCGTGCGATCGCATATCTTGAATGGGCGAAAGGAGCGATCGAGTCAGTGCAGTTTCAACTCCACTGATTTGATTAACTTTGCAACGCCGTGCGATCGCAAATCTAGAGTACGAGAAAAACAATAAATTGCCGCAGCTATAGCGGTTCTCAAGCCCTATGCCCTATGCCCTATGCCCTATGCCCTATGCCCGTGGCCAGATAGTACCTCATGTTACTGAGAAAGGCTATATGTGCAGTCGATCGCCGATCGTGAAAAAACATCTGCCTGCATCTGCAGTAACAAAATTAACTCAGCACTGGCGGCAATCCTACCTCTTGCGGCTGCACAAATCGGCCGTTAAAACTAATAGCTTTATCCTCAAAAGTCCTCGCTTCCGCTACCGCTTGCCGCAAATGAGCTCGATCCATATCGTCCTGAATTCCCCCCACCAAATATACAATTAACTTCGTCGCCAAATCCTTTCCAGAAACTAGAACTCGCTTTTTGTTCGGATCGTACAAAATCCCGTACCACGCAGACTCAGGATTGTCCATGTGGCTAAATCCTTCATCGACATCGAATCTGCGGAGTTTGTCGAAAATAGATTTCAGGGAAAGTTTCTTTCTAAATACTAGAATTCCCAAAGCATTAGCTAAAGCAATTTGGCCGACTGGACGGAACAAAATATTTCCCTCGCCCCCTGGCTTTTCAAAACTAAATCGGCGCAATTCTGCCGTTTCTTCGCCGCTTTCAATTCTTTGATAGCTGGGTAAAGTTGCTAAATGATCGAACAATTTTTTAAACTCTTCAATTCCCTCTTTTAGTTCTTCATCTTCTGGACGCATGGGAATTAAACCTTTTCGTTCCGGCTTCCAATGAGGGAATTTGTATTCTAAATATCGTTCGGACATATCTTGCAGCGCTTGCAATGTGGTTAAGACAGTTGATTTGGCTGCGACTGTGGCGCTGTCCCAATTGACGCGGGGGTTTCTGTCTTCTTGTTCTTTTAATAAGGGATGGGTGACGGCAATTTTTCGGGCCGCGATCGCAAATCCGTTGTCCTCGTTCAATAATGCTAGCTGGCCCTGACTCAGCGTTACCGCCATGAGGTTAACGTGCACAAAGATCGATCGCACGCGCCGTTGTGCTTGCTGCCGCGTTTCCCCCGCTACCGCCGCCGGAATAAACTCAATTCCGATTTTTTCGTGAGCTAATTTATACACTGTTTCGGGGTCGATTTGATACTCTTCTGCTAAATCTTCCAGAGTAATTGCAGCGCCGACAGGTTTTTTATTTTTGTTGTATCTTTGCAGGATTCCGGTTTTAATTAAACTCATTAAACCTTGAACTCCCATCAGCCGATGCTGGCCGTCTAAGGCAAAAATTGAGACTTTTTGAGAGACATTCAAAAGCCCTAAGTTTTCGTTTTTATCAAAGGATATAAATTCAGTCGCGGATTTGGTTGCTACGCCATTTTTATCCCATTCCTCGGCTAAAGGATTGTCTACCCACGGGGGACTGACGACTACTAAAACTGCGGGGAATTTGTGCGATTTTCGGGCGGTTAAATATTGAGTTAAGGTGGCTTGCCGCGACCAATCTAAGGGACGCTGGATAATTTCGTCAATGGTTTCGTCGTCGCGGACGATGTTGTTGGTTTGGAGGTCAAATTTTTGGCGGAAAAGCGGCATTTGCGAGGCGAAACGGACGCGAGAGTCTAACCATTCTAGGGTGACTGAACCGATGTATGCTTCGCTGTTTCCCATCTGGGTTTTTTGTACGAAAATGCGATCGTCCTTTCCTAAATAATTATCTAATAAAAGTGCGATTTCCTGTCTGTCGCTATTTTCTTTTTCTAAAATTTTGCTAGCGAGGTCATCCGCTGGGTTGGTGTTCATCGGCGGTTTTTATATAATTAGGCTATTTTTTTCAAAAAATATCATATATTAAAGTTTATGTCAACACTTGTTTTTAAAAAAACCTTGTGAAATACTTAATTTATGCCCTACTAGCCGACCTTATTACCATAAACTTTGCTAAAAGTCAATAGCTATTAATGCCCAATGCCCCATGCCCCATGCCCCATGCCCCATTCCCCATTCCCAATGCCCCATGCCCCATTCCCCATTCCCAATGCCCCATTCTAAAATATGTCTACTCCTTCCTTTGAATACATTTTGCCGGTAATTCGGGGCATTCAAGCGGGCCGCGAATATTACGTGTCGATGTGTCCGGTGCGTTTTTTGCCGAAATTGTTTCCCTTTGAATCGGAAGAATTGCCGCCGTCTATGCGGGCGAAACGCGCGCTTAACAAAGCTAGGATTCCCGAAATTGCTGATTATTTTGTTAAGAATCCTACAAATTATACTTGTGGGGCAATTGCTGCTTCGATTGATGCGGATATTACTTTTGAAGCAGTGGGAAATGAGGCCGAAGAACGGAAAATCGGTCGCTTGCGAGTGCCGATGGATGCTAAGTTTACTATTAATGACGGACAGCATCGCCGGGCGGCTTTCGAGATGGCTTTGAGGGAAAATCCGCAGTTGGGATATGAGACGGTGGCGCTGATTTTGTTTCTCGATATTGGGTTGGAAAAATCGCAGCAGATGTTTGCTGATTTGAATAATTTTCAAGTTCCTTTGGAGGCGTCACTCAGTCTACTTTACAACCACCGGGACGATCGCGCTTTCGTGGTGAAGGCTGTTGTTAAGCAGGTTGAGGTTTTCCGGTGTTTGACTGAGATGGAGAGGGGGAGTTTGAACGGGCGATCGCACAAATTGTTTACGCTGAGTGCGATCGATCGTGCGATCGTGGCTTTGCTGTCTAATATTCACGGCAGCGAACAGGCCAAACCCTCTGGTTCTCGCACCAAAAAAGAACAGAAAGAGGAAGAACTTGCTCAAAAAATACAACTAGCGGTTAGTTATTGGAATGCGGTTTGCAGTTTTATTCCAGATTGGCAATTAGTTCTGCACAAGCAAGTTGCGGCGGGGGAAATGCGCCGGGATTGCGTACACTGTCACAGTGTTGTGCTTGAGAGTTTGGGCGAAGTTGGGGCGGCTTTGCGATCGGTTTTTCCTGAGAGTTGGGAGGAACGTTTGAGCCTTTTGCAGCAGGTTGATTGGTCGATTTCTAATCCTGATTGGGAGGGGGGTATTTTGTTGAAAGGGGGGATTTCTAAGTCGAGGGCTAGTGTTAGTTGGATGACTGATTATTTGAAGGTTAAGTTAGGTTTGGAAACCGCAGATGCAGCACAGGCGGGACGCCCGTAGATACAGCACAGGCGGGACGCCCGTGCCACCTTTGTAATTGCGCCCAAATGCCTCCAAAAACTAGGCTAATTAAAATAGCGTCTGAATGGTTCTGCAAGAATGCCCAAAATTTGGTCTAGCTGAGTAATGAAATATTCAGTCAAATCAATTTTTAACAACTGATTTTCTAGAATTAGGAATTTCCAGTTTGTACCTGTTGAAACTGCTCCATAAATCCCAGATTGTTCTTGCCCTTTGCGGGCATTAAATATTTGAGCTGCTGCCATCTGAGCCGCACACTGTCCCAATCCTATTCTAATATCGTTGTCTTTTGCTTCCACCAATGTCAAGACTGGGGCAGTCACCAATGATTGATTGCTCGATGCACTGAGGATAAAGTCACAAGCCCCGGTTAATCCTTTGCTCTCTTCTACGTTAAATGTGTTGCCGGAAAAGTAGCCAATTTTGTTGTTAAAAGTGCGCCGGATTTCGAGTAAAATGGGGGTAATGATTAATTCCGATCGAGCTTTTTCGGTGCTGATACTTGAGGCTAAGTCTAAAGCTTCGTCTAGAGTTTCTTTGAGGCGTTCTGAAGGTGCGATCGGGGTAATTTGGCTGAATAAGTGGGGAATGTCTTCAACGGTTAGATCCAGGGTTGAGACGGCTTGGTCGATCGTTTTGAAGTCGCTGTAGGACATATTTAGTTTGCGGGTGGGATGGATTTGAGAACCGCAGATGCACGCAGATGAACGCCGATAATATTAGTTAAATCCATCCTAACTCGGCTTTTGCTGCCTCGACCGCCATTTTTACAGCACTAGCACTTGCTGTTATTTTATAGGAGGCTCTTGGATTATTAGGGTTGGAGTTAGATAAAACAACATTTCCCTCCCAAATACGGCTTTGTCTAGACCAATCCAGTTGTGCCACTTCCGATACTTTTTCAGGATCAAAATCTTGGCTGCTATCTGTGTCATAGGTATAGTATAGCAACCGACCTAAAACTTCTAGCCCTACACTTCTACCTAAGATACAGTATTCCTTAAAATGATTCACATCTTCAACTGTCAAATCTTCAACCTTGGTTTCACAAATATGTCTACTCTGACTACATTCGGAAAAGAAATTGTTAAGACATCTAGCCAGAATCCTTGAGGATTCAGCAACGTCATAATCTTGGAGTTCATCAATTGGGCCGTCAGTAAACGCACAACTCACCAATTTAGCTATAAAATTAGTTGTGTATATAAGTTTCCTTTTACTGTCGGGATTAGTTTTAATTTTATCTGTTTTTCCATGAAACATTAAAACTTTTTCAAGTAAGTTTTTGGTAATACCAACCCTACCTTCAAACTCACCGAATGACAAAAGTAAGGATTTATCAAGTTGTCTTGTCTGCGCCATATCTCGAAAATCCGCCTGACACTGGTTAAAGTCTTCCTCTAAAACCAACGTAATAGGGAAATCATTATCACCTATTAACTCGCCGTCAGCACTTTCAATTAACTCGTGAATAGCGCGCTTGCGATGCTGCCCATCGGTAATATCTAACTTAACACCACGATGAATAACTACTAGACAAATCCCCCGACCTAGTTCTATAATGTCAATCTTTTCTGGATCGACATTTGCTGTCAGTGTCCCCAAAATCCAGGGTTGATCGTTTCTAGCACGTTTAAGAATATATTGTTTTACTTCCTCAGCATGACCCTTTATCTCTGGGCGGTTTTTACCAGAATCAGGATCGTTGCCAGTTGAGGGTTTGGCCTGGAGGAGAGTAGGCAAGTCATCAGCCGGGATATTTATTTGCACCATCTTCCGCTTCCCCTGCTGGAAAATTAGCCCTGGATAGCACTTCTGACGGTGGTACTTGGCAAAGTAAGGCTCTAGAACCTCCTCCAGTTTCTGGCTCGAATCAGTCTCTGGGTAGTTGTTTTCAGACATAATGGGGGTAAAAGCTTATTTAATTATTATAACTTTTTTGATGGTACGTGAATCAGGGATGCTATTGTGCAAAAAGGCCAATAACAAAGACACATGGATCAGTATGCTAGCCAACAAGCAGATTGTATCATAAAACTTAAAAATTAGCAAGATAGGGGTTTTAAAACGTGATAGAAATTCAGCAGATGTCATTATTTGCGCCGCGAACTGTTAAGGAGTTACTCGATGAGATAAAAGAGCTAACTAAAGAAATTCAAGAATTATACTGCTCAGACGCTATACCTTGGTTAATCGGTTGGAGTGGCGGGAAAGATAGCACCGCAGTATTGCAGCTTATCTGGAACGCAATCGCAGCACTTCCGATCGAGAAACGCACAAAAACTATCCATGTAATTACAACGGATACTTTCGCGGAAAATCCGATTATTTCAAATTGGGTACGTAAATCTTTAGCTAAGCTCAAGATACTTGCTCAAGAGCAAAAAATGCCTGTTTCTCCGCATCTGCTTCATCCAGAGGTGAAAGAAACATTCTGGGTATGCTTAATTGGTAAAGGCTATCCAGCGCCTCGCAATGGATTTCGGTGGTGTACAGATAGGATGAAAATTCAGCCGGTCAATCAATTTATCCGAGATTTAGTTCGAGTACATGGTGAAACTATTGTTGTTTTGGGTACTCGCAAGGCTGAAAGCAGCAAACGTGCAGCAACAATGAAAAAGTATGAAGCAGGTAGATTGCGCGATCGCCTCAGTCCTAATGGTCGCTTACCTAACTCTTTAATTTATACCCCTATTGAGAATTGGCGTGATGATGAAGTTTGGCTGTATCTAATGCAGTGGGACAATCCTTGGGGAAATAACAATAAAGATTTATTTGCCATGTATCGGGGTGCAACCGCAGACAATGAGTGTCCTTTAGTTGTTGATACTTCTACTCCTAGCTGTGGCGATTCTCGCTTTGGGTGCTGGGTGTGTACAATGGTTGACAAAGATAAATCTATGGAGGCAATGATTCAAAACGATGAGGAAAAAGAATGGATGCAGCCTCTCCTTGATATTCGCAACGAATTAGACATTAAAAACGATCACGATAAAAGAGACTTCCGCCGCATCTACGGTAGAGTAGAACTGTTTGAACGCAACATGGGCGACGACACAACCTCCGTCGAACCCATCCCAGGGCCCTACACCAAATTCTGGCGAGAACACTGGCTCAGACGACTCTTGGAAGCACAAACCCAAATCCGCAAAACCGCACCCCTAGAAATGCGCGATATCACCTTAATTACCCCAGAAGAACTTAGCGAAATCCGCCGAATTTGGCTGGAACAAAAGCACGAATTTGACGACAGTTTGCCCCGGATTTACGAAGAAGTCACGGGCGAACGTTTTGAAGATTCCCGTCCCGCCGCCGAAAGAAAACTCCTCGGTAGCGATGAATGGACTGCGATCGAAGAGATTTGCAGCGAGGACAAAATGCACCTCGAATTGATGGCAAAACTCCTTGATACAGAACGCCAATACTACACGAAGCCCCGCCGTACAGGTATTTACGCCGATTTGGACAAATGCTTTGAAACCAGTTCGCGATCGAAGGATGAAGCAATTGGCAACGCCCACTATCAACGCAATTTAAAAAAAGCGGTGGAAGATATTAAAGCAAATCCGACGGAAAACATTCAGCAATTCAAAGATGCGATCGCCCAAACCAACAGTTCCGCCAAAAACGATACCGTTGATATTGCCAAACTTAAAGAAGAACTCGAAAGCAACAGCAATCAAAGCAGACAGCTATCTTGGGCGGATATTAAATTTTCACCGCCAAATTCAGGAGAGGAAAAACCTAGCGATTAGCACGCGCTAGCCTGCGGTTAAACCCAAACTTGTTGACAGCCACCCCCCGATCGATCGGATACAATAGGCTGTCAACTAACCTCATTATTACCCAACCCTCATCGTTGAAATTACAAAATTTTTACGACCATGATTAATCCTAATATTCCCCATCAGGAGCTTACATACAGCATCATCGGCTGTGCAATGAGAGTACACCGGAGGACACAAAAAGGTTTAAGAGAAAAACATTACCAAAGAGCATTTGATGCAGAAATGCTGAAATCCAGTATTACAACAGAAATGGAATATCCCCGACAAATTTATGACGGTCAAGTTTGGATCGGAATTCTCTATCTAGACCATTGGGTGAATGAATGTATTGTAGTAGAAGATCAAGCCGTGAATTATCCAATGACCGATAAAGATAAAGCTCAAATAATAGCTTACTTAGCAGCTACAGGAGCACAAGTAGGTTTATTTATAAACTTTGGACGCAGTAAATTAGAATATCACCGCATTCTCCCACCAAAATCTGTACAAGGTTGGCAACAACACATTCAACCATACTTGTGGCGGCCGAAAACAAATGGCAGAGGTTGGACGAGAGGAAGTGCAGGAACCTATGAAGAAACAGATGACGAACTCCCATTACCTCCCAACATTCAGTCCCAAAACGAAGAGGAAGATTCAACCGATGTAATTGATTGGTAGCAAGGGAGGGGGGCGGTTAGCAGCGGATTTTGTAACGGATGTAACGGATGTAACGGATGTAACGGATCATTAGTGGGAGATCACCAAATCTGCCACTAACCGCCGCCCAACCAACCACCCATCCGCTAAATCCGCTACCAAATCCGCCACTAACCACCCCCCCACCAACCACCCATCCGCTAAATCCGCTACCAAATCCGCTGCTAACCGCCCCCCCCCACCAACCAACAACATATACATCTACAATGCAATTCCTCGAACTCGTCCTCAAAAACTTCGGCCCCTATGCAGGCACCCAAACCATCAATCTCCGCCCCGAAAAAGACGGAAATCCATGCCCAGTCATTTTATTTGGCGGCATGAATGGCGGCGGCAAAACCACCCTCATGGACGCCATTCGCCTCGCCCTCTACGGTGGCCGCGCCCAATGTTCCACCAGAGGCAATTTAAGCTACAGCGACTTTCTCAATCAATGCGTCAACCGCCACACTCCCCCATTAGAAGATACCCGCGTCGAACTAACATTTGAACAAGTCCAAGACGACAAATTAACTCAATTCAAAATAGTTAGATACTGGAAAAAATTAGATATCAAAGACAACCTAAGCATTCTTATATACAGCGAGATAGTCAGTGATTGGTGGTCGGACAAAGCAATTACTAACACTTGGGACGAATACATCGAAACCCTTTTACCCGTCGGAATATCCAACCTATTTTTATTTGACGGCGAACAAGTAAAAGAACTCGCCGAACTCGAAACACCGCCGGAGTTCGTCGTCGGGGCGATTAAATCTCTTTTAGGTTTAGAATTAGCAGAACGCCTCGCCGTCGATTTAGAAATATTGGCCGGCCGCAAGCGGAAAGAAATTGCTGGCAAAAAAGACTTGGCTGCTTTAGAAAAAATTGAACAAACTTTTAAGAAAATTACTGATGAAATAGAGTTAGCTAAGCAAGAACAAGCCAGCTTTAAAAACGAGTTAGATAAAGCTCAAAAAAATCAGCAACAAGCATCAGAAAAATTTATCTATGAAGGCGGGAAGATTGCCGCCGATCGCAGTCAGCTAGACAGCAAGCTAAATGACTACAGAAATCAGGCAGACAAAACCCGTCAAGCCATGATGGAATTGGCATCAAATACGCTACCACTAGCCTTAATTTCGCCATTGCTAAGTGAAGCAAAAATTCAAGCAGAAACAGAAGCCAGCCAGCAGCAAGCAAAGATTGCCCAAAATGTTATCAAACAAAGAAGTGATCGCCTTCTCAACTACATCGCTGAAATCTCCTTAAATCCCCAACAGCTAGATAAAATTAAAGACTTCATCCGCCAAGAAAACCAAGAACTCGAACAGCAAGCCGGAAGAGACGTTCCGCCCTGGATGAACGCCGACAACAACAGCATCCAGCAACTAGAAAACCTTCTTAGCTACCAAATCAAAGCCCAGCAAGTTCTAGCCCGCGACCAAATAGAAGAAATCAAAAACATCGAATCAGAAATCGACTTTACAGACAGGCAACTCGCAGCCGCAGCTTCCCCCGAAGCCTACGAAAAACTAGAAGAAGAAGTCAGGAAAGCGCAAAAAGCAGTCGCTATCGCAGCCGCAGCCTTGGAATCAGCCAACCGCCGCGTCGATGAATTAGAGAGAGAATTAGCCAAAAACCAAAAAGAACTAGAAAACTACAGCAGCGAATACATCACCATCAGAAACAGCCAACACGTCATCGCTTCGATCGCTAAAGCCCAAGCTACTCTGAAACTCTTTAAAGAAAAACTCACCCTCAAAAAACTCAATAAACTCGAAATAGAAATTACCGACTGTTTCCGCTACCTGTTGCACAAAACCGACCTCGTGCACAGAGTTGCGATCGACACTCAAACATTTAGCCTCTCCATTTACGATCCAGAAGGCAAACCGGTACCCAAACACCGACTTTCAGCCGGGGAAAAACAATTGCTGGCGATCGCCTTTTTGTGGGGATTGGCTAGAGTATCCGGGAGACAATTGCCAGTCGCGATCGACACTCCCTTGGGCCGCCTCGACTCCTCCCACAGAAACAACCTAGTGGAACGCTATTTCCCCTCGGCCAGCCACCAAGTCATCCTGCTTTCTACCGACACGGAAATTAGAAAAGTAGAATACGAAAAACTCCAAGAATTAGAGGCGATCGCCCACAGCTATCTCCTCAAATACGACTCCGCCAAACACCAAACCACCGTCGAAAAAGGTTACTTCTGGGAATAAAAATTCGCCCTAAAAAATAGCCACAACTCCCTTGACTTTGCTGGGGAGTTGCGGTAATATGTATATAATAATGGGATGGTTGTGAAAATTTTATTTTTGCTAGTATCCGATTATATAGGATAAATCCTACTAGAAATACAATACCAAAAACCGCCGATTTAATCAAGCCCGCGCCGTGTAAAAATTTGTTAATGAACCGCAGATGATGGCAGATGAGCGCTGATGAACGCAGATTTGATTTTACATTGTAGCAGAAGGTGATTTTTGGTAGAGTTTTGGATGTGGGATTTTTGGAACCGCAGATGAGGGCAGATGAACACGGATGAACGCAGATTGGAACTTAATGAGATTACGGAAAAAATTATTGGGTGTGCTTTTAAGGTTGGGAATAGGTTGGGTTACGGATTTTTAGAGAAAGTTTATGAGAATGCTTTGGTTTATGAACTTCGGAAAACAGGAATGTTGGTTGAACCTCAGTTTACAATTTATGTCCATTACGAAGATATAATTGTTGGGAAGTTTGTGCCAGATGTGTTAGTGGAAAGAGCCGTGCTTGTAGAATTCAAAGCTATCAAATCACTGGGTGAAAGAGAAACAGCACAGTGTCTCAATGTCATAAAAGCTACAAAAATAACCATCTGCTTGCTAATTAATTTCGGCAACCCCAAAGTAGAAATTAAACGAATAGTCCACAACTTCTAAACCGCAGCTCCAATCTCATGCTATCATCTGCGTTAATCCGTGTTCATCTGCCCTCATCTGCGGTAACAAATCATCAACCTATGGAACCACCAGTCGATCGCATCCGCCTCTCCCAAACAGGCAAAGACCAACTATCAAAACTGAAACGATCGACCAAAATCGATCAGTGGAATATTCTATGCAGGTGGGGATTTTGCCGATCGCTCGCCGAGCCCAGCATCCCATCCCCAGTACCAATTCCCAGCGACAGCAACGTCGAATTAAGCTGGGATGTCTTCGGCGGCGACATGGCCGATATCCTAATAATGGCCCTCAAGCAGCGCTGTTATCAAGACAATTTAGGCACAGAAAAAGAAACTCTAGCCAAACAGTTTCGCCTGCACTTGCACCGAGGGATTGGTTATTTGGCGGGCGATCCGAATATTAAGAAAATCGAAGACTTGGTGGCGATCGCTTTATCGCCTGAAAAATTAAGAAATTAACGTATCGGCTCAATAAGTAGGGGTAGGAGAGAAAAAAAGTAAGCAGAGTACACAAAGTGTCATAAAATAGGACAC
>NZ_JAUBOS010000134.1:0-3603 GCF_036700365.1 Microcoleus sp. w2-18bC1
AAAAGCGTTCCCAGACGTTGGCGCTTTCGCGCTGCTGTAAGGTTGTTGTCATTGTTTTATGATTGCTTTATTTGGTTTTCAATGTTCGTGACGGCTTTGTGTTCCGCCATGTAAATAAACATAAAGCATATTCTCAGGTTTGTAAAGTTTTTTTAACAACAGATTAACTAATGAAAGTTATAAGCTTAAGTTATCAATATGAAGAAAACTGGATAAAGAGGTAAGAATGCACAAAAAAGTAGGTAAAGCCTGGAAGCGCGTCGCCTTCAGGCATGGAAATATTAAGATACAGACTTTTGCTGGCTGGGGATCATAATGAGAGCCCAATAGGGAACTTCAGCGGGATCGACATCTGCGATCGCCCGAATTCGCTGATTCGGCATAGTTGCGCGTTCTATATACAGTGCTCGATCGAACTGTCCCAACTCAATCAGTACGTCCCGGACTTTCGCAAAATGCCGGCCCAGCTTAATAATCACAGCAGCATCAACAACCGCCAGTCGATCGCGCAAAACCTCAGCCTCCAGCGTCGCAGGCATAATACTTAACACATCGTTACGATAAGTCAGCGGCACCCCCAACGCAGCCGCACTCGCCATTGTCGAAGAGATTCCCGGCACAACTTCAGTGGTAAATGTCCCTGACAAACGGTTGAATAGATACATAAACGAGCCGTAGAGAAAAGGTTCGCCCTCACATAGCACCGCCACATCCTGTCCCTCGCTCAGATGGGCGGCAATTTTCTCGGCAGCAATATCATAATAAGGTTGAGACGATCGCGTCGGACTAAAAGGTAGCGGCATCGGAATCTCAATTTGCTCCGGGCGCAGATAATCTGCGACGATCGCCCGCGCCAGCACCTTACCATTTTCCATCGCCGGATAGGCAATCACCGACACCGATTGCAAAATCCGATAAGCTTTCAAAGTAATCAACTCTGGATCGCCAGGGCCAATACCCAAACCATACAATTTACCATTCGCCTTAGTCATAATTCATCCTTTTTCGCTAACGCATTAACGGCCGCCGTTGCCATTGCACTGCCACCGCGCCGCCCGTGCAACGTAATAAATGGCACTCCCCGACTGTTGGTGGCCAGTTCGGCTTTGGATTCGGCAGCCCCCACAAATCCTACCGGGAAACCCAGAATTAAAGACGGTTTAGGTGCTCCGGCATCCAGCATTTCCAGTAGCCGGAACAAAGCAGTTGGGGCATTGCCAATTGCCACAACCGCACCCTGCAAGTTGTCCAGCCATAAATCCAGGGCCGCCGCAGATCGAGTATTTCCCATTTGCCGTGCCAACTCCGGGATCTCGGAATGCCAGAGGGTGCAAATCACCGGATTGTCAGCGGGAAGGCGTTTGCGAGTGATGCCTTCGGCCACCATCCGGGCATCGCAGAGAATAGGCGCACCTGCGACGAGGGCGTTGTGTCCCGCGGTGGCTGCACCGGGGGAAGCTGCTAAATCTGTAACAATATCGGTCATGCCGCAACTGTGAATTAGTCGCACGGCTACCGATTCTAAATCGGGTGGCAAGCTTGACAAATCTGCTTCGGCTCGAATTGTGGCGAAGGATTTAATGTAGATTTCTGTTCCGTCTCGAATGTAGTCAATCATTGTTTAAAACTGCTATGAGAATTTCGTGGGATTTGTGAAATAGATTTTTTGAATGAACCGCGAAGGCTCTTTCGGCGAAGCCGTTCCCGTAGGGTAGGACGCGAAGGAAGAAAGATCCAGAGAGATTAGGAAGAGAAATACTTAAAAATTGTCATTTTTAATGGGATCTTTTTTCACTTTTAATTCCGATTTTCGGTGCTCAACAACTCCTGCAATTGGTCGATCGCCTGCCGATCAACAAACTCACCAAATGACTCCAAAGGCTCTCGAAACCGCTGATACACTCGCAACATTCGCTCGATCGCACGGGGCATCTCGATCACACTCACCGCCGGAAAAATTGGTCGTCCGAAGGGCAAATCTTTTCTACCCGCATAAATGTCGTAACCTTCGATCGTCTCGTGTCCTCGCTCAATCTGAATTCCCACCAGCGTGATATCAATTGGCTGGTGCTGGGCGCAGGACTTTTGGCAACCGCTGAAATGAATGTTAATCGGCAGGTCGATCGTCAATTTTTGCGCTAAATTCCGCACCATTGCTAGGGCGTGACTTTGAGTATCTGTCGCCGCCGACGCACAGCCGCTGCTGCCGGCACAAGCCACCAAGCACGAATCTAGGCGAGTCGCCGACGAGTGCAATCCCAAATCGGCGATTTGCTGTTTTACCTCAAAAAGCTGAGAGTTGGGGATATCAGAAATCAACAGATTTTGCCACGGCGTAAGTCTCAGAGTACCACTGGCTAGTTTTTGGGCTACATTTGCCAAATTCCGCAGTTGCTTTGATTCTAGCCTACCTAGAGGCAGTGCAATTCCCATGTAGGATAAATCCGACTGTCGCTGAGGGTGGATGCCGAGATGTCGGTGATTGGGGAGGGATTTTTCAGATAAGTCGATCAATCGGGCGGGCAAGATGCCCACCCCACAAGGAAATTCACTCTTTGTGGAACAGGCATCTTGGCTATTTTTGGGAAATGTGCAAGATGTGAATTGCCCTAAAAATGGTAAATTCTGCTGTACCCTTTCTAGATAACTTTCAGCGCCCCAATCTGCCAGCAGGTGACGCAAACGCGGTTTTTTGCCATCAATTCGAGGTCGATTTTTGGTGTATTCAAGATAGGTGCTAGCGAGGGTGGCTAATACTGAAATACATTGCGATTCTTGGATTAAAATTCCTGTATCGCCGTTTAAATGTAGCCTAAAAAGGATTTCTGATTGGGTTGAAAGCGCTTCAGCAGCTAATAAAATATCGTTGCGTAAAGCCTGGATCGAAACAGATTCCCCGCCGTCGAAGCCAATACTGAACTTAGGCGAAAGTTCCGACAATTCGGGATTCGTTTGCAGGTAATCATCCCAAGCTTTCACTAGCGGGCGAGTATCGAGTAACTGCTGGCGATCGATCCCTGCTGTCGGGCTTGCCATAGTATTGCGAATCGGGTCAACTTCAACGCGGCGAGACGCTATCCCCAATTCCTGCAAGCGGTTCCAGACTTCCGGGGCAATTTCCGATTTCACTTCTCGGATTTGCAAATTTGCCCGATTTGTCACTTGCAAACAGCCGGTACTGTATTGATCGGCTAAATCGGCGATCGTCCGACACTGCTGCGCGTTTAAAATTCCCCCCGGAATCCGCATTCTCGATAAAACTCCGTCTCGGGCTTGGGAACCGTAAAATAAACCCGGACAAGTCGGCAAATCAGTCAAAGCTAACAAATAATCTCCTCCCCGTGCTACGCAGGGAATCCAAAAGTAAACGCCCACAAAGCGCCCCCGAAATCGGCATTCTGACTTTTACAGTTGCGGCACAGCGCCGGAATTGCACCGGACTTTCCCGCTTTCAGGTTTTAGAAAGGTATCACGAGCTGACCTACAGAAAGCAAAACCCTCAACTTTCTTAACAAAACCCCTGGCGATGGCGTCGGACCCCGCAACCTACGCCCCTGTCTCTCCTTACATCAGCTTTCCTAATCACAGTCATCAGTTTAACTG
>NZ_JAUBOS010000053.1:0-41845 GCF_036700365.1 Microcoleus sp. w2-18bC1
AATATTTGCCCAAATGGAATTATCGAGCCGTACCCCAACCTGAGTAATTCATTAAGTTATTTATTTTTCATTCCTAAGCTTGTAGCAATTCGTCGATCGCAGCAGCCGATCGCTCGTCGCTTCAATATAATAATTTATACTGAGTATGACAGTGCGATCGCTCTTTCGTAAGTTGGCTTCGAGGATTTAAACCTCGCTTTGATAAATATTTTAATCATGCTTGTTATGCTGTATTTCACAAGCAGAAAATTGGTAGCAAAAAACTGATAAATAAACCCAAGATTGTACCATAAAAAATGTGGTAATAGAGCAAAAAATTGCAAAAGCAATTATTTTTTTTCGCGACAATGGCATCGAAATTTATCTAAAAATTTAAGCAATAATCTTCCATGTTTTCTTTACTAAACCAACCAGCAGTTGATTTTGGGTTATCTCTCAATCACCATAGTAGAGCCTTTCTCAGTAACATGAGGTGCACGCTTGATAAGCGGGCATAGGGCATAGGCATCCGTCGGCATAGGCATCCGTCGGCATAGGGTATACCTCACCAAGATTGAGAACTGCTATATGCCAGAACCACACGGTTGCACTTTAGAGGTAGAAATGCGAGTTTATACGAAATTTATCCTTTTGGCGGTAATAATAAAAAGGTGACAATCGCAACCGAAGGCGAGCCGAAAAAATGTCAAAATTATTCAGAGACACTGGGAGCATCTCATATTTGTAAAAACACTTCTTCCGGCTTCTTCCTTCTTCCTCTTTCCCCGCAGCAAGAGAGCCTCAAAACTCCAATTTCTACCTTGCCTGCTTTCATTGAGATGCTCCCGATACGCTCCTCCCGATCGCGCAATGGAACCGGGTTTATTGTTTCCACTTTCGGAGTTTCCCTGAGTTAATTACGTTAATAAACCGGGTTTATGTGTAAGTTTTGTTAGCATTATTATCAATAATTGAAAATTAATCAAGTAGCAAATTATGCCACCTTTTCAGTAAATATACGGGAGCTAAGATGGTCTATTGACCTCTAAATCTCGAAAAAATACGGAAATGCAGTGTGAGTAACTGCTAAGTGCTAGCAGAAGGAGGAGAATAGGTTCTTTGCCTTTTTGAGTTACCAGGCTCAACTTGCAGAGCGCTATTGAGATGCCATCAACCTCGATACCAAAACGCAAAATAACTAAATAAAAAGCATTATGTTTCATGAATACCTGTATCACGAAGTCTGCAACCTGCGCGAGAAACTAGCTCACCTAGAAAGACAAACGCAGTCTCAAACCTGGTTCAAAAAGCTGCAAGCGCTGATGGGAGTTATTAGCAAAATTCGTGAATCCCTAGACTTAGAAACAATATTCAAAATCACAGCCACCGAAGTTCGGCAACTCCTAAATGCCGATCGAGTCGCCGTCTACCGCTTTCTTCCCGAATCGGAATGGAATGAGGGCGAAGTAGTGTCCGAAGACGTACTGCCCCAATACAGCCCATCTTTGGGAACCAGAGTCCGCGACTACTGCTTCGGCGAACAATTTGCCACCAACTATGCCAAAGGATACGTTCAAGCAGTCACGGACATTTACAAAGCCCGGTTAAGTCCTTGTCACCTCAAAATCCTCAAGCGATTTCAAATCCGAGCCAACTTAGTCGTACCCCTACTGCAAGGGCAACACCTGTGGGGATTACTGTGCATTCACTCCTGCGGTCAACCCCGCCAGTGGCAAGAAGACGAAATCGAATTTGCCAGACAAGTAGGCGACCATTTAGCAGTTGCCATCTACCAAGCCGAACTGCACTTGCAAACCCAGAGGCAAATAGCAGAAATTGAATCCACGCAGCAGAAACTCCGCGACAGCGAGCAAAAATATCACCAAATTCTCGATTCGATCGGCGATATGGTATTAGTCAAAGGCCCCAAATCCAAAATTGTTTGGGCCAATCAAGCATTCCGCGACTATTACGGCATGACTGAAGAAGAACTTCAAGACATCGTAGACGCACCTTTCGCAGATCCCGACAATACTCTCCAGTACATCAAAGATGACGCCTTCGTATTTGAAACCGGACAGACTTTGCAAATTTCCGAAGAACCGGTGACGCGCTACGACGGAGAAGTGCGGCTGTTCAGCACCGTCAAAACACCGATCCGCAGCGAAAACGGCGAAATCGTCATGACTGTCGGCGTCTCCCGCGATATGACGGAACGCAAAAAAGCAGAAGAAGCCGTCAAAGCCAGCGAAAGCAAATACCGCAGCCTGGTAGAAACCTCCCAAGACATGATTTGGTCGGTCGATGCCATCGGGCGCTACACCTTCGTCAACCCAGCAGTTAAGTACATCTACGGTTACGAACCAGAAGAAATGATCGGTCGGCCGTTCTCCGACTTTGTGACACCAGAACAAAGCCAGAAAGATTTAGAAGTTTTCGCCCGGTTGTTTGCCGGAGAATCACTTTTCCAGTACGAAACCACCCAAATCGCCAAAGACGGCAGCATGAAACATTTAATGTTTAACGCCCTTGCCCTCTACGACGAAACCGGAAACTTCCTAGGCACCACTGGTACAGCCGCCGACATTACCGATCGCAAGCGAGCAGAAGCAGCCTTACAACACGCCAACGCAGAACTAGAGCGTAGAGTAGAAGCACGCACGGCAGAACTGCGACAGACTTTTGCCGCACTCACTGCCAGCGAAACCAAGTTTCGGACGATCGCGGCCACCATCCCCGGAGCTCTGTTCCAATTTTGCAGCAGCCAGGGAGTGTGGAGAGTTGACTACATGAGCGATCGCATCTTCGATATTACCGGCGTCACAGCAGCAGAAATGATGGGAGACATTACCTGCTTCATTTCCCGCGTCCACCCCGAAGACTTGGAAAGCCACCTCGCTTCCGTCAACGAAGCCGTAGTAAACCTCTCTCCCTGGCACTATGAAGGGCGGTTAGTCAAGCCCGACGGTGAGATTCGCTGGTGGCAGGGCGACTCCATGCCCACCCGCAACGAAAATGGCGAGATAGTATTTTGCGGTGTCCTGCTCGACATCACCGATCGCAAAGTTGCCGAAACCGCCATCCGCAATAGCCAGCGACAGCTCAAAGAAGCCCAGAGACTCGCCCATGTCGGCAATTGGGAACTCGACGCAGCCACCGAAACCCTCACTTGGTCGGAAGAACTTTTCCGTATCTTCGGGCTCGAACCGGCCCCCATCGCGCCCAACCTAGCCGAACAGGTAGCTCTGATTCATCCAGAAGATTTGGAATTGTGGCAAACTCAAGTGCAGCAGGGACTCTCAACAGGCATCCCTTTTGACTTTGACTTTCGCCTTTACCGTCCCGACGGCATCTTGCGACACGTGAACGCCGTGGGCAGAGCCGAAACCGATGTGAACGGCAATGTGGTAAAACTGTTCGGTACGGTAATCGATATTACCGATCGCAAAGTGGCCGAAGCAGCACTGCGGCAAGCAGCAGTCGAGTTAGAAGACAGAGTGAGCGATCGCACGGCCGAACTTTCCCAAGCAGTCACCCAATTAGAACAAGAAATTGGTGATCGAAAAGAAGCAGAAGCCGCCCTACAAGTTTCCGAACAAAACCTGCGAACCATATTTAACAATGTCTACGATGCTATCTTCATTCATGATTTAGAAGGAAATATTCTCGATGTCAATAATCGAATGTTAGAAATGTACGGAGTGAGCCAGGAAGAAGCAACAAAATTATCACTTAAAAACGACTATTCAAGCGCCGACAATCCCATTGAACAAATGGGAGCACTTTGGGAAAGAGTATTAGCAGGCGAAACAGGTCGCGTGGAATGGAAAGTGAGGCGCCCCCACGACGGTTCAACTTTTGATGCAGAAATTGCCCTGTCAAGAATTCATCTCAACGGCAATCTCAGCATCATTGCTAACGTCCGAGATATTAGCGATCGCAAACAGGCAGAAGCAGAACTCCAACACGCCCAACAGTTTATGGAGTCCGTACTCAAAACCATACCCGTAGGAGTGGTTGCCAAGGATGCTCAAGAACTGCGGTTTGTTCTGTGGAACCCAGTAGCTGAACATTTACTCGGTTTCAGTGCAGCAGAAGTGATCGGCAAAAATGATTACGACTTTTTCCCAACAGAACAAGCTGATTTTTTCACCGCAAAAGACCGGGAAGTGCTCAACAGCGGGCAAATTGTAGAAATCGCCGAAGAAGAGATTGAAACGCGACAAGGAGAAACGCGGATATTTCATACCAAGAAAACAGCAATACTCGATGCTGATGGCAAACCGCAATATCTATTAGCTGTCACCGAAGACATTACCGATCGCAAGCGGGGAGAAATTGCCTTGAGGCGATCGGAAGCCCGACTCAGACAGCAGGCAGATCGAGAAAAATTGCTCAACAGTCTCACCGCTCAAATTCGCAATTCCCTCGATTTCGACAGCATCATTGCTGTCGCCGTCCAAGAAATTCGCGCTTTCCTGCAGATCGATCGCTGCAATTTTGCCTGGTATCGTGGCGACGGGGAGGATGCTTTCTGGGAAATTATTAAAGAATCTCGCCTCCCCGAACTTCCCGATTTAATAGGTTGCTATCAAGCTTCCGACTTAGGTTCTATGGGAGAAAAACTCTTGCATATGGAAATGCTGCTGGTGGATGATGTCGAAACAGTGGCAGATCATGTTTGGAGAAAATCTCTTAACTCTCTGGGCTACCGATCTGTGTTGGCAATTCCGATACAGGCACTTTCGGGAGTAGTGAGCGTTGTTACCTGCGCCCACTCCGCTGCTGTGCGACCCTGGAGTGAGGGCGAAGTAGAATTATTACAAGCAGTTACAGTTCAATTGGCGATCGCCCTCAACCAAGCCGATCTTTACGCCCAAACTCGCAATAAAGCTCGCGAATTAGAGAAAACTTTGCAGAAATTAACCAGCACTCAATCGCAGTTAATTCAAAATGAAAAAATGTCAAGTCTCGGTCAACTTGTGGCAGGAGTCGCCCACGAAATCAACAACCCAGTTAACTTTATTTACGGCAATCTCAGCCACGCCAACGACTATACCCAAGACTTGCTACACCTGATCGAACTTTACCAAAACCACTATCCCGATCCAGTCCCGGAAATTCAAGAGGAAGTAGAGAAAATTGAACTTGAATTTCTAATGGAAGACTTGCCCAAGTTACTTTCTTCAATGAAAGTCGGTGCAGATAGAATTCAACAAATTGTTGCTTCTCTCCGCACATTTTCCCGCATGGACGAAGCAGAAATGAAAGCCGTCAACATCCACGAGGGCATAGATAGCACCCTGATGATTTTGCAGCACCGCCTCAAAGCTAAACACAATCATCCCGAAATTGAGGTGATTAAAGAATACGCTCAATTGCCCTTAGTAGAATGTTATGCCGGACAGTTAAATCAAGTATTTATGAACATCTTGAGCAATGCTTTGGATGCTTTGGAAGAACGGGATCAGCGCCGTTCTGCTGAGGAAATGCGGCAAAAGCCCAGCAACATCCGCATCCGCACTGAAATATCGCCAGCGGGCAAAGTAATCATTCGGATTGCTGACAACGGGCCGGGAATACCGGAGACTGTCGGCACTCGGCTTTTTGACCCGTTTTTTACCACTAAACCTGTCGGTAAAGGCACTGGGATGGGCTTGTCAATTAGCTATCAAATTGTTACAGACAGACACAACGGGTCGCTCAAATGCACTTCTTCGCCGGGACAGGGTACAGAATTGGCGATCGAGATTCCCCTCAAAGCTAATTGTTAATAGGGACTTGGTAAGCTGTAATTGGCAATTGGCAATTGCGAAAGCCTTACTGTGCCTCAGTTGTGTAATTTTAAACCAAATAAAATCCGGTAGCATAGTCGGGCGTAAAATCTACTCAATACTCAACAATCACGGACCCTACAAGCGGAATTTAACTCACTCATCTGCGTTAATCTGTGTTAATCTGTCCTCATCTGCGGTTTAAAAAAGAGAATGTATTAACCGCCGATGACAAGGAATTAACGCGGATTCACGCAGATGAAGAATTCCGATCCTAACAGATTTGATATCATTTCCGGTTACACTCCTTATGATGTTGACTGTTGACGGTTGACTGTTCACGGAGTCAACAGTCAACCGTCAACAGTGAACTCGAATTTACTATTGCGATGCTAACGGATTTGATATGATATCATCACGTAAAATCTAATTTTGATGCACCATTTATTCCCTGGTGCATCTGTTTTGAGATTAGGAGTTTGTAGCAAAAATGTCTTCACGGGGTGAGGCACCCTTTACCAATCTGTACCTCAATCAGTCCATAATTGCTATATTACCCAGACTTATCAAGATTTCTGTCACGGCAGAACTTTCCAAAGGTTTAGAAAACCAATATCCCTGAGCTAATTCGCAGTCTAGTTCTCGAAGCTGTGCTAACTGTTCGGCTGTCTCTACACCTTCGGCGATCGCATTTAATCCCAAATTGTGAGCCAAAGTTACGATCGCCCGCACAATCTGCAAAGGCTGACCCCCATCGTCACCATTTTCGACAGCCCCCAAGCGGCTCACAAAAGATCGATCGATCTTCAGTGTATCCAGGGGAAAACGGTGCAAGTAACTTAAAGACGAATAGCCAGTACCGAAATCGTCGATCGACAATCGAATATTTCTACTTTTTAATTGGGATAGCACAATATTGGCTTTCTTGACATTTTCCACGATCGCACTTTCAGTAATCTCCAATTTTAAACAGCTCGGATCGCAGCCAGTTTCTGCTAAAATTTCATCGATTTCCTCGATTAAATTCGGCATACCTAACTGTTTAGGAGAGAGATTGACGCTCATTGTTAATTGCGAAGGAGCAATAATTGGTAATTTAAAATTCGGAATTAGTACCTGGGCAGTTGTACTGAACGTAGCCGAAGAGTTGGTAATTGGGAATTGGGAATTGGTAATAGATGAGTGGAAATCGCTAATCGGGAATTGGTAACTCGGAATTGGTAATTTTTTACTGATTCTTTCTTCCCTGTGACCAATAGTGGGGGTACACTCAGTAAAAGTTCCGTGTTCCTCATGCCCTGTATCTGTTACATCACTTAACTCCCCTACATTACCCGTTGCCATCTTCCCTGTTGTTACCCTGAGCGAAATCGAAGCGCCATCTTCCTTCTTGTTACCCTCAAGGACTTGCCCTGAGTGCAGCCGAAGCGAGTCGAAGGGCATTGTTCCAACTTCCATTGGACTTCTTCCCTGTTGCTCGGTTAACATTTCTTGCCAAATCCGCAATTGCTGACAAGCTTCCCGCAACACCCAGGCTCCCAGAGGCACGATCAAACCTGTTTCTTCAGCTACAGGGATAAAAGTAGACGGCGGAACTAGACCCCGAACTGGGTGGTGCCAACGCACCAAGGCCTCAAAACCTTCGAGCGCACCGCTGGCGATCGAAACAATCGGTTGGTAGTGCACAATAAAGTGCGAACGTTGATCCTTGCTCTCTCCTAATTCCTCCTTGCCCAAAATAGCCAAACGCAGATCAGTTTCTAACTGCAACAGCGACATAGTTTGGTCGTGCATTGCCAAATTAAACACTTCGTGGCGGGCCTTACCCAAAGCTTTAGCGCGGTACATAGCGATGTCAGCATCGCGTAGGAATTCTTCCGGGTGAGTGTACGAATTTAATTCGCCACTGGCGGTGGCTTCGCCTCGACTGAAAACAATGCCAATGCTAGCGGTGGTAAATACTTCGTGCCCTTCGAGATGAAACGGCTTCGTCAGTTCTTTTTGTATCTTTTTAGCTGCGAGGGTGGCGTCGCTGAGGCTTTGAATGTGATCTAGTAGGATGGTGAATTCGTCTCCCCCCAGTCGGGCGACGGTATCCGAAACCCGGACGCAGGTTTGCAGTCGCTGGGCGAGGGCAATTAGCAGTTTGTCTCCTAAAACGTGTCCTAAAGAATCATTCACTACTTTGAAGCGGTCTAAATCTAGGAAAAGTAAACCAAATTTGTAATCGGGGGACTGATTCGATCGGCGGATGGCTTGTCCTAGCCTGTCGATGAACAAAACCCGGTTGGGCAAACCCGTCAGCGCATCGTGAAAAGCGCCGTGCAGCAGTTGCCGTTCTACTCGCTTGCGCTCGGTGACATCTCGGATAATAATCTGGCCGGCCGTCGAGCCTTGATAAATAGCGGGGATGCCGGCCATTTCAACGTCTATTATTTGTCCGTCGAGCCGCATCAGTTTTTGTTCGGCAAGGTCGAGTGGCTGATTTTCTATCTCGACTAGCCGAATGCGTTCTGTGGCTATTTGCACATAGTTTGGATGGACGAAATGCAATATGGGAAAGCCAATCAGCGCTTCGGGAGAACTCGCACCGAGGAGTTTCGCGCCGGCAGCATTGATGTAGGCGATTTTCCCTTGACTGTGAACCGCGATCGCTTCGGGAGATAGTTCTACTAAACGGCGATAGCGTTCTTCACTTTCTTTGAGAGATACTATCAACTCGCATCGCTCTTTTTCAGCTTGCTGGCGTTCGACTTCCATTTGGTGAACTGCCAGAATTTTGCCAATACTTTGAGCCATCAATTCTATAATTTCTATTTCCTCATACTTGAACTTTCTTTTTTTTATTTCTGGCGAACTAAAACTTAAAGTTCCGTAGGTTTTATTGTTAACAAATATCGGCGTTCCGATGTAAGATTCTGATTTGCAGCTTTGATAAGCTGGATGTTCGCGCATCTCTACGTCTGCTCCTATATGAGAATACGCAACTGTTTTGTTGAGCTTAATGACTGCGGCGCAGTAAGTATCGCTGAGGTTCAATTCTAAGCCTCGTACGAAGTATCCTAAATCTGTTTTCGCTGCCTGGACAATAAAAGTTTCGCTCTCAACTTCAGCCATGATCCCTATAGAAAGTCCGAACATCAAACAGCCTGCTGTTAGATAATCGTCAACCCGTTCTTCAAAGTTTTGATAATGATAAGTTGTAATCCGGTGCAAGTGTTTGAGATTAGCGCTAAAAGCTGCTAAAGCTTGAGAATTTAAAAATAATTCTTCTTCCGAGCGCTGGCGGTCGGTAATGTCTGTTTGCACTCCAATAAAGTGGGTTAAGTGTCGCCGCGAGTTGTAAACCGGAGCGATCGACAGTTCGTGCCAAAAAGGGGTGCCGTCTTTCCGAAAGTTGCGTAATATAACTTGAGCTTCTCTGCCTTCTTCAATCGCAATTCGCAATTCTTTGGCAGCGGGGGTGTCAGTGTCTGTGCCCTGCAAAAATCGGCAATTTCTTCCCATTAACTCGTCTCTGCGATAACCCGTAATCCGCTCAAAACTGGGATTGACATAAATAATCGGATTATCTGCAACGGTTGCGTCGGTGATTGCAATGCCGTTGCTGCAACTTTCGATCGCCCGTTCCATCATTTGTAAGCGCTCTTGCGATATAATGCGCTCGATCGCCGCAGCTAACACATTGGCGATCGCTTCTACAAAATAAACGTCATCTTGACTGAAAACCCGCCCTTGGCTGGTATGAACCCCCAAAATGCCCCAAGCCTGCGAGGATGAACTGTCCGCTGGTTCTACTTGTCCCCAGTTCCTCCCCAGTCCCCGATTGCCGGGAATGATCACAGTAACGCCGCTGACAGCCCGGTGGTTATGCAGTAGCGGCAACTCGCTAAAGCGCGTTTCCACCCGCAAATCTTCGACGATTGTCGGTTCGCCCACTAGCAATGTGTAACCTGCTTGCGATCGGGCAGAAGCCGCAACAGTAGCGCTGCCGACGAGGCCCGGCTGCCAGCCAACCCCCGCTCGCAGCATAAAAGCATGACCAGAGGGCAACAGTTCTAACACCTGGCAATAATCAACGTCCAGGGTTTGAGCAATTAAAACCGCAGCTTTGTCCATCAGTGCGGACAAATCTGTTTCGGCCAGGGCCTGCTGCCCCAAGTAAGCGACGGCCGCTTGCTGGCGGGCTCGCGAGTGGATTGACGTGAGCAATTCCTGCTCCTTGGCGGCCACTCGCTTCCGATCCGTAATGTCGGTGAACGCTGACAGAACAGCTTTCCCCGACACCAATGTCAGATACCGCATCGATACACTCGCCCAAAACAGCGTGCCGTCAGCTTTTTTAAGCCGGACTTCTGTCTCGCGGACGTGTCCGTTGCGGGCGAGCCGCAACAGCAATTCCTGGCGCTCTGCAGGTTTGTGGTAGAGCATTTCAGCTTTGTGGCGGTCGATCGACTTAAATCCTGTGAAGCCGAAAGCCTGACGACATAAATCGTTACTATAAAGAATTGTGCCATCCGCCAGACTGCTGACAATCAGGGGTATGGGCATCGAGTTGGCGATCGTCAGCAGTAATTCTTTGGTTCCTTGCAGCTCTTTGTACAAGTCTGGCTTGGAGGCCCAGCCGTGACAGTTTTCAGAGTTTTCAGGGATAAAACTTTCCATTTTTTAATCGATCCATTAGCAGGACAACTTTTTTAAACTTGTGGTCAATCAATACTGCGGACGGTTTTTAATTGGCATTCGTAGAATAAAAGTTTCAAGTCGATTCGCCAATGGAGCTACCAACGGAAAATCAAGGGTTTCAGACTACGAACTAAAAACAGTCCAGATTATTGGTAAATGACGATTTCAGATGCGGAGGAGGATCTACAGTAGCCCACAACACATTAATCTTAACCAGAACTATGCAACTGAAGGCCCCTAAACTGCTCGGCTGAAGTTTGATACGCTGCTCTCCCGTTAAAGACCACATCTGTCTTTGGTATGAAAATCTACTGTTTTTAAAGTTGCGTTAAGTTTTTATAAGAGCGAGGTACTTTACCCAATGTGCAGCGGAAGCTCCTAATCTAAAAAGTAAAGTCACCTACAAACCACCACCGAATACTATCCGAGGAGAGAGGAGAAATGCTTGAATCTTACCGCCGTACCGCTGCCGAACGGGCCCATGAGGGAATTCCACCGCTGCCGCTAGACGCCCAGCAAACGTCGGAACTGTGTGAACTGCTGAAAAATCCGCCGGCTGGAGAAGAAGAAACCTTAATAGAATTATTGCGCGATCGCGTCCCCCCAGGCGTAGACAGCGCCGCCTACGTCAAAGCTGGTTTTTTAACTGGCATTGCTAAAGGCGAAATCCACAGCCCCCTAATTGCTCCCAAATGGGCAGTTTACCTGCTGGGGACAATGATGGGCGGTTACAACGTCCAATCTTTAATCGATTTGCTCAACCCCACTGCCGAAGTCGCTATTCCCGCCACCGCCGCCCGGGCACTGAGCAAAACGTTGTTAGTATTCGACGCTTTCCACGACGTTATAGCTTTGTCTGATACCAATCCCTACGCCAAGCAGGTAGTCGATTCTTGGGCGGATGCCGAGTGGTTTACAGGCCGTCCTGTATTGCCAGAAGCGATTACCGTTACAGTCTTTAAAGTTCCTGGAGAAACCAATACTGACGACTTGTCGCCTGCACCTCATGCTACCACGCGACCGGACATTCCTCTACACGCTTTGGTGATGCTCGAAAGTAAGATGCCTGGGGCTTTGCAAACCATTGCAGACTTGAAGCAAAAAGGTCATCCCGTAGCCTATGTTGGTGATGTTGTCGGTACCGGTTCGTCACGGAAATCGGCGATTAATTCCGTGCTCTGGCACATTGGCAATGATATTCCGTTTGTGCCGAACAAGCGCAGTGGCGGTTATATTTTAGGAGGTGCGATCGCGCCGATCTTCTTCAATACCGCTGAAGATTCCGGCGCATTGCCGATCGAATGCGATGTTTCCCAAATGGAAACAGGAATGGTAATTACCATCCATCCTTACAAAGGCGAAATCACCAACGAAACCGGAGAAATCATCTCCACCTTCACCCTGAAACCCGACACAATCTTAGACGAAGTTCGCGCAGGTGGCCGAATTCCGCTATTAATTGGAAGAACTTTAACCGACAAAACCCGCGCCGCTTTAGGACTAGAACCTAGCACTATTTTCACCCGTCCCACAATCCCAGTAGATACGGGCAAAGGCTTCACTTTAGCCCAAAAAATGGTAGGCAAAGCTTGTGGTTTGTCCGGCGTTCGCCCCGGTACATCTTGCGAACCAGTCATGACAACAGTCGGCTCGCAAGATACCACCGGGCCAATGACTCGCGACGAATTGAAAGAACTTGCTTGTTTGGGATTTAGCGCCGATTTGGTTATTCAAAGTTTCTGCCACACCGCCGCTTATCCAAAACCAGTTGATGTCAAAACTCACCATGAATTGCCCGATTTCATGGCAGAGCGCGCCGGCATAGCTTTGCGCCCTGGAGACGGCATAATTCACTCCTGGCTGAATCGAATGTTATTGCCAGATACAGTGGGAACTGGCGGCGATTCTCACACTCGTTTTCCTTTGGGAATTTCCTTTCCTGCTGGTTCGGGATTGGTGGCATTTGCTGCAGCCTTGGGCGTTATGCCTTTGGATATGCCGGAATCAGTTTTAGTGCGGTTTAAAGGTGAATTGCAGCCCGGAGTAACGCTGCGGGATGTTGTGAATGCAATTCCCTATGTGGCAATTCAAAAAGGTTTGCTAACCGTCGCGAAACAGAACAAGAAAAACATCTTTTCTGGGCGGATTATGGAGATTGAGGGCTTGCCAGATTTGAAGGTCGAGCAGGCTTTTGAATTGACCGATGCGACTGCAGAGCGTTCTTGCGCTGGATGCACGATTAAATTGAGCGTGGAGACTGTTTCCGAGTACATTCGCTCCAATGTCGCGCTGCTGAAAAACATGGTGGCGCGGGGCTATCAAGATGCGCGGACGATGATGCGCCGGGTGGCGAAGATGGAGGCATGGCTGGCAAATCCGGTGCTGCTGGAGGCTGATGCTGATGCGGAATACGTTGAAATCATCGAAATCGATCTGAACGAGATTAAAGAGCCAATTGTGGCTGCTCCCAATGACCCGGATAATGTTAAGTTGTTGAGTGAGGTTGCGGGCGATCGCGTTGACGAAGTATTTGTCGGTTCTTGCATGACAAATATCGGTCACTACCGCGCCACTGCGAAGGTGTTGGAAGGTGCAGGGGAAGTGAAAACTCGCCTGTGGATTTGTCCGCCAACTCGGATGGATGAACAGCAACTCAAAGAAGAAGGTTATTACAGCATTTTTGGAGCCGCTGGAGCTCGCACAGAAATGCCCGGATGCAGTCTTTGTATGGGCAATCAAGCACGGGTTAAAGATGCGACAACGGTTTTTTCAACTTCTACTCGTAACTTTAACAATCGCATGGGCAAAGATGCTCAAGTTTATCTCGGTTCGGCGGAATTGGCGGCCGTTTGTTCGCTGTTAGGTCGCCTTCCTACAGTCAAAGAATACAATGACATTGTGTCGAAGAGAATCGATCCTTTTGCTGGTGATTTGTATCGGTATTTGAATTTTGATCAAATTGCTGGTTTTGAGGATGAAGGACGAGTTATTGCTTTGGAAGATATGCCTCGAATTGAGGATATTTTGGGGATTCCCGATGGTGTATTGAGCAAGTAAAAAGCGGGCGGGCGCTCGCCCGCCCTGTGTTTATAATATAAGTAAATGAGAGAAAGGAAAAAAGTAATTATGTCGGAACAAGTTTTAAGCAGCGAAAGCCCAGGTACTGTAAACTCCGCGCCCGAAACTCCTACGGTTGAAGACAAAGAGAGCGATCGCCCCTTAAGCCAGCCCATCGCGGAATTTCTCCGCGTAATTCAGCAAACTCCCAGAGAATATTGGCCGAATTTACTTCAGATAATGCGCTTATTTATGGAAACGGTGACAGTAAAGCCCGTATTGTCCGAGCCTCCCCAGACATCTGAGAAAATAGACATTACTAAACTGTCGCTGGAGGAACGGATACAAAGAAATCAAGGTGCAATTGAATTAATCAATTCATGGATTGAGGAGGGAGATGAACAAGAACAAACAGAAACCGCTGAATATCTCCGTAAAGCTTTAGATGAAGACCGCCTTTCTAATCGGCCATTATTCCCATGAGTAGAGTAATAATTCTCGACTCTGGCCCATTAGGAATGGTAACAAACCCTAAAGCATCCTCTGCTGAAATTCAAGAGTGCAAAGTTTGGCTAAACTCTTTAATGCGGAGGGGCGAAATAATAATTCTGCCTGAAATTGCTGACTACGAAGTGCGACGGGAGTTGATCCGCGCAGGTAAATTAGCAGGTATTCAACGGCTTGATGAATTGAAATTACAACTTACCTACCGTCCTTTGACTACAGAAGTAATGCTTTTGGCCGCTCAGTTGTGGGCTGATTCGAGAAGGAGAGGAAGACCAACCGCAGAACCTAATGCACTTGACGGGGATGTGATTTTGGCGGCTCAAGCAATATTGGAGGCAAGTGAAGGCAATGATGTGGTAATTGCTACAACAAATGTGGGGCATTTGTCGCAATTTGTTGATGCTCGCGAGTGGCGGCTAATTGAGTAATGTTTAAATCGATCGCACTTAGCCAATCCCTGCTATACTTTGAACTACACATATTTTTGCAGACACCGTTGGCGAGATAAACAGGATGGTGGAAACAGTGGAGACAAGCGAAAAAATTGACGATCGCACACAAACCCGCTACTGGGGCCAAGTTACAGTCATAGACGCGGGCGATCGTTATAAGATCAATCGCATTGAAGTCAAGCCGGGGCATCACATCAGCACCCAAATGCACTATCACCGCAGCGAACACTGGGTTGTCGTCTCCGGTACCGCTAAAGTTATCTGCGACGACAAAGAGACGATTCTCATGCAGAAACAGTCAACCTACGTTCCCATGAATACTGCTCATCGCGTAGAAAATCCCGGCGTTATTCCCTTGGTGATGATTGAAATCCAAAATGGTGAATACCTCGGCGATGATGACATTATCCGCTTCGCCCAGGATGCTCACGAGTCAGATTGATCCTAGATCCAAATTTGAAGCAATCGCAGACGCCTCGGAAAAGCTTCGCACACCGAACAATGACCTACGCTACGCAGCTACCGGAAACAAGATAAATACTATAATTGAAAATTTAGGGGCAATTTCAGAATAGCCCCTACATTATTATATTAACTTTGCTAAGCACCAGAATTTGATATAGCAATTGGCGATCGTCCTACGGCAAAGAAGCGTTTTTCAAATCTACATTTGCCATATTGGCATTCTTTAAATTAGCACCTGTCAAGTCCGAACCGTTCAAATTTGCACCGTTCAAATTTGCATTGGTCAAATTTGCATCTCGCAAGTTGACTCCCTGTACGTCTATTCCAGCCAAACTGCCACCTCTGAGGCTGACATTAGCTAAATTCGCTACAGACTGGCGAGCATTTTTCAGGTTTGCACCCGCCAAATTGGCGCTTTCTAAATTAGCGCCGATTAAATTAGCGCTGGTGAGGTTGGTATTTTTCAAAGTGGCAATCACTAAACCCGCCAGACTCAGATTAGCGCGAGTCAAATCAGCACCCTCCAAATTAGCCCCGTGCATTTTAGCCCCAATTAAACTCGCACCTTGCAATTTAGCTTGTTTTAGATTTGCTTCGTTCAGTTTGGCTTCGTCCAAATTTGCACCATTCAAATTTGCACCTCTGAGATTCGCACCGCTCAAATCTGCCCCGCTCAGATCAATACCAGCAAGCTGCGCTCCTGTCAAGTCACATTGGCTACATTTTTTAGTTTCTAATAATTGTTTGACTTGTGATACGTTTTCGGCCTTTACTCCCGATGCACAACCCATCACAATTAGCAGCCCTGTTGTTAAAATTCTCAGTTTCATATACCCACCCTCAGCAATATCTCTCTTTTAATAATATCCCACATCATTAAAGAGGTTAGGGTGATCAGTCTCTTTGATAAACTGTGACAATCATCACCCTATTGTGCACAAACTATGCAATAATTATTGACGTTTCAACTCCTCGAAATTCTTGTAAAGAATTATTGCTTTTTCAGGAACCAAAAAGGAAAAGATTGCGTCGGTTCGAGACGGACGCCGGTAATGCTGTTCTGAGCAAAAGTATAGTCCTTATCTTGCCAAAGAGGGATGAAAGGTACATCTTGACCCAGTATGTCTTGAATTTCGCCAAATAGGGCTTTGCGGGTTTCAGGGTTTGTTTCTTTGCGCTCCTTGTCGATCAGTTGATTTACCTGATCGCTATAATAAAACGAACCCTGACTTTGACTTTGACCCTTGGAGCAGCCCCCCGCCTCGGAACCTGTCGCACAATCTAGAAACGGGTGGATGTAATTGTCAGCGTCAAAAAAGTCGGCGGACCAATCAACTAAAACCGCAGGATAAATTCCCTTCTCTATGTTTTGAAACAAAGTCGGAGATTCCACGCTGTTAATTTCTACCTTCATTATCCCGTCCATTTTGAGTTTAGCTTGCGCCTCCATCATGCTCACCACTAAAGCTCGTTTTGTGGAAGCCGAAGCATACCAAATTGGCAGAACGAAAGGATTGGTGGCCGAGTATCCCGCTTTCGTTAAAAGTTCCTTAGCCTTTGTTGTGTTGGCATCACCGTAGAGTTCTTTAAAAACTGGTTTTTGAACGTCAAAGTTTGTGGGAATCAGACTGTAAAGCGGTTGTGCTTGTCCCCGCAGTACGCGCTCGTTAATCACCGGGCGATCCATCACTGCTGCGATAGCCTGTCTGACTTCTAACTTGTCCAGCGGTTTAGACTTGGTATTCAGCGTTATGTAATTAACCGTACTGCTTTCCCCCGCGATTTCCTGCCATTTCCCTTTTTTTGCTCCCTCGTCCAAGCTTTGAACTTGGTCTGCATCCAGAGACAAATAAGCCACATCAACGGCACCAGTCTGAAAAGTATTGAACAAATTTGACGAACTAGAAAGCAGCAAAATGTCAATGCCTTGATTAACCGGCTTTTCCCCCCAATACTTTTCAAACACGTCAAACTTGAGAGAATCGCTGCCGTACTTGGCCAGCTTATAACGTCCAGTTCCCACAAATGTATCGGGTTTAAATTTACCCTGTCCAATCTCGTATGCTTTCGGAGAAACAGCACACATACCGGAAAATGTCAACAGGGAAGGAAAAGCAGAAAAAGGCTTTTTGAGTTGAAAAGTTAATTCGTATTCGCCCGTGGCTTTTACCGATTCTACTGCATCGCTCAACAACATAGCCGGACTGCCACCATTTTTGATAAACCGCTGCAAGGAAAATTCCATCGCTGCGGCGTTAAACGGTGTGTCGTCGTGAAAAATAACTCCTTGACGCAAGGGGACTGTATATGTCAATCCGTCTTGGCTAACTTTTGGCATTGCTGTCGCTAAATGCGGGATTAACTCAGTAGTTCCCGACTTGTAAGTGTAGAGAGTGTCGCCCAAATTTCGCAGCAATTGTCCTGATAAGGTTTCGTAACCGTCCGCAGGGTCGATCGTCCGCAATTTCAAGGTTGTGCCAATAGTAACGCGGTTATTAGCATTTTCGCCACTCGCAGTCACCGATCGGCGTGATCCCTGTCCACAACTTGCAGTTAACAAGCAGCACAGAAAGAACAGAGCTATCGCTTTAATCACTGAAGGTTTTATATGTATTCTAGGCTGGTGCTTGTTAATTCCCATCGTTTTTTTTGACACTCCAAATTATTGATTATATTATCAGGACTTACGCGCTTTTAAACTAGAAACCGGATTTATTGATAGATTCTCCTGTAATACAAATATCGCTGCCTAACCAGAGCAAGTTAAAAGCTTAGTGATGTTTGATCGGTTTGATATCCTTCGGATCAATCTTTATCGCTTGCTGGGTCATGAGTGTTCTGGCTAAGAAGTGCGGCGATCGTCTTAATTAATTTATCCGGTTCGATCGGCTTTGCCAGATGTCGGTGAAATCCAGCTTGCAAAGCTTGCTGTTGATTAAACTCACCCGCATAGGCAGTCAGGGCGATCGCGGGAATCTGCCCACCCCGTTCTGGCGGCAGGGCTCGCACTTGCCGCAACAGCATATAGCCATCCATCCCCGGCATTCCAATGTCGCTCAACAGGACATCTGGCTCGAAATTAGTCAACGCTGTGAGGGCTTCTTGAGGGACAGCAACAGTCAGTACCTCTGCACCTGCATCTTCTAGCAAAAAGGATATCAACTCTCGCATATCCGGCTCATCATCTACCACAAGTATCCGCATCCCGGATAACGGTTCATCCGGAGTCGATCGTTCCGAAAGTCGCGCAGGAGAGTTTTCTTCTCCCTCTACCTTCCCTGATAGCGGCAGTCTTACCGTAAAAGTAGCTCCTAGCCCTTCACCCTGGCTCTCTGCCCCAACGGTGCCACCGTGCAGTTCGACTAGATGCCGCACGATCGCCAGCCCCAATCCCAAACCACCAAACTTGCGGGTTGTGGCGCCATCTTTTTGCCGGAAGTAGTCAAACACGTAGGGTAAAAACTCCGGTGCGATGCCAATCCCTGTATCCGCCACCGTAATTTGAGCGTGATTCCCAACACGAGTCAAATTCACCTCAACGCGCCCGCCGGCTGAGGTGAATTTGACCGCATTGGAAACAAGATTCCAGATTACTTGCTGCAAACGGCCCGAATCCCCCAAAATTTGTCTGTTCTGATGCTCTAACACAGTCCGAATATCAATGGATTTGGCAACGGCAGCCAAATTGACAGTTTCGATCGCCGATTCCACAGTTAAAGCTAAATCGACTGGACGAATATTAAGACTGAGCTTGCCTTGGAGAATTTTCGAGACATCAAGCAAATCTTCAATTAGTTCACTTTGCAGCTTGGCATTGCGTTCGATAGTCGCTAACGCCTGTGCAGTTTTGGCCGCATCTAACTTGCCAGTTTGCAGCAGCTTTGACCAGCCCAGGATGGGATTGAGGGGCGATCGCAATTCATGGGATAGTACCGCTAAAAACTCATCCTTGATCCGATTTGCCTGTCTTAGCTGTTCCGCTTGCTGCTGCAGTGAATCGTTCAGGTTTGCCCGTTCCAGAGCGATCGCGATCTGGTCACAGGTCGATCCCAGCAGCTCTATTTCTGCAGGCGTGAAGTGCGTCCGAGTCAGACTGGCAAATGAGAGCGTTCCTAATAACCGCCCTTGAGCGATTAACGGTTGACCCACGTAAGCCGTCATGCCCATTTCATAGACGGCTTTACCATTCGGATGAGTGGAGAGTTCGACTTGATTCAAGACAAGTTGCTGCTGCGTTTGGGCAACCAGTCCACAGAGATATTCCCCTAATTCGATCCAGGCGAGCGCCTGCGCCCTTTCTTCAGAGATGCCATCATGGTTTCTCAAATGCAGCATCGTGCGGTTGTCTTTTTCTTCCACCATGAAGTTGTAGTAAGAGTGCAGATCGAGTAGCACTGCAAGTTTGCGGAATAGCGTGTCCATCAAAGCCAGAGGCTGTTCTGTCTGCATGAGATCGCGGGTAGTTTCATACAGCAATTGCAGTCGCTCACTTGCTTGCCGTTGTGCGGTCTTGTCCTGCATGATTTTGACAAATCCCTGCGGACAATCCGCTTCATTAAGCAGGGGCATCATCAATCCACTGGCCCAAAAGCGATTCCCATCTTTGCGGACGTGCCAGCGTTCGTCTTCTGCCCGTCCTTGCAGTAGAGCCGTTTGCCTCTGGTACTCGGCTTGTCCTTGTTCGTTATCTTCGGGTGTGAAGATCATCTGACTCGAGCAACCAATTGCTTCTGTCTCGGTATAGCCCAACAACCTTTCTGCCCCTGAGTTCCAACTGGCAATGATGCCGTTAAGGTCGATGGTGAAGATGGCATAATCTTTGGCGCTTTCAATGATCAGACGGAGGCGGGATTCACTCTCGCGCAGGGCTTCCTCAGCTTGTTTGTGGTCTTCAATATCAACACAGGAGCCGATGTAGCCCAAGAACTCATCTTCCAATCCGTAGCGAGGAACAGCTTCATCCATAACCCAACGGTATATGCCATCACAGCGTTTCAAGCGATAGTCCATCTTGAACGGTTGACGGGCATCAAAGGCAGTCACATAGGTGTTTAAACACCGATCGAGGTCGTCGGGGTGGACTCCTTGTGCCCAACCATTGCCCCTTTCTTGCTCGATCGTCCGTCCGGTAAAGTTGAGCCACGGGAGGTTGAAGTAATAACAGAGTTTATCGATGCCCGACATCCAAATCAGCACAGGGGCGGCATCTGCCATCAGCCGGAACCTTGCCTCACTCTCCCGTAGTGTGGCTTCGGCTTGTTTGCGATCGGTGATATCGTTGACCAGTGCTACAAACCCTTCAACTTTTCCCTGGCTATTGAAGCGGGGAACATAGGTCGCATTGACATAACGGATTCCACCATCTTTGTAGAGAATTTGGGTTTCAAAGGTCACTTCCTCTCCTACCAAGACTTGCTCAACATAAGGACGAATCCCTTGATAGCCAGTTTCCCCTAAAACCTGTTGAAGGTGCTTGCCATAAATTTGCGCTGCCGGATGTCCAAACCATTCTTCATATGCTCGATTGTTGAAGCGATAGCGCTGGTCTGAGTCTACAAAGGAAATCAAGGCAGGCACGGCATTGGTGACTAAACGAAGTTCTGCTTCTCGTTGTTGCAATACCTCCTCGGCCAGTTTTTGATCGGTGACATTTCGGAAATAAATGGTAATCCCGTTGGCGGCAGGGTAGGTGCGAACCTCATACCACCGATCGTGATCGGGATAAAACGCCGTGACTGACAAAGCCACGCGCTCGTTTGCCACGCGCCGATGAACCCGCTCAAACTCGCTGCCCTTGAGTCCTGAGAATTCTTCCCAAAAATTCTTCCCAATCAGAGCGCCCGGAGTGCGGTCTAGCAGAATTTCCGCTGACCGATTCACGTAAGTGAAACGCCAATTCTCATCAAGGGAAAAGAATCCATCATCAATACTCTCTAGAATGTTGCGACTCTGCTCTTCGCTTTGACGCAAGGCTTCTTCGGCTTGTTTGCGATCGCTGATGTCGATTAATACGCCGCGCGTCGAAATTCTGACGCCATCAGCGTTGTAGGCGCAATCGCCCTTTGCCAAAATCCAACGAACCGTGCCATCTGCCCACAGCGTCCGATACTCAATTTCAGTATGCGGTTGATTCGCTTTTAGCTCAGTGAGGACGCTGTGAACGAATGGGCGATCGTCGTGATGCACCGCTTCTAAAAACACCTTCATGGACATTGCGGTATTGATGGGTAAACCAAACATCGCTTTGGCTATGTCCGTCAAACTCAGCGTGTCTGTTTCCATATCCCAATACCACAAACCCAAATTGCCGCCTTCGGAAGCCAATAGGAGCAGTTCTTCGCTCTCGCGCAACGCCTGGAACGATCGATCGCGCTCAAAGACGATGCTGGCAACTTGGGTGCCGAACTCCGCGAGTTTATGTTCCCAATCAGTCGGCATCCGCGCCTCGCTAAAGCACAGCATCAGCGACCCCATAGGTAGATTGTCGTGCCTGAACACGGGCTGAGAATGACAGGCTAGAATGCCATGAGCCACGCATAAGTTTCGCCATGCTTGCGACCAGCGATCGTCGTTGGCAATGTCGGCGCAGGTCACGGGCTGACCGCTATACACTGCTTCGCCACAGGTTCCAATGCACAAATCGTTAATCGGAGCATCTTGGAGTCCTTCACCAAAAGAGGCTGGAAAGTCTGGAGTAATTGATCTCTTAAACGTCAGCCGCTGAGCATCGGTTAGCAGGAAGCAGGCGCGGGTACCCGGATTCAGCCTGGATACTGAGTCACACACGGCTGCCAGACAGTCGTCTAGTGGCTGCCCGAATGCGATCGACTCCAGCAGTCGTGTCTGCTCGATTAGGAGGAGTTCCGCCTGTTTGCGATCGGTAATGTCAGCAAGCAAAACGGTCAGTCCACTGGGCGAAGGGTAAATTCGATGGTCATGCCAACCCTTGCAAGGTGAGTACAGATAATCAAACTGGAGTGGCGTTTGTTCGCGCATTGCCCGATGAAACTGCACATAAGCATCGGTGTCAACGGCTGCCGGAAATAACTCCCAAACGTTCTGACCCAGAATCGCTGACCGGGGCATTCCAACCATTTCACAGTAGCGATCGTTGGCATAGGTGTAGCGCCAATCGCGATCGAGGATGTAAAACCCATCGTTGATGGTAGAAAGTACCGTTTCTAGTTGTTCTTTTGCCTCAGTCGCCGCAGCTTGTGCTGCTTCGCCGCGCACCTGTTGTTCTACTTCCATTGCCTGCTGTAAATTTTGCAGGGCTGCTTTCGCGTTTTTTATAGCAGTGCGCCACGATTGATTGAGTGAAGCGCTCAATCCTGCAGCGAGCAAAAACATACCAATCCGAAGAATTGTCTCTACATTAACTATCTGTAAGGAATAGAACGGCTCAATAAAAAAATAGTTAATTGCCAGCGTGGATAAAATTGTTGCCAGCAACCCAGGCCCAAAACTGCCATACCAGGAACTCACCATCACCGCGATGAAAAACAGGGGTGTCGTGGTTGGGTAGATCCACGGTAAAAGCGATCGGGTTAGCGCCAGTGCCAGAGCCACGGAGAGGGTGGCCACACCATAGGGAAGTAGTCGAATATCTCTGAAAATGCTGTTGATTCCCTCTACACTCACCCTTTTTACTCCTTATCCGAAAGATATCTTGCTCGCTGTGCCTTACTGCATTCGCCGTTGCATCTAGCGAATCACCTAACTCATCCAGCAATATGTAAATTTGCTTGAGTGGCAAGCGAGAAGTCGTAGCGTGTCCCTTTTTCCAACGATGAATCGTGGAAAAGGTCATCCCTAATTCATCCGCCAACTTTTTCTGAGACAGGTTCAGCGCTGGCCGCCGTTCTCGCACCAAATTACTGATCGCTGGCTGTTCCGCCCTCAGCCGTTCTATTTTGAGAAGCCTCAGAAGTAACAGCTATAAAGCTGTTTATATTTTACACCTTTGACAGATTCCAGAGGTCAGTCATCACTCTCAAGATATATATCAATCTTTACAGGAGTCGTAAATTTTTCACCCACCCCAACTCTCCCCGAACCTGCAGGGAGAAAGTAAGAAATTCACAAGTGATGCGAGGATTGCTATATGAAGTCAATCGATTTTAGATTTTAGATTTTAGATTTTAGAGGCGACCCCACGGATAAATGCGGGGGCTTGAGGATTTTCGATTTTCGATTTTGGATTGATTCCACGGATAAATCACGTGGCGGGTACCACCTTTGAAATTCCTGGTCAATCTTAGGATCGCGAATTAAATAATTTACACTCTTGAAAGTGGGGAGTAGGGGATGGGCACTCTTAGCCCGCCCTTTCTGGACGGGCGGGACGCCCATCCCACAAGAACCATCACGCATTGTAAGTTATTTAATTCTCATTCCTTAAATCTAAAATAGACTAGCTTGCTTTAAATTCCTTTGAGGAGCGATCGCCAATCCCGACAGCGTTTCAGGTAAATGCGAGCTACATGATCGCTTGGATTTGTTCGCAAACACTCTTCAAATAATTTTCCCGCTTCTCGGAAGTCCTTGCGATCGCACAGTAACATAGCTTCATTATACACAGACAAATTTGCTAGCTTTGCCGACAAACTTTCCGGCGGATCTGCATCAAATACCTCATAAACTACCACATATTGAGATTTTCCTTTTACCTGTACTTTATCCACAATTCTAATAGCATAATCGGTGGGATTTCGCAACCGTTCCAAAGTCTGCTGAGAAATTAACAGAGGTACGCCGTAATCTTTGGTCAATCCTTCAATGCGAGATGCTAAATTAACAGCATCGCTAATCACAGTGCTGTCCATTCGGCTTGTACCCCCGACTGTCCCCAGCATCAAAGAACCCGAATTAATGCCAATTCCAATTTGAATCGGGATGTAGCCGACGCCTTGACGGTATTCGTTATAATTTTTCAGGATATTTAGCATTGCAATACCCGCTTTCACTGCATCATCTGCAAAGTCACTAAACAAAGCCATAATTGCATCGCCGATGTATTTGTCAATAAACCCGTTATTGCTAGTAATCGCAGGCTCCATCCGCGAAAGGTAAGCATTGATAAAATTAAAATTTTCTTGGGGATTCATAGTTTCTGAAAGCGTCGTGAAATCGCGAATATCCGAAAAAAGCACCGACATTTCCTGCTGCACTTGGTCGCCTAAATTGACATCTATAATACTTTCATATCCCAACAGATTTAGAAATTGGTGAGGCACAAATCGCCCATAGGCATCAGTTAAGTCTGATTCGGCATCCAGGGATTTTTCCAAGTTTTGATTAAGATCAAATAGTTTCTTAATAAATAAATGGCGATCCGCTTCAGCTTCTTTGCGTTCCGTGACATCTTGAAAAACTGCGATCGCAAAAGCAACTTTGCCACCCTCGTCAAAAATTGGCGTTCCCCAAATCTCAAGGGGAATTTTCTTGTGGGGTTGATGAATTTCCAGATTTTCCGCCGTCGCGTTTTCGCCCCTCAAAGCTCGGACGATCGGCAAATTCTCGAAAGGGTAAATAGTCTCAGTTCCCGCAATATAAATTTGATAAGTTTCGGACAAATCCTCAACAGAATTCAATGGCAAAACTCCTTGACCGAGTAACTGCTCTCCGGCGTGATTTACGTAGTAAGGTTTGCCTTGAGAATCCAGCACGAGCACACCTATGGGAATCGCTTCGAGAAATTGAGCCAGCTTGATTTCGCCTTCGCGCACCGCCTCGAATGCGCGAGATCGCAACTCTGTTTCAACTGTATCGGAATGTTGAGCAGTAGTTTCCAGCAAGATTTCCAGATCCGCTTTTTCCTCCTTCAAGTCTTCCACTTGCTGGCGCAATCTTTCTATCTCTAAAAGTAGCTGTTCTCTAGATGGTTGTTCTTCCAGCATAACTCGAGAATTTGCGCCTTGACTAACAAAAAATTGCTCAACATCTCGCACCCTAAAAGTAATCGTATTTCTAGAGAAATTCCAACTGTAAACCAGGCATCAGGCGCTGGAAATTTCTCAAAGATTTACCGTGCCAACCTATGCTTTGAGAGCCTTGTACCGCCATTTGCACCTTGGCTGTTTTGCGTACATGGATAATAAACTTCGATAGCATATTGATGCCCGAACTGTTCAAAAATTCTAACTGCTCCAAATTCAGGATAATTTTTGTCGGTTCCACGTCGGCAACCTGAGTCAGCAACTGCGCTATCGGCGCGTACTCAGCAGGCCCGCTTAGCCTTAGAGAGCCAATAAAACTCACGGTTGCCGTTGCTGGATCGTAACAGATCTGGTAATCTTCTGTATAAATTTCCATAGCCACAAAAAAAAGTTCCTTCGATATTATCGATCGCTAGCGTTGCTTATACTGTTAATTGCACCATAGTTGTCACCGCAATTACTTCCGGGTCTTTGTGCACGGTCTGGAATTTCCAGCCAAGTTTGGCGGTATAATCGGTGAGCATGGTCAACAAACCCAATCCAGAATTGGTACAGTTGTCGTCAGCAGCATTTTTTTCTAACCGCTGAATGTAAAGTTCGCTTGGCTCGGAGGTCAGCAACTGGTGAATATAAGCCTGAAACTTGTCCACCGCTTGGGGAGAGATGCTGTTAGCAACTGAGAAAATCACTCCGTCGCTCTCTAATTGCAGTTTAATAGCGATCGGGTACTCCGAGGTTTCATCATTAAACTTCATGGCATTTTCCAATAACTCGTTGGCAATGTAGCTAACAGCGCTTTTTATTTCAGCTTGTCTTTCTATTGTCGAGGGTTCATCTTGGTTGCCCGGAAAAAAAGTCGTCAGGTAGTCAGCCAGAAAATCCGCCGACAAACCGTTGTTTCGCCACCGCTGCTTGAGAGGAACCGAACTGGGAGAAAATCCCATTATTAAGTATTCTTGGCTAGCGGGCTGCTCGATGAAATCGCCGAAAATCTGAGTCATATCGCTGTAAGAGCTAAAGTTTGAAATGACGGGGATCACTGAATATATTTTAAACTTTAGGAGGGATATGCAAGTAGTTATTTTTGTTTGAGTACCAGCAATGTGATGTCGTCAAAAACTTTTTGTTCGCCGATGTGCGATCGCACGTCCTTAATTACAGCGTGCCTGATTTCGGCAGCCGAACGCTGCCAATTAATCTCTACTACCTCAATTAACCTCTTTAAACCATAAAGCACTTTATCCATATTTTTAGCTTCCGTAATCCCGTCCGTGTATAGTACAACCACATCTCCTGAACGCAAATGCACAATTTTCTCAGCAACAAATTCATCAATATCTACATCCAGCCCGATCGGGAAACCCAAATCGATTGTATCAAACCGCTCGACAGAACCGTTACACCGCACAACAATCATTTCTTCATGCTGGCCACTCAACTTCAGCATCCCCTCCTCATAGTCTAGCAAAGCAAGGGTGGCATTTTTATCGGATTTCATGCGCTGCACATTATCGTAAATTACACTGTTAATAGCACTTAGAAATCTTACTGGGTCTGGTTCATTGTATGCGAGCAAAGTTCGCACTGCCGTTTGAACCATAATCATTAAAACGCCGCTCTCCAATCCGTGTCCCGTCACATCCCCAATGCCAATTTTCACTCTACCTTTGTGTTGGAGTACGTCGTAATAGTCGCCCCCTACTTCCTCAGCAGCTTCCATAAATCCCGCAATATCTAACCCCACAACTTCATTGAGTTCTAAGTCTTTTGGCAGCAGCATCTGCTGAATCTTGCGAGTAACATCTAGTTCAGCGCTCATTCGCATATTTTCAGCTTTTAGGCGATCGTTGAGAATAGTAATTTCTTGATTTGCACCAACTAAGGCATCGGCAATCTTGTTAAACGCACCCACAACTTGCCCCAGTTCATCTCTGTTATCCAAAATAATTTTGTGGTCTAGATTGCCGCTTGCCATCTTTTTTGCAGCTTCGTCAAGGACAAATACAGTTTGCATAACGCTTCTGTAAAAACTTACAAATAAATAAGTAACTAGGGCTAAGGTTATTAACACAAGAATAGAAATTATGCGTTTTTTGGCAACAAAACTATCAATGCGTTTTTGCAGAAGAAAGTTTAATTCATTGAGAGTTTTGTCCCACAGTTCAAAACTCGAATTCAGAACTAGATCGCTCCCATCGAGATAGGCATAATATTCCACTAAGGCTGTGGGATAAATCAGTTTATCTATTTTCACAGTTAGCTGCTCTACTACGGAGTTAAATTTGGTCAAATCGTCGCTTAATTTCTGTCGCAGATTCCCGTGAGGATTATTACTAAATCCTACCTCCATATTGATGGCTAAATCCTGATTGATTTCTCTCAGTTTGCCTGCCCAAGTAATTAGTTTTGCTCTTTCTTCAGGTGTGGCATCGGAACTCAAGCTGTTTTTGTGAGAAATAAGCCTAATCTCTGACAAGATTTTTTGGATTTCTGGAATTTTCAGCAAAGTAGCATCCATCAAATAATAGGTATCTAGATCGGGGTCTAAAATTAGATTAGAAGTATTGCCGACGTGAGCGCTCAGTCTATTAATCTCTGCAGCTAAGCGTTGATATACCAAATCGTAAGTTTCTAAACTCCACTGGCTGCGACGAAGTTTTAAATTTTGCCAATCTTGATAAATATTATTAAATTTATCACGGGACATTAATATGTTTCCAAGCTGGCTATCTGTATTTGCTAGGGCTTGAAAGTTCTTGTCTATCTTGGCTTCTAAATAGTTTCTGCATTCTGAATTACTTAAATTAGGATTTAAGCTCTGATAATTTAACAGTTGAAGTTTCGGTATGTATTCCCTCAACTGGCGTAGCGGGCGCAGGTATTGATTACCGTAGATTTCTTTTTGAGAAAAATCAACCCTGCTGTTAATTTCGGAAATCAGCAGGTACATGACCAAGGTTAAGGGTATTGCAAATAGAAAACCGATCAGGAGAAATTTTTTAGGATAACTCAGCCGATTCATTAAATGGATTCCCAGGGATTTTCTGTTCATAATCGAGAGATTTCAAAAATATTGTACAAAAAAAGTAGCGTTTGCTACTAAAGTATTTTCGGGGACGATTGCTCTAGAAAACCACACTGCTAATACAATTAATCAGCGATAGCTGATTTAATTTCTAATGCATTTTCGTCCTGTTGCAGCAAATTTTGCGGCATCCCTGTGATATCCTTGGCTCAGCTCGCCTCCCACAGTCTAAAACACGTTTAGCAGTTTTGGAACGCAGAATAGTAATTTGTACTGAGAGTTGGGGGCAGGATTAGAGGCTTTTAAGAATATTTACTTAAGCATAAATTTTTCTTAATACCCTGAGACAAAAAGTAAAAATTAAGTAATAACTGGGTAGTGCAAGTTTCCTGAAACACAACTGCAGGCGGCGAGTAGAAAATACTTGCGCCGCACGCACCAGCAGTCAAGTGGGTTCTGCACAAAGGAACCAATAGCACCAGCAATAGTGTCTAAATAAGTATCTGCAGTTGAGTGTTCAGGAGCGATCGCGCATTGTGTAAAGTGAGGCAGAGGGCGTATGATGAAAAGAATCTCCAAAAATAAACTTCAAAAAAATAAACACCGAGACCAAAAGCAGCCCAATCCTGTAATCTTGGCTTTGGTGCTGACAGGAATTCTGGTATGGGAAATGTATCCGGCGCTAAGACACACCGCTGCGGCTAACGCGGGCGCCCTCAAAGATTCCCTTGCCCAGTTGGAAAGGCAACAGCAGCAAACCGCGCAGCAATTTTCCTCAGCCGCGGTGCCCCAAACAATCAGCTATTCGGTATTGGCACTTAATACACTCACTTCCGAACCGGGGAATTTCGCCGAGGGTACGCGCAAAAATCCCCCGAAGCAATTGCCCGCAACCGTAGCAGAAGCAGTTCGCCGAGAGTTGTCGGGCTCCACTGGCATTGCTGCTGACAAGTTGAAAATAACGGAATCAAGCGGACAAAGTTGGCCGAATACTTGTTTAGGACTCTCGAAAGCGGATGAAATTTGCGGTCAAATGATTGTCGAAGGTTGGCGGGTTGTGGTTTCTGATGGTAGGCAAACTTGGGTTTACCGCACTAATGCTAGGGGAAATATCTTGCGTTTGGAAAAAAAGTTAGTTAAGTAAATGTACCCCTGGGAAATGAAATATAAGTTTCCTTTTGGAACAGGCAAGATGCCTGTTCCACAAAGAGTGAATTTTCTTGTGGGAAGTTTCTTGTGGGCTTATGGGAATAGGCAGGATGCCTGTTCCCATAAGAGTGAATTTTCTTGCGGGAAGTTTCTTGTGAGGTGGGTACGTCTACCCCTGATATCAATTTGGGAGTTGGTTTCTTTCTATGATGCCGCCGCCCAACAGCACATCGCCGTCATACCAAACAGCCGCTTGTCCGGGGGTAATGCTCAACTGCGGTTCGTCAAAAATCAACTTAACTCTTATACCGCCAGCTTTTTCCTCTTCTTGAGAGGATTCCACTGGAATAATTGTAGTCGGGACGGGTTGCGATCGATATCGAATCTGTACCTGAGCCCGAATCGGAGCCGTCGGTGCAGCCACAGAAACCCAATTCACTTTCTGGACTGTACATTCAGATTCTACCGCCAACTGTCGATCGCCCACAATTACCCGATTGCCAGCAGCATCAAGTTCAATCACGTATAGCGGTTCCGGTGCAGCAATCCCTAGTCCCTTCCGCTGACCGATTGTGTAGTGATGCACGCCGTCATGCTGCCCGAGTACCCGTCCTGACTTGTCCACAATGTCACCCTTTTGCGGCGCAATGTACTTATCCAGAAAAGCCCGCATCGAACCGTTACTTTCCACCAAGCACAAATCCTGACTTTCCGGCTTATCAGCAGTTGTCAAGCCAAATTCCGCCGCAATTCTGCGAGTTTCTGTCTTGGTAATTCCCCCCAAAGGAAATTCCGTACCCGCCAACAAATCCTGTGTTAGATCGTACAAGAAATAAGACTGATCTTTGGCAGGGTCGATCGCCCGCAGCAACTGATAGCGACCAGTAGCAGCATCGTAAGTAATCCGAGCGTAGTGGCCTGTAGCGATTTTTTCAATTCCGAGTTCTTCGCGAGCAAACTTAAGCATTGGCCCGAACTTCACAGTTTTATTGCACTGCGAACAAGGCAGAGGTGTAACTCCTGCACTGTAACCCTCCACCAAATAATCGACAATACTTGCCTGAAAAACATCGCGGCTGTCAACAATGTGGTGGGGAACGCCCAAATCTTCGCAAATTTTAGCTGCATCGACCATTCCCTCAGAGCAGCACTGACCTTTGCCCTTCATCAACCACAGCGTTAAACCCACCACTTCATATCCCTGATGGTGTAAAATTGCGGCTGCTGCGGAACTATCGACCCCGCCGGAGAGGCCTACAACAATCTTGTTCATGATTCTGAGAGAAATTGCTATTTTACTGTGAGTTAGTTCGATCGAGCTAATTTATTATACCACAAGTATACTACAACTTGCCACTGCTGCTGTTAGCTGAAATTTTAGCACTAATATGACTATTCAAAAATTTGTTGTCACCGCCGACCAAATGCGGCAAATAGAAACCAGAATCTTTGCTGCTGGAATGCCAGTCGCAGCTTTAATGGAAAAAGTCGCGGGACTGATTGCCCTACGAATTCAGGAGCTTTTGAAAGTCGAAGGAAGTTCGGCAACTAGCAGTGTACGGGATTTAACGGATAGAAGAAAAAGGGAAGAAGGGAAAAATCTTGTTAATTCTCAATTGCCAGTTATCGGCGTATTGGTTGGGCCCGGACACAACGGCGGCGATGCTTTGGTTGTGGCCCGTGAATTGCATTTTCAAGGTTTCCAAGTAGTTATTTACTGCCCGTTTTCTAAACTAAAAGAACTAACAAAAAATCACGCTGATTATGCCCGTTCTTTAAATATTTCATTTCTTGACAAAATTGAAAATCTAAAAAACTGCACTTTGCTCGTAGATGGTTTATTTGGCTTTGGATTAGAACGAGAAATTAATAACGCTACCGCAGCAGCTATTGACGAAATAAATAATTTAAACATACCCATTTTAAGTATAGACATTCCATCGGGAATTCATACAGATACCGGAGAAGTTTTGGGGACGGCAATCCGGGCAAAACATACATTATGTTTGGGTTTGTGGAAAATGGCATTTCTGCAAGATAGAGCGTTAGAATATATAGGGAGTTCCGAATTAATTGATTTTGATATTTCCGCAGCAGATATTGCAGCAATATTGGGTGAAACGCCAGCGATACAACGCATTACACAAGCCTCGGCAACTCAGCATTTGCCGTTACCCCGATCGCCAATTTCGCACAAATACACCAACGGTCACTTACTAATTATTGCAGGTTCCCGCCGCTACAGCGGAGCCGCAATTTTGGCAGCATTAGGAGCAAGAGCAAGCGGCATCGGAATGCTGTCAATTGCTGTTCCTGAGTCGATTAAACCGATGTTGAGCAGCCAGTTGCCAGAGGCATTAGTTATAGGATGTCCCGAAACCCAAAGCGGTGCAATTAGCGAGTTGCCAGTAGCAATTGATTTGGGAACTTATGATGCGATCGCTGCAGGGCCAGGTCTGACATTGGAAGCGGCAATCGCTGTAGAATCTGTAATGGAGAGCGATCGACCTCTGGTTTTAGATGCTGACGGTTTAAATATCCTCGCTCAACTCGGCACAGTCCCGATTTTGTCGGAACGTTCAGCACTGACAATTATCACGCCTCACCCTGGCGAATTCAAGCGTTTATTTCCCGACTTAGCCGACGAAAGCGGCGATGATCGAATTGCTGCAACTCAAGCAGCAGCTCAGCTTTGCGGCGCAACGATATTGCTCAAGGGAGCGAGAGTTTGCATAAGTTGGAAGGATGAGGACGATTCCCTACCGGATAGCTACGCTTCACGTAGCATCACCTACCTCAATCCCGAAAGCACCCCAGCCCTCGCCAGAGGCGGCAGTGGCGACGTTCTCACAGGCTTGTTAGGGGGACTATTAGCAACTGCGATCGCCCGCAAATCCCCCCCCCAATCAGTTGCAGCAACAGCAGCTTGGTGGCACGCTCAAGCCGGAATCCTGGCTGCAAAAGAACGGACGGAATTAGGAGTAGATGCCTTTACTTTGACACAGTATTTAATTCCAGCTTTGCGAGAGTTTGCGGAGTAAACAATCAACAGTAATGGGTAGGGTGCGTACCCCGCATCTTTGTATTTGGTAGGGTGTACACCGTGCACCTTACCCCTTGGTTTGTAGTGACGACAGAAGTCCTCATAAAAATATTGCAACTTGCATTCCTGACGACCTACCCACGGGTAACTCAAACGAGTGACACTCACATGAGTGACACTCCAAAAAGTGACTGTGCATTCACAAATCCCACCAGTTATACCTGAAATATCAAAACCAAAACTTAAATGTTGAGAGGAACCACGTTATGTACACCGAAGAAAGAAGCTTGAACAATGAAACTATGGCTCTTGTCGCCGATACTACTGCTCAATCAAGTCTGGCATTTGCTGAAACCACTGGAGTAAACAAACCCACTTTACAAATGGGTTCAACAGGTCAAGCTGTCAAGGAATTACAACAGCTTCTATATCATTGGGCATATTATTTCGGGCCGATTGACGGTATTTTCGGCGTCCAAGTTCAAAACGCCGTCAAAGGTTATCAACACCGCGTCTTTTTAATTGAAGATGGGATTGTCGGTTCCCTGACTTGGCAAGCACTATACTCTGGTGCACCTGTGAATATGCCGACCCTCATGAAGGGCAGTTCTGGCAATGCTGTTAAAATTGTTCAGAATGTCTTGAAAATCAATGGATACTATTTCGGCTTCATTGACGGATTATTCGGGCCGATGACAGATGTAGCAGTGCGACAATTGCAAATTAGCGTGGCTTTACCCCAAGATGGTATTGTCGGCTACAGAACTTGGCACGCCCTCAGCAAGTTACCGCACTAATGACTGGTTGGATTCACTTTATGTGATGACAAAAAATCGGTAGCTCAATTAGGGATTTAGGCTTTGCCTAAGTCCCTAATTATCGTTAAGGGTAAGGCAGCGCGCGGGAAGGGCGATCGCAAATTCTGTTACCGTTCCCGGCGATGAAAAATATGCTCAACTTCCCCGTGTTTTTTTGTTACTATATCGTAGGAAATTGGGACTCACAAGCCGGTTTATTTCCCTTGAGCTTTATTTATATAGCAAAACCATTTGATTTGTAAACAATCGATTCAATGATCACAAGTGTTTCAGGTGGTTCTACATTCACGACTCAAATAGACTTGCTATAAATAGTTTCACTCATAAAAATATGAGTGCGATACTTACCTAAAAAGACTTAGGCATAGGAGGCTTATTCCCGGTTTCTACGAAAAATTCCAGGTTGAGTAACGAGAAATCTAGGAATCAACCGGGTTTTTAAGCCAAGCGCGCGCAAGTCACTAACTAGCCTTTGATGAACTTTTCTAATTTGTGAGCCATCTTCTCGACAATTCCCTCTGAAGTATCTGCAGCCGATGATTCAGCTTCAATACGCTTGACCACATCCTCTGAAAGATTCAGCAACGTGACTAATTTGTGATAAGCTGCGGCTTCTTCAGCGTTAATTTTTGGTTCATCGGGAGTGCGAGAACTAGAAGAAATCACTTCATAGCCGAGTTGCAGGACTAATTCCCTTTCATCTTGAGTTTCTAGTTGACCGATCAACTCATCAAGGGGAATATTTTGCATGATGTAATCCCGCAGTTCTTGTTGCATTTGTTGTCCGTCGGTATCTGGGGCAAACAAACGACAAAAGCGATCAAGCATTAAATTAACTTCTTCGGTAGCGAGTTCGCCGTCTGCCCATGCCATAGAAGCAACAATTCTCAGCAGATTCATCTGGCGGGGCGTAATTGATGGAGGAGGTGGGGTTTGCATAATCAAAATTGGTAATTGGGAATTGGGAATTGGGAATTGGGAATTGGGAATTGGGAGTTCAGCTTGATTCCTTCTAGTTTTTTCTTTCCGGTTCCCCTTCATTTATGTCACAATTTTGATAGAGGAACTCCCAGCCATCCAGTAAAGTTTTGTTTCTGAATAGTAGTGGGCTTGTCCACAGGCACGATCGAGTAACGGCCAGGCAGGGGCGGCGCGAGAGTCACACGACGAGTCCGCAGTTCGTCTTGGTGAAAAACTGTCACCTCTATTGTGTCCCCCGGCTGATAATCTTTAAGCCTCTCGCCTGCTTGTTCTGAATTTACCCGAAAACCTTCGATCGCCAGCAACTCGTCCCCAGCGTCAATTCCCGCCAATTGTGCCGGAGATCCTACTTCGACAAATTTAACCATTTCCCGTCCGTTTTCCGTTCCCAACGTCCAACCGATGCGAGGGTTTCGGTCAGTTTCATCTACCGAAATTTGCAGCCCGAAAGGTTCCAGATACTTGTTGTAAGGCAACTCTTCTGTGCCGTCTATATAGCGCGCAAAAAAGTCGCTCAAATCGATGCCGGCGACGGACTCGATCGCACTTTGCAACTCTTCGGGAGTAAAGCCTATTTCTGCGGGCAGCGAAGCAGAATTTAACTTTCCGTTTGATGTCAAATGCGCCGACTTGCCGTCTGTTTCCGACTTCAGGTCAAAATCGCCATTTTCAGCCGAATTAGCCTTGCCAAACTGCTGCCACATTAAACGCATCACATCGTCCAGAGATCGCTCATTGCCGTGTCTGGCTCGAATCAACAAATCGAGCAAAAATGAAACTACTTCCCCTTTCAAATAATAGGAAATCTGTGAATTGTCGCTGTTAGAATCCCGGCGATAAAGTTTAATCCAAGCATCCCAGCTCGACTCACTCAGAGGCTGCACGTTCCGCCCCGGAGTCGTCTGCAAGCGAGTAATTTCCTTAGCCATACCTTGGAAAAAACCTTTGATGCTGTAGAGACCCGCTCGAAAAGGAATCACCAAATCGTAATAACTGGTAGTGCCTTCAGAGAACCATAAAGAAGGAGTATAATTCTCTTTTTCGTAGTCAAATACTTCCAGAGCTTTCGGTCGAATGCGCTTGACATTCCACAGGTGAAAAAACTCGTGAGCCACCAACTGAATAAAGCGTTCATACTTTTCCTTAGCCCGAAAACCGAAACGCGGATAGTTGAGAGTGCAACTCTCCTTGTGTTCCAAACCGCCAAAACCTGAACTGGACAAATGCAGGAAAAACACATAGCGTTCGTAAGGTAAACCGCCGAACATTTTTGCCTCGACTTCGATCACTTTTTGGATGTCTCGAATCGCCCGTTCCGGTTCTAAATTGCCTTTTCCCCAAACAACTAGCTGGTGGGGTTTTCCCATCACTTCAAACTCGTACACTTCGTGATAGCCAATCTCAAAAGGACTGTCTACTAGAGTGTCAAAATCCACAGCAGCAAAAGTAAGATTTTGGCCAGAAACAGGTGGCAAAGTAGTAACGGTGCGCCATTGGGGCTGCGGTGGCACAACCTTCACCGTGTAGCAGTTGCGCTCAAAACCGGGCAAGAAAAAGCACAAAGCCGCCGGATTGAAATAACCGTGAGTCGAGTCTAAATGATTGGTTCGCACTGTCAGTTCGTTGGCAAAAATGCGGTAGAAAACCGTGACATCTGACACCAAATTTGTCTCAATTTGCCAGTGATTTTTACTGAGCTTGCGCCAAGGTAAAGCACGCGCGGCGTAGCTATTTGGTAGGGAATCGCCCGCCTGGGAGCTAAAATCTTGCAGGTGGCGGGCGTACTCTCGAACCAAGTAAGAACCGGGAGTCCAGACAGGCATTTTTAAATCCAGAACCGGCTCCGACCAACCTTGCACGCGCAAAGTTACTTCAAAGAGATGGGATTCAGGATTGGGCATCGCCACCGAATATTGAATTGTCGGTGCTGTTAATTGCACCTGACGGTGGCCGGCAGCGGACGAGGTATCCTCATAAGTAACATCAGTCATTGACTTGCCAAATTAATCAAGTGCTTGAGGTTGATCAAATGGATAGTTTCGCGGTCTGGATCGATTTTGATCCAACCTTTACTATCGAGTTTTTCCATAATTTTGCTGGTTTCATCTAGGGTGATATCTGTGACATCAGCTAAGTCTTCATAAGGAATATTGAAGATATCTTTGCCCTCAGCAGTTTTCTGACCGTAGTTTTCTGCCAGCTCGACTAAAGTATTTGCTAGTTTAACCGCTGGCTGGCGGTTTCGGAGTTGATAGCGGAGATTGGTTTGGCGGAGTCGCCGTACCATCAGTTGCAGCATCCGGTGGTGCAATTGCGGATCTTTAAACAGGGTTTGGATAAATCGCTGAGCTGTGACGCTGAGCAGCCGCACGGGCGATAGAGCAAGCACGTCATTCGATCGGGGAGATTCGTCCAGAATGGCCATTTCGCCGAAGAAGGCACCCCGTCCTAAAATAGCCATTGATACAGCTCGATCGTTTGACAAGCGGCGGACTTTTACCCAGCCAGACACGACAAAGTAAATCGCGTTGCCCCAAGAATCCTCCATCACCACAGCTCGGCCCGGGGGATACTCATGCTTGACCGCATTTGATAGCAGCCCTCCCAAGGTTTCTGGGTTAGCACCCTTAAATAGAGGGAATAGCTCACTGAAAGCTTCTGTCTTCATGCAAACTCGCGGAGGTGGGAAATATGATTAGGCGACACCCAACAGCTAGGGAACGATCGATGTTTGGGAACACAAACAATCCGTTGCTCCTTTAATTGATGATAAGGGTGCAGAGGCTCGGTTCACGTAAAATTGGTAGATTCTTTAATCTTAAACGGGTTTACAAGCCTGCCACTGCCTGTTGAACTTTGCCCAACAGAGGTTCTATGTATTCCGGCCAGCCGATCGCAATTGACTGCGTGTGGGCCAGAGTCTCCGGCTCGATCGCATCTTTAGTCCACCTCAGCGGTTGACCTTGCAAGTCGCAACAAACCAATCCGGCTGCTTTTGCTAAAGCCAGAGGGCCGACGGTATCCCACACTTTAACTCTGCCATTGAGATACAGATACAAACCAGCTCGACCGAAGATAACTTCCATCACTTTTAAGCCAAAGCTGCCCAGCGAGTAAAATTCTGCTCCGGGGATGCTTTGGGCGATCGCCCTGGCGTAGTTTTTCTGGTCTTTGTCTCCGAGAATAATTTTACAATTTTCCGCTGTCAGAGCCGGGGGTTTGCATAGCGAGATCGGCTGCGGCGCTTGGGTTCCCACAGTTTGGAACAATCCCCAATCTTTGCCGCCAAAATACATTTGGTCAAAAGCCGGGGCGTAGAGCCAGCCGGCCACAGGTTCGTCCTCAAGCAGCAGCCCCACCATCGAAGCGTAGTGTAGTTTTCCCCGAATAAATTCTTCTGTCCCGTCCAGGGGATCGATGCACCAGAGGCGCTGGTAATTAGCCCCGTAAGCTGCTCTGGAGGAGCTGTTTTCCTCGGTGATCCAGCCGTCTTCAGGAAACAAAGCGCTAAATGCTGCCGATAGTTGTCGGTCTAGGTATTGATCGATACTCGTCACGTAGTCGTTGGGCCCTTTCTCTGAAACTTCAAAAGGTTCGGCTGCTAGCTTGTAAGCTTCTTGACCGCTCTCGCGCAGGGTGTAGCGAATTTTTTTGTCTTGCTCTGGAGAAATATACATGAGGTTAAACATAAATTTTTTAGCTAACTTCAGCATAAAAGCTTAAGTCCTTGGAATCGATGGAATCGATCGGCCTGTGTCACTGTTTTTGATTCGTACAGGATTTGCGTGCGGGTGTCGATCAACCCGGTTTCCTAAACATCAGCACCGTTTGCGGTAAAAATTAGCGGTTTTTCTCAAGATGCTAAGGCTTTATCGCAGGCTTTCCCCGATACTATGCCAGAAAATATGTCCCGCAAGTTCTACGAATGGCCGGATTTAGTGCAGCTTTACCGCGATGCAGACGTAATTGCAGTTTGTTTGGTAGACAATAAATATGCTGCTGGAGTGCAGGTTTTGCTGGAAGCCATGGCCTGCAAGCGGCCGGTCGTCATTACTCGGACTCAAGGTATCGTCGATTATTTAGCGGCCCCGCATATTGCCAAAGTCGTAGATGTGGGAGAGGCAGCAGGTTTGCGCGAGGCGATCGTCCGTCCATTTGCTAAAAAATCCTCAAGAAGCTGAATCTCAAGTGCAGCGGGGCTACGAAATGGTTGTGAACCAGCATAGCAGCGAACTTTATATCGATGTTTTGGTCGAGAAATTGCGATCGCTTTAATAAAAATGTATGGTGCGCCTCGGCGCACCATACATCACGCCCGGAGGATGCACAATGCACACCTTACTGATATAGATAAAAAGCCCAACTATTTATTACCTAAATCATATTTAAAAAATAATAAATTATGAGTTGCAGTTCCTAATTAAATTTCACAGCAGTTACGTACCTACTAAATAAACCGGGTTTTAAAAAGATAATCGAAAGCCTTAAGGAATTACTTTCGTTTATCAAACCCGGTGTCTGTGCCTAAAACGGTTTTACTCAAAACTGAGAAATCAAAACTATTAAGACTCCCGTCCACTCGCCCACTTATCCCGCCATTTCACAGTCCCTTCCGAAACTAAAACCCAGCGGCGGCAAACCAGATTTTCTCGCAGCGGCGACAGTCCTTCCCGTAGCAGCGCATACTTATAAGAAATTAACTTCCCGGCACTTTCATTAAAAGGAATTTCCCCGAACCAAGTATTAGTATTGATATACTCCAACGGGAAACCCTTACTAATATCCCAATTCCCCAGTTCAGGACAATCTCCAATCACCACAATTCTTTCCCCAGGCTGAGTTCTAACGCTGTTAAGCTGCGCCCGCACAATAGTTTTCGCCTTAACTCGCTCGCCGACGCGGCTAAAAATCATTACTTCCTGCGAACCCAACTCAAGGTTGTACAGCATCCCATCTTTAACTTCAAACTTGCGGCGCGATAAAACCTCCGTATGCTCTCCATCAGGCAGCTCAGTATCAACCTCTTCAATTGTTGTAACAGAACTGCCACGATTCATCGCTACAAACACCACGGAATCGCGATAGCGGCGCACGTAACAATAAACATCAGGAGTTAGATATTTTTGCCACTGACTCCCCATCGAAATAGCTGGATTCAGCCGCCGCAATCCAGACAGCAACCGCACATCTCGGTAAATCGGCGCATCAGTATTCCACTTTTCCATCAGGGGGCGGTTGTAGGGGTCATTTCCCCCATCTGTATCATCGTGCAGATACTGTTCAGTGCCGTAATAAATGCAGGGAATACCGCGAGTCGTCATAATTAAACATATCGCCAAATGCAGCATTTCTGGATCTGGATTCAACGACTGAAACCTGGGCATATCGTGGTTGTCAATAAAAGTAATCAACTCCGTCGCCCCGTAGTAGCGGTGATCCAAATTCAGGACATCTTGGACTAACTTAAATCCCGCGCCCGCACCCTTCCCCAATACTTCTCGAATTGCCACGCACAGACCAAAATCTAAAATAGTCATCCCCGACTCGTTGGCAAATTCCACAGAACGATCGTTTCTAGGGTCGCTGTAAATCCATTCGCCAAAAATGAAAACATCAGGTCTGTGTGTTAAAATGTCAGCATTAAATTCCTGCCAAAACCAAATAGGCATATGCTTGACTGTATCAACCCGCAAAGCATCAACACCTCTGTCCAGCCATTGTTTAATTGCTGATTTAATGTAATTCCGGTAGGCAATATTGTTTTCATTGAAAGTTGCTAAACCAGACAGTTCGCAGTTTTGAACTTGCCATTCATCTTCCCAGTTTGTGACTTCGCCATAGTGGTGATACCAGTCATCGTCATCGTCGTTAAAGTCAGCTATTTTTACGCCGTCGTCATAGAGTTCCCCTTTTTTACCACTAAAATCTGGGTTGCTGTGATTGCAGACAATATCGAGCACGAGTTTCATGTTTCGCTGGTGCAACTCGTATACTAATTTGTCAAATACGGTATCTTTAGTTTCTTGTGTTTGATTGATAGAAGGATTGTCGCTTGTGGCAATGAAGCGGGGATTTAGTCGCTTGAAATCCTTAGTCCAGTAGCCGTGAATTGCAGCTTGTTCGACAAATAATGCTTCAACTTGCTCGAACAGTGGAGTCAGCCAAACTGCGGTAACTCCCATATCTTTTAAGTAGTCTAGTTTGTCGATAACTCCCTGCAAGTCGCCGCCCCAATATTTGCCCCAATCTTTCCCTTCTGGATCGTAAAGTTCTGGGTTGGGGCCTTCGTTATTTGCGGGGTCGCCGTCGTAAAAGCGATCGACTACAATGAAATAAATTGTTTCTTGTCGGAATTCAATGTCTCTGGTGTAGAGGAACTCTAAATCGATTTCGCTTTCTGGCTTAACTTCTTCTACCAGAGACTCAATTTTTTCTTCTGATTCGCTAACTTCGTATTGAGAGGAAGTTTGATTGGGAGTGACTGGTGTCATGAGATGTATTTTTTTATATTGTAAGATTGGTCAGTTATTCGGAACTGGAGTCGGAGATAGCTTTCCCCTCTGACTGACTTTTACAGCATCATACGGAATTTACTGGTTTAATGAAATCTTCCTTTAGACGGAGGGCAGACTCATCCTTGAGCATTAAGTGGATGAGAGTTAATATTTAGCGTAATTCTCAATCCAAGATGCAAAGCCTCAAAAACCTACGCTACCAGGCTGATCCTGGTAACGAGAAAAGGTACACTACTTGTGCGATCGCACTTTTTCCCTTCCTTTCATTCCTCCCGCAAGTTGTGGATATCTTCAACGCTCAAACCAGTAGTTTGACTAATGGTTTGATTGTCAAGGACATTGATTGATAAGTTGCCTAGCAATTTCTAGAGCCTTTTCTCTCATTGCTAGCGCGATTCCTTTTTCTCTGTCTTCTGCGAGGCCTTGTTCTCTGGCTTGTGCAATTCGTTTTTCAATTCCCCTGAGCAAGACAACCTGCTGATCGACAATAAACATTTCGCGTTCTTCTAAATCTGCCAACTCCTCTGGATTCAAATTAGTTTCATTAGCAATCGCAAAGGCTTGCTGTATTTCCGATACTGTTTCCATTGTTGACGGCACTATTTCCAAGCTGGGAGCATTTTTCATAAAATAAATCCACTTGTCAGTCACAGTTTCTAACTCATCCAATTGTTTATTCAATTTTGGCAATTCGATAAATATTAGTTCAATCTCTGGCTCGACATAATCAAATAAACGCTTTTTCTCCTTAAAGAAAAAAGGATAAATTACTTCTTGGTCATTATCAAACATTTCCAAATCAGTAATTGTCAAAGCAATTACCTGGGGGGGTGACAACCCACCTGAAACCCATAGCTAGGGCTTGCTGAAAAAGTCAGAAAACAGCATTGCGAAAAATGAGTGAATTCGAGATCGCCTTGACGAGATAAGTTTTATTCAACTTTTATTCAGTAAACATGATTTTTGCTAATCAGTAAAGGTAGAAAACCTGAAAAAAGCTGTTTGTTCTAAAATAGACAGAAAAAAGCCAAAAAGCCTGCCGTAGCAGGGAGGAAAGATTCATTACTAGAAAAGTTATGGCGATGGCTGTACCAGAAGTATTAGAAAGTTTAGCCATCACTCTACCAAGACTAAATCTTCTTTTAGCTTCTCCAAATTTTCCCTCAATTGAGTTACGAATTCTCTCGTCTGACTGAGCCTGTTTTTTCGTTGACTTGCTGATATTTGTCGGGGGCCTTCCTAGAGGGGGACCACTCATTCTAATCCCTCTTTCTTTGCACCACGCTCGATTTTCTCTGGTTCGATAAATTCGATCTACATGAATTGATTCAGGATAGAATCCCGTGAACCGTTTAAATTCTTCTACTTGTTTCTTTAAGTCTACAGACTCGTTAAAATTATCCCAACTAATCCGGTCTAGAAATACATAGCCATTACGACAACTCGCTGACAGCTT
>NZ_JAUBOS010000135.1:0-3547 GCF_036700365.1 Microcoleus sp. w2-18bC1
GGCGGGGTACGACCATACATTTTAACTATTTGATGACTTCAGGAATATTATACTATGGCTAAAGTGATGAAAGAGCGCTAAAGCTGCATAAAGGTGTTCTTCTTCTACGAAGAGGAGGGAACACACGGGCTCGTCCTCGGACGGTGAGGGTTCACCAGGGAAGAGTTAAATCGATCGCTAAGTAGTTGGACAGAATTAATTACACAAAATAGAATCGGAAATTCTCTTCCTGTGAGCCTTGCAAAATTATATCTGTGTAAATATTTCTGTTCATGTACTTAACGCCTTTTCGGCGTAAAATTTAGTATTTATAATGTCACTTTGAAAGAGTAAATGCTCAACAGAATTGGAGAGCAACAGCCGGAAACATTGAATCTGCCCTGTCCGGTACCCCTGACTCAGCACCCAGCAGCAGTGTACCTCGACAGTTTGGGGAGCGAGCGGTCAAAGGCAACCATGAGAGAAGGACTCAATATCATGGCCCGAATGCTGACAGGTGGGGAGTGCGACGCAATGACTTTGAATTGGGCGGCATTGCGCTACAAACATACGGCGGCTCTGCGCTCGGCTATGGAGAAAAAGTACGCCCCGGCGACGGTGAACCAAATGCTGTGCGCCCTGCGACGGGTGTTGAAGGAAGCTCTGCGGTTGGATTTAATCGACCCCATAGATTACAGTAAAGCGGTGGATGTCAGGAGTATCAAGCAATCGGGAAAGGTTAGGGGGCGCGCGCTAACGCTCTGTGAGATTGCTGCATTGATGCAAAGCTGCTCTGGTAAGACCCCTATTGATGTTAGGGACTCGGCGCTGATTGCTATCTTGCGAGGGGGCGGCATCCGTCGCTCTGAAGCGGTCAATCTCTTGAAGCGTGATTTCAATCTATCCACGGGAGCGCTGTTCATCAGAGAGGGCAAGGGCAAGAAAGACAGGACGGTTTATCTCCCGGAGTCTGCTTGCGTTTTAGTGTCCCAGTGGCTGGAGTTGAGGGGAGAGGCGACTGGGCCTCTGTTGTACCCGATTCGGAAGGGGGGAGAAATTCAGCGCCGGCGGATGACGGAGGATGGTGTGTTGAAGATTGTGCAGCGACGGGCGTTTCTCGCTGGGGTGGAGTCTTTTAGTCCCCACGATTTCCGGCGCACGTTTTGCTCGGACCTCCTTGATGCTGGGGTGGATATTGTGACGGTGCAAAAGTTGGCGGGTCATGCTTCTCCGGTAACTACGGCCAAATATGACAGGCGTGGGGAGGAAACTAAGCGGCGGGCCGTGCAGCATTTGGAATTTTAGGGCTTTGTGACGTTCTCTCCCGTTAAGTGCTGACGCACTATAAAAGGTGGACAAGACTGACATCTAGGACTCTGATGAAACTTATAGTTCCTTTATCAATAGCCTCCGCTAATTCTGGGTTTAAGCTACAGAAGAATTGGCTGTTGTCAGGTTCAGAGTAAACTACTTCAACAACATAACATCCCGTTTTGGGGACAATCCTCACTTCGCACAAATCCTCAAACTTCAGCGCCGTGTTAAATAACTTGCGAGAAATGTCCGTTATTTGATCGCAGTAATTAAACCACTCATGGCTTTTTTGATTGCGTGCCTTTCCACTCGTTCTTTTAACAGTGTGGACAACTATCAACTATCAACTATCAACTGTTAACTGTTTAATGGCAGTAGCATCTCCCTATCAGCGCCCAGATAGCATTGTAATCAGCCGCCTCAACTTCCCAGCAAGTTTTCTGGAATCGTAGCGGCACTTGGCTTCTACTAAGATTTTTTCCATCAGCTCGGATGAAGCTTCTGCTTGCAGCCAGGCAGCTTCTAAAAATACTTCTACGGTCACTCCTTTTTCTTTGCAAAATCTTGTCAAGTTAGCATCTATTTCTGCATCTAAAACAACGGCAGAATGGCGACGAGTTGGCGGAAGTTTCGCGAGTTCTGCTTTTAACTCTTCTAATGTTGAATTGGGATTAGTGGTTTCGTTTGAAGTTGCGTTCGTTGAAGTTTCGTTAGCCGAAGTTTCGTTAGCCGAAGTTTTGTTTGAAGTTTCGTTTGAAGTTTCGTTCGCCGGAGTTGAACGTTGAGCTATTTGTTCGCTCTCCTGTTTGGGGGCGATTAAAGTATCTTCTCGGCTTGGAACAACTGTTCGCTTGCGGTTGGAGCGAATTTGGTCGAGGATGCTGTCACTCATTGTACTTTTTGTTGTAAAAGAGACTCGATTTTGGCGAGCAGAATTTCAAAGGGATATTCTAAGTCGGGATGTCCTAATTCGCTGAGAGTTTGGCGTTTGTTAATGGCTTTTTTGTACTGTTCGGATTCTCGGATTGAAGGGAGAATTAATTCGTTTTCAACTTCGTCTTTCATTCCTTCTACGGCTAGGCGGCTCTCTAGGGTTTGAGTGTTGCCAATCCAGCGGTCGCGGAAGGGCAGCACTCCTAGTACGGTAGCGTTGGTTGCTTTGACATCTCTCATGGAGTTGAGCAAGTCGAGTGTCCGCACTAGGGAACCGTAGCCTTTGACGGAGGCTTCGGCGGGTACGATTACGGTGTCGGCGGCACCGATTGCGGTTAGGCAAATCTGCGAGCGCTGCGGGGGTGCGTCAATGATACAAAATTTAAAGGCTTCGGCAACTGGTTCGAGGCGGCGCAGCAACAGGGTGGCGCCGACGCCGCTGCTGGATAGGTAGTCGGCGGCGGCGTCAAGCCCGTCGTCGGAGGGAATTAGAAACAAGTTGTCGCTACCTTCGACTGGATAGATGCCGTCTTCGATGGGCACGGATTTTTTGAGAACTTCCAGCAAGGTGGGCTGGTTGGGTTGCAGTTCTAGCCCCAGGTAGGTGGTCAGGTTGTGTTGGGGGTCGGCGTCGATAGCCAGTGTGGGATAGCCCCGGCTGGCTAGGAGGCGGCTCAGGAATAGAGATGCGGTTGTCTTGCCCTGCCCCCCGGACAGGGACGCGATGGCGACTGCGATCATGGCTTTAGGGACATGGGATGGGGTTTTCTATATATATCGTCATCTAAAAAACGAAATTAGTCAATAGTTGATTTAGTAAAAAACTAATTTTATTATTTTAGTAATTTAACTATTGACTATTTTATTTAAAAAATAAAGAGCTAAAATTGGCTTTTTAGTAAAAAGCTAAATTATTAAAACTAGCAAGTGAGCGGAGCTCGCGCAGTCCCCACCCAATTTTCCTCCACAGACTCTATAGATGCGTGTTTAAAAGGCGCGGTGCGTGTTTAAAAGGCGCGGCGCGTGTTTAAAAGGCGCGGCGCGTGTTTTATAGCGAGAAAACAACATAATATGACGCGCGGCCTTGACCCTCTAATTTCAACTGGTTGGCATCAGTCAACTTCCGCAGCAGGCGACTAGCTTGGTCTTCGCTGATACGACAAAGTTCCACAGCTTCTTTTCTGGTAATTCTGCCGTGAGTCCTTACATATTGAAGCACCATTTGCTCTTGCTGAATGGGTTCAAACCCACATTCCGCAGATATTCAAGCAGATTTAAATCCAAAGAAATTGAGAATTGCCAAAACCTCAAATGATTGCTA
>NZ_JAUBOS010000136.1:0-3533 GCF_036700365.1 Microcoleus sp. w2-18bC1
TTACATTTTGACATATTTGTTAAATTGATTTTACGCCTTTAACTATTGATTTAGCATAGTAAGTAAGGAAGAACCGATTTTTGACCGAAAGCATCCAGGATACAAGCCCCCGGATTCATTCCGAAAGCAGACTCAGGACGGATAAATAAAAAACCTGTATCCGATAAACAAGCGCCCGAATTGATCTGTGGGGCCAATGCTTCAATTCTTTAATCTAAAATCTAAAATCTAAAATCGATTGACACTTCTGCGAAGCTGATTGGGCATCGCTGTTGCAGGAATTCATAAAATAAATTAGTGATAAAGTTTCCAGCATTCTCGCGCAATTTCCCAATCTTCCTGTGTGTGAATTACCAAAATTCTCACTGCTGAATCCAGTGCCGCAATATCTTGATCGATTGGTGACAGTTGATTTTTATCCCCATCCAATTTTAACCCGATAAATCCAAAAGCTTCGCAAGCTGCCGATCTCACAACAGCAGCATTTTCCCCGACTCCCGCCGTAAAAATTAAAGCATCCAACCCTCCCAAACTCGCCAGCATGGCACCAATTCCGGCACGCAAACGGTGGATGTAAATATCCAAAGCAAGTTGAGCTCTCTGATTACCTTGGACGATCGCATCTCCAATCTGCCGCAGATCGCTAGACACCCCTGAAATCCCTTTTAAACCTGAATTTCGATTGAGAATACCATCAAGTTTCTCAGCAGTAAAATCGGATTGTTTTAACAGATGAATGAGGATGCCTGGATCGATCGAACCCGATCGACTTCCCATCATCAAACCTTCCAAAGGCGTAAATCCCATCGTCGTGTCAACACTCCAGCCACCGCGAATGGCGGCCAGAGAACATCCGTTGCCCAAATGACAGCTAATCAACCGCAAATCTGCCAAATTTTTACCCAGAATGTCGGCGGCCCGACGCGCGCAATATTGATGGCTAATCCCGTGAAAACCGTAACGGCGAATCCCATTTTCCAGCCATTCATAGGGGCCTGGATAAACAAAGGCTGCGGGCGGCAATTGTGCGTGAAAAGCTGTATCAAATACTGCTACTTGCGGCAGATTTGGGAGGAGTTTTTCAATCGCTTCGATGCCTTCGAGGTTAACCGGATTGTGAACCGGGGCGAAAACAGATAAACGGGCGATCGCCTTTTTAACATCCGGCGAAATTAACGTACTTTGCTGATAATCTTGTCCGCCGTGTACGACGCGGTGGCCGACCATATCAATTTCTTTTAAATCATTAATTGTTTGAGTTCTTCCCCTCCAAAGACTCTGCAGCATTCGAGAAATAGCATCTTTGCGAGAGTCTGAGGCAAACTCCTCTTCAAGCCGATCGCCTTTTGCTGTTTTGACTTTCAACTCTGCTATACCCTGCTGGTGAGTCCAGTCTATTTGAGCCTCCCAGAGGGGTTGCAAAGGTCGATCGGGGAGGACATCATTTAACTCGTAAAGACAGCTCTTTTGACTGCTAGACCCTGCATTTAACACCAGTATTTTCATGCTTTATTATTTCCTGTTGATTCGTTCTTTCGATCGCTAGGCGATTGCAATCGTGTGTTGTCAAACTTTCGTCCGCCTGCACAGGCTAAGAAATCTTGAGATCCTGGGAAAAATATTAAGAAAAATGTCGAAAAATTAACTCTTAATGCAATGTGTAGCTAACAGTTGCATTTTTTTGATATATCTTCTATGCACATTTTCGTTTACTAAAGTTTAAGGAGCCGATCGATGTTTACACCAATTTTACTTGCCGTTGCCCCCAGAACCGTAGAGTGGAGCCCTACAATCGGTTTGATTATGATTCTTTGCAATATTTTAGCTATTGCGATCGGCAAATCAACCATCCAGAAGCCTACCACAGGCCCAGCAATGCCCTCATCCAGTATGTTCGGCGGTTTGAGTTTGGGTGCAGTTTTGGGAACTACTGCCTTTGGTCATATTTTGGGAGCAGGTACTATTTTAGGATTGTCTTACATAGGCGCGATTTAGTTTCAGACGCTCCGGGTAGGCAGTGCGCGCACCCTACCCGTAATTTCAAGTACCGGGCAAATTGCGGAGAGTTTCATCCATGTACGATCGATCGCCCAAAACTTCCAGCAGTGGCCCGTGCACCTCAAACTTAACAATACTGACAGAAGCTGCTAAAGCGGCAATGCGATCGCGATAACGTCCCAAATCAATCCCCAACAGACTGCACAGAATAATCCTAATAGTTGCTTTGTGCGAGACAACCAACACATTTCCATTCTTATATTTTTCCTCAATTTCTGCAATAACTAAGGAAGCTCTACTGGCAATTTGCACCGAAGTTTCGCCGCCGTTTGGTGCATTCCAAGCAGGTTCAGTCAGCCAATTAATATAATCTTCTTCGTATTCTTTTTTGACCTCTTCTACTGTTTTGCCTTCCCACTCACCGTACTTAATTTCCCTCAGTCCGTCGCGAAGCTGCATTTCAATCCCCACAGCATCGCACAAAGGTTTTGCAGTAGCAATTGTGCGTTTCATCGGACTGACATAAACAGCATTCCAAGGCAATTTTGCGTAAGTGGCGGCAAACTGTTCTGCCATTTGATAACCTTCGGGCGTTAATTCTGGATCGATAGCGCCGCAGAAGCCACCTGTTTGGCTGTAAGTCGTTTCACCGTGTCGTAGAAAGTAGATTTTTAAGCTCATAAATTACTTAATTGTGATATCAAATCCTGTTTATTCTTTAGTCCGCGAAGGCGGACTTCGCTTGTGTAGTAGCGGTTTCAACCGCCGAATATTTCTTGTTTATTTTATCATATTAGCAAAATAGTTTAAAAAACTCCTTCAAATCATCGAGTGCAGGATTATCCCAATCCCAAATATCTTTTTTCTGTTCCATAACATAATCAAATCCAGACATACTGCATTTCCTTCCAGCTTGTTTCTCTTCCTTATCTGAGCAAGTATCATACCTGAGATAGATGCTCACCCAGAATTTATCAAAACCTTTCTGGTTAATTTGCTGTCCCTGGCTTTCTATGCAAGTTTTCCAGCTATTCAAACAATCAGCATGAGGTGATTCTCTAGCCTTGATTGCCTTTAAAAGCGTTTCGAGTTCGCCTTGACCTCCAACATTTGTAAAGTAACAAGCCAATTTTGCATTTGTTCCATTATCTCCACAAATATCGATAAATTGTTTAGTGCTTGACAATGTTTCAGATTCAAACACCTGTTGTATACATTCATTTACGAATTCCAGCCGCTCTGCTTCTGAATAGTTATCAATATCAATAATAATCCCAATTTTTTCTATATCTCTTTTTTGAATATCTGCTTCTAAAGCTTTTAAAGTCGTGATTAACTTTGTTTCGCTCAAGCCTTCCAAACGTTCATAATCATCTATATAAATAGGTTTTTCTACCTGGACATCGCAGTTTAGTTTGTCAACCATTGCCTGCATAAAAATTGCATCATTTTTACTTTCTACAGCACTTTGCTTAACGATTAGGTACAATATTAGAGGTGGTAAGAAAGAGAAAAATGAAACCCTACTCCCTAGA
>NZ_JAUBOS010000054.1:0-41567 GCF_036700365.1 Microcoleus sp. w2-18bC1
CTAAAATCTAAAATCTAAAATCTAAAATCTAAAATCTAAAATCTAAAATCTAAAATCTAAAATCTAAAATCTAAAATAAAATGACGCCCGCTAAAGTTTCCCACCAGTACAAAAGCACTTTACAGGAAAGCCGCAGGCGTCAAAATCAAGCAAACTTAAATCTTAGAAAAGACCCAGTGTGAAAGATTTGTCGATCGGGAAAATAGCACCAATACCCAACCACAGAGTTACCGCAGTTCCCAACAGGAAAACAGTAGTAGCAACAGGGCGGCGAAACGGATTTTGGAACTTATTAACATTCTCGATGAACGGAATCAAAATCAAGCCAACGGGAACACCGGCCATGCAAGCAATACCCAACAATTTGTTAGGCAAAACGCGCAGGAGTTGGAACACAGGCCACAAATACCATTCCGGCAGAATTTCCAGCGGAGTAGCAAAAGGATTAGCAGGTTCGCCAACCAAAGCCGGGTCTAGTACAGCCAAACCCACGCACAGAGAAATCGTTCCCATGATGACTATAGGGAAAACGTAGAGCAAGTCATTAGGCCAAGCTGGTTCGCCGTAATAGTTGTGACCCATGCCCTTAGCGAGCTTAGCGCGGAGCGCGGGATCGCTCAAATCTGGTTTTTTGATAATAGACATAGTGAGAGTGTTCTCCTTTTAGTTTTACCCGGGCCTGGGATTCCGCTGTATTCGTTAGTCTGAATCAGCGGTGCGATCGCAGGAAGTATTAGCCGTAAATAAATATCATGAGTCATGAATTCTGAATTTTCAACTCACAATTCAGCGGGGGGGCAAAAAAAATACCGCCCCCAAAACTCAAAACTTACAACGGGCCAGAGATACCTTGCTTGCGAATCATCAAGAAGTGAGCCAGCATGAACACTACAATCAGCCAAGGCAACACAAAAGTGTGCAAGCTGTAGTAACGAGTCAAAGTGCCTTGACCGACGCTGACACCGCCGCGCAGCAGTTCAACCATCAAAGAACCAACAAACGGGATAGCTTCGGGGACGCCGGAAACGATTTTAACTGCCCAGTAACCGATTTGATCCCAAGGCAGTGAATAGCCGGTCACGCCGAAAGAAACAGTGATGACTGCCAAGATTACTCCTGTCACCCAGGTTAATTCGCGGGGCTTTTTGAAGCCGCCTGTCAGATAAACCCGGAAGATGTGCAAAATCATCATCAGCACCATCATGCTTGCAGACCAGCGGTGGATGGAGCGGATCAGCCAGCCGAAGTTGACTTCAGTCATCAGGTATTGCACTGAAGAAAAAGCTTCTGCTACCGTGGGACGGTAATAGAAAGTCATGGCGAAGCCGGTGGCAAACTGGATCAGAAAGCAAACTAAAGTAATTCCGCCCAAGCAGTAGAAAATATTGACGTGCGGGGGTACATACTTTGTAGTGATGTCATCGGCGAGCGCCTGAATTTCCAGGCGTTCCTCAAACCACTGGTAGGTTTTTGAGTCGGTGATTTGTTTAGAAAACATGGAGCCAGAATTCCTAAAAGAATATTGCTGTGGTTGAGGTTCAGGGCAGCAGCCACAAGGTTTTTTGTCGCCCCGCGCCGAGCAGCTTGCTTTTACTAGCAAATGCCTGAGGCTATTTTTTAAATTTGGAGCTGACGAAAGGAACTCTCTTGTGCGATCGCCTGCAAGCCCTGGGAAACTAAGCGGTGGCTTGTCCCTACTCGCTGGCGTTGCCCGATCGAATTCCAGACTGTGATAAAAAATGTAACATAATTGCCGTGCAATTTTCACGCGGGCGATCGCTTTTTGGACACTTAAAAGGCTTTTTTCGGAATCTCAACATCCGCCCAAGCTACTATGCGGGGAAGGCTGAGCTACAGCAAGCAGTCCGAGCCGGAAACGGGTTTGCCGGGAGAGGCCAAATTTCATCTCGATCGTAAAACTTTACCTTTTGGCCCCAAACGCCCTCATTGTTGATCTAGTAACCCCAACCGGTTCGATCGTCCAACCGAATCTTGTTTTGTAGTCAGGACTGCAGTCTTTACTAACAAAATCTGCTGGCTGCAACCTGCCTACTTCGGTCAAAAAAGCCGGTAATTGCCCCCTTCCGTAAAGTCCTATCACAATTGAAAAGAAAGCAAACTTTCCACAAAAACTGGCAGTATTGGCGAGAAAGGAGTGGGACGCGGCGGTATCGGAAAGCGAATTCCCGGCAGAGATGGCAAGGATGGAAAGTCTCGCGATGGCGGTGTAAACCCAGTCGAAACGATCGTGCAATCTGATGGACTCACATCTGTAACATTTTTAACGTCGGCGATTAAATCCGATCCGACAAATATCCGAGTTCCCCGTGTCATACCGTCATCATAAGATTCAAATCGGTAAGAGAAGAAGTTAGAACCATTACGATCTTGTACGAAACCAACAACTTGAATTTTGTCGCCTTCGACCCGGTTAAAATCCTCAATAACGGCATGGCGACCTTCACCGCCATAGAAGAGGTAAGGGCGGGCATTTAATGAACCGAGAACAAATATGTCGGCTCCATTTTGCCCGATTAAATAATCTATTTGTTCTCCAGTTGATGAAAAGCTGTAACCCACTAATGTGTCATTGCCCGGCCCGCCAATCAGGGTGTCGCTGCCTTCATTTCCCTCAAGCAAATCGTCTCCTGAATTGCCGTTAAGGTAGTCATTATCTAAGTCACCTCTTAAAGTGTCGTTGCCACTGTCTCCCAACAGGAGATCGTTATCTTTGCCACCCATTAACAAGTCGTTGTTGAAGCTACCAAACAAGAGATCGTCTCCATCTCCTCCGAGCACCGTATCATTGCCTTGACCGCCGATAAGACAGTCATTGCCAGACCCTCCCAAGATACTATCATTATCGTCTTCTCCTCTGATTAAATCCGCGCCTTCGCCACCCTCAAGAATATCATTCCCGGCACCTCCTTCAATTTTGTCATCGCCTTCGCCACCGCTGAGACTGTCGTTACCAGAGTAGCCCAAAAGGCGATCGTTACCGATTCCACCTGCGAGACTATCATTTCCTTCTCCGCCATCTAAAGTGTCATTACCACCCCAACCAAATAGAGTATCATTGCCTCCAAGCCCGCACAGGGAATCATCGCCAATTCCACCTACTAATAAATTATCGAGATTGTCACCGCATATAACTACCATAAAATTTTACTCCTGAAAACTATTTCACAACAGTCAATCAATTTGAGATTTTGGATTTGAGATATTGGATTGTTCCCGTCCACTCAATTTTGGGTTTTGAATTTTGTAATAACTTTAGTCCTGATTGACATTTTGTAGTAAGGGATGCAAGTCTTGCTTCACCTAAATCTGTAACAGAGAACTGAAGTCCTTACTAGAAAATCCATTTTCTGTAGGGACACAAGATTTGCCTGTGTCCCTAATTTTTCAACTGAAATCAGCGATGCTAATTTGGTTGGCTGTCACGCCATTGATAGCAGCTAAAATTTCACCTGTTGCTGTCAAGGTGATTAAAGTTGCACTGTTGCTAGGGACAATAGAAAGTTGCGAGAAGGTTAAATTGTCGGCAAGTGCGAGGAAGTCGATGCCTGGTTCAAAATCGAAAATGATATCGCTGCCAGAATTGGCTGAAATTAAGAAGCGATCGCTCCCATTTCCTCCTATCAAGCTGTCATCGCCGTTTTCACCGCTGAGGAAATCGTCACCGTTACCGCCCAGCAGAATATCGCTAGCTTGACCGCCGAAAAGGCTGTCATTGCCTTCACCTCCACTCAAGCTATCTTGACCGCGATTTCCAAATAGGATATCTTCCCCATTACTGCCGAACAAAATATCGATTTCTTTGCCACCGTAAACAGTGTCATCGCCATCGCTACCGTCGAGGGAATCATTGCCTTGATTGCCATGTATCCAGTCGTTGCCACCTAAACCGCTGAGAGTATCATTGCCGCGTTTGCCGGCCATTGTATCGCTGCCGCTGTCGCCGGAGAGGTTGTCGTCGCCGTCAGTGCCGGTGAGATTGGAGTTACCTGCGATCGCATCTATTTCTCCTTCAATCACCGCCACAGCAGGTGTATCGGGCAATGTCGTTTGTTGAATTTTGGTATCTAAGGCAGTACCCGTATTTTCGGCAATAACTTGGGCGATCGATTTCGTACCTGTACCAACTGCTTTTAAGTCTTCAGAGGTTGCGCCTAGGGCTACTTTTTGCACGCGGGCAACTTCTCGGTTAATTGAAGCTGTTGCAGTGTTGGATACAACTTGGTCAATGCGCTGATTTGCTTCGGCCATTACCTTAGCTGCATCCGGGGCAATTTGCAACAATTGCTGAGTGTTTAAATCCGAGTCAAATTGTTGCGCTGCTGTGGCGGCGCGATCGACAATTGTTGCTAACTGGTTGGGATCGCTGAGATTGAGAGTTGTCCCCGATTGAATTTGTTGAACGATCGCACTTACAACTGCTTTTACGCTGTCGGTATTGTCCAGAATCGACGCACCGTCTATTAAAGCAGCAGTTTGGGTAATGACGTTTTGTACCTTGACCATTGCAGTCAAAGTTTCTACTCCACCCGCGATCGCATTTTCGGTAGCTGCGATCGGATCTAAGCTAGTTATGTCAACATTAGCGGGAATGGAAAGAGAAGATTTGACAAGAGATTCGGCGCGATCGCTGTCAATTCCTTTGTCAATTAAATCCGCTACTAAAGTGGTTAACAAGGTGACAACAGTAGCGTAAGGCGGGGCAGTGACAGGGGTTTCCAAAGGCAAACCAGTTGCCGTATCAATGCCGCCGAAAGCAACAATATTGCCTTCCTCTGGATCGAGTTCGCCATTTTGATTTTTGTCGAAAATGGTGGAGTCGAGATCGAGATCGAATTCGCCGTTATCGCCAGTAGTAGCAGAAGGTTCACTAGCATCAAGTACACCGTTTTTGTTGGCATCGAAAAAGACAGTAGCACCAGCGATGTAACCGTCAATCACAAAACCGCCGAGGCCATTACTCTTGAACCGAATTACCTCGCTAACACTCGCGCCAGATTCATCAGTTCCCGTTACTTTCAGCCAATAATTGAACGATCTTGGACGAGTTGGGCCTAAATTAATCGTGCGAGTTGCCGAATTAAAAGTTAGCCAGGAAGGCAAAGGAATTTCCGGGAAACTTGAACCGGCAATTGGTTGGCGATAGGAACCGCCATTGCGATCGGTTCTCCAGGTAAATGCAGATGAACTTAAATCGCTAAAATTTGCCAGGGCGATCGAATAATTAATGCTGTCGCCCGGATCGGGGTCAGTATCGGTATTGGCTGCTAAATTAAAAGCATTACCAGTTTGAGAAAAACCCAGCGCTGCACTTTGAGAAAACACAGAACGATTTACAACTGGCGGGTTGTTGCCGACAATACCTTGACCCAAAGCCAGCATATCAACGCGCTTGAAGTTTAAGCCAGTATTGATCACGTTATCGTCTTCGTCGTCGCCGTCATTAATCGTGACACCGGTTGACTCCAAGAAATTCGCAAACTCAGTTGGGGTTAGTCGGCGGCCCAAATCTCGCTGCGCTAACTGCTGCGCTAGCACTGCTATTCCAGCAACATGAGGTGCAGCTTGACTGGTACCAGAATAGTTCGTCAAAGGGCCGCGCGGGCCAGCACCGGTAATTAAAGTACCGGGAGCAAAAACGGTTGTTAAAGTGGAGTGGCGCTGAGAATAGGGTGTAATGCGATCGGCATCGGTGGTATAACCAATAGCGCCGAAGCCGTGTGTCCGATAACCCCGGTTCGCATCGTACACCGCACCAATTGAGAGTGAGTTAGGATCGGCTGCGGGGTAGGCAACCCCCTGAACGCTGTTATAGCCCAATGGCCCGAAAGCATTACCTGATGCGGAAACAACAATTACATTCCGTGCTGCTAGGGCTGCTAGTTCATCACTAATGCCGCTCGTGTCGGGGCTGTTGTCATCGTCGTCCCTAATGCCCCTCGTTTGGGGGGTGTTGTAATTGCCGTTATCACCGAGTGACATATTCACACTGGCGATATTGTACGCCGCTGCATTTTCTATCACCCACTGCAAAGCTTGTTCTATATTCGCGAAAGTGCCACTGCCCGTATCATCCAAAACTTTGAGATGAATGATGTTAGCACGGGGTGCCATCCCTGTCTGGACTCCATTTTGGGAAGTAGCAATACTAGAGACGTTTGAACCGTGTCCGTCAACGTCGTCAGCTTCGTCATCGCCATAGGCGTAATCGTAATTGTAGACAATGCGATCGGCAATGCCGTCTGAATCACTATCAGAACCAAAAAATGGGTCGTCTAGATCGATCCCAGTATCCAAAATTACTGTTGCAAAACCATTGCCGTCTATTCCGGCAAAACGCGGTGCTGCGCGGAAATCATCGATGTTAATCAGCGGGGCAGATATGTCAGTGGCGGGAGTGAATGTTCCGTCTATAACTGAGATCAACTCTCCAGCTTTGTAAACTCGGTCATCTGAACCTGTAGTGGTGATGCCTGGAAGACGAGGTTTAGCAGATAGATCGAGATTGTAAGGAGTTTCTCCACCGTTGGCTAAGGAGACTCGGACGTAATAAGTACCGTGTTCTAAAGTGCGGTTAATTGACTCGGATGCGGTGCCCAAATTGTTGGAAGTGGCGATCGTATTTCCGCCACTGTCGAGCAACTCAACTTTAGCATCTGCATTCAGTCCGCTCAGCGACAAGTTGAAGTCATTCCTAGCACCTAAACTGAATTTGTAGTAATCATCAATCTTGCTGCTGCTGATAGCATCCTTATAGCTTCCGGTACTGGAACCTACAGTGATTTTTCTGACTAAATTATCAGCAGGTATCGCCGGCGGCAAAACTGTAGGCGTTGGTGTTGGTGTCGGCGGCAAAACTGTAGGCGTTGGTGTTGGTGTCGGCGGCAAAACTGTAGGCGTTGGTGTTGGTGTCGGTGTAATTAAAGGTGTTGGTGTTGGTGTTGGCGTCGGTGTTGGCGTCGGTGTAATTAAAGGTGTTGGCGTCGGTGTTGGCGTCGGTGTAATTAAAGGTGTTGGTGTCGGGGTCGGTGTTGGCGTCGGTGTAATTGGCGGGGTTGGCGTTGGCGTGGGCGTGGGCGTTGGTGTTGGCGATGTTGGTGTGGGCGTTGGTGTTGGCGATGTTGGTGTAATTGAAGGTGTTGGTGTTGGTGTGGGCGTTGGTGTTGGCGATGTTGGTGTGGGCGTTGGTGTGGGCGTTGGCGATGTTGGTGTTGGCGTGTCATTGTCGGTTATGGCGACAGTGACAGGCGCGATCGCAATTCCGCTATATTTCGCGTCGGTACTTGTTACCGCGTGATTGATTGTGCCAGTGTGAGTACCTTCTACAACTGTGTCATCCGTCGCAATCACAGTTACAGTTTGGGTAATATTCCAATTAGCAGCGTCGAAACTAATGGGAGTGATCGCACTTATTTGATTTCCCCCGTCAAAGCTGACTGTTACGGGCGCGGTTGGCTGCGAATTTAGCTGAAGTGTATAACTTCCCGTTGCACCGCCTTCTACTGCTGTGGTACTGGCCGGATTAACGGTAACGCCGACTGTATCGCTGTCGCTGTTAGTAGCGCTGACATCGGAGGGATTGAAATTGTTGTAATTGCTGTCTGTACTAACAGCAGCCTCAGTAACAATAGTGTAAGCAATATCGCCGTCAGCGATATTGTCGCCAACACCTGTCACCGTTACCGTCTGCGCCTGATTCCAGTTATTAGGAGTGAAACTTAAGGTATTAGTAGAAACTGTTCCTTCTGCAGGATTAGAACTGCTTAAAGCGACAGTAACAGGTGCCGTAGGTTGAGTGTTGAGGACAACACTGAAATTAGCCGTACCTCCGGCTTCTGTTGTAGTTAATCCTGCTGTGGGATTAACGGTAATGCCGGGAGTTTCGTTGTCGCTATTTGTAACGCTGACATCGGCAGCATTGAAATTGCTGTAATTGCTGTCTGTACTAACAGCAGCCGCAGTGAAAATAGTATAAGTTTGACTGCCGTCTGCAATATTGTCGTCAACGCCAGTAATAGTTACTGTTTGCGGCGCACTCCAATTGGCGGGAGTGAATGTCAGCGAGGGTGTAGAAACTGTTCCCTCGGCAACATTGGAACTGCTTAAGCCAACAGTCACGTTAGCAGTTGGTTGAGAGTTGAGTTGGACAGTAAATGTTGCTGTTCCTCCTGCTTCTGTTGTCGTTAATCCGCTATCGGGATTGACTGCAATTCCAGCAGTGTCGTCATTAGTAATAGTAGTTGTCGCACTAGCAGTTGTAATTGTTGGAGTCGGGCCTGGTGCGATCGGATTTGATAAGGTGACAGTAATAGTTTCATCCGGTTCGATCGCACTGTCGCCCAAAACATCCAAAGTAATCGTTTTCGATATCTCGCCCGCAGCAAAATTAACCGTACCATTAACGTCAGTTGCCCCGGAAGTGCCACCGATATTGTTGTAATCGCTGCCGTTTGTAGCAGTTCCGGCGATCGCATAATTGACGCTGCTGGCTGCACCTATACCGCCACTGCGAGTAACGGTAAAAGTAACGGATACAGTTCCCGTATTGCCTTCAGCTACCGCAGCTACAGCGGTGGAAACGGCATAAGAAACAGTGTCGTTACTGGGAATAGTTAGGGTCGCTTGATTTGTCGTCCCTGCAATGTCACCTGCGATCGTACCAAAGTTGAGAATGACTGTTTCTGCATTCTCAGCGATATTGTCCGGTTTAATAGTGACTGCAATATTTTGTTCTGTACTTGTTCCACCTGCGGGAAAAGTTACGGAAGTCGGCGATATGGTGTAGTCAGAATTTTCGGTAGCGCTGCTGTTGGGGTCGATGACAATGGGTACAATGACATCAGCAAAAGGAGTGCCGCCGCTGATAGTAACGGGGATATTAACGACTGTATCTGCATCCCCTTCAGTTCCGCTGAAAGTAGACGTACCGAAATTAATTGTGTTCGGCGAATTCAAGAGAACTGAAACATTATTAGAACCTCTGTTAGCAACTGCGAGATCGAGTCTGTCGTCCGCATTGAAATTTGCGATCGCCAGAGAACTCGGATTTGTTCCAACGCTAAAGTTAGTCGCACTGCTAAAACCGCCAGTTCCATTTCCCGCCAAAATTGAAACGTTATTAGAAGCGCTGTTGCTAACAACTAAATCTCCTCTACTGTCGCCATTAAAATCGCCAATTTTAATGGCACTTGGGTTTAAGCCAACATTAATATTGGTCGGATTGCCAAAACTGCCATTTCCTGTTCCAAATAAAATTGAGATGCTGTTAGAACCGCTGTTGGCTACCGCGAGATCGAGAAAATTGTCGCCGTTCAAATCTCCAACTGCGATCGCACTCGGACTTTGACCGACATTAATATTAGTCGGATTGCCAAAACTACCTTGACCATTTGCCGATAATATGGTAACACTATTAGAATTTCGGTTAGCGACGGCGAGATCGAGGAAATTGTCGCCGTTAAAATCTCCCGCAGCGATCGCGCTGGGACTTTGCCCAACATTCACAGTAACAGGAGTGGAAAAACCGCCTTGTCCCGTTCCCAGGTAAATGCCAACATTGCCTTCAGGTACAAAACCATTGCCGCTGGATTGAGTAATGGCAATGTCGAGTAAATCATCAGCATTAAAATTGCCGACAGCGATCGCGCTAGGATTTTCGATGGCAGTCAAAAATCCCGGACTGTTAAAGTTGCCATTACCCGATCCTAAAAAGATATAAATGCTGCTAAATTCGACACCTTGTGCGGAAGTTATCACTAAGTCGGAAAAGTTATCCCCGTTAAAATTGCCAACTGCGATCGCGGTAGGCCCCAATACCGGAGTCAAATCAGTTCCAGAGTTAAACCCTCCTTGACCATTTCCCAGTAAAATAGAAACCTTACCCGAGGTGGGGTTAGCAACAGCTAAATCTAAGATGCCATCGGTATTGAAATCGCCAGCCACAACAAAGGATGGACTGGTTCCCGCATTAAAATTATTAGGAGAACTAAACGTATTGAGAACGTGGTTGTAAGCTGCGATCGCTTCTGGCAGAAATACAATCCCAGCTTTAATTGTCCCCGCTGTTACTGTTAATTCCCAATCGCCGCCTTTGGCCACACAACCTGTTAAATTATTAGAAGCGGCAACATTTGCTCCTGTTATTTGACTCAGGTTTTTTACAAATTCTTTCCCTATATTTCCTTTGGCAACATTGCACCCGTAGAGCAAAATTTCGGCATTTTGTGTCAGCCCGCCCGCCCATTCTTTAACTGTTTTGACAAAATTGTCGGTGCTATCTCTCAACTTTTGCCAATTCAATTCAACGTTGCCCAGTTGCAAAGAACCGGGCTTTCCGTGGGCAATAATGTGAATTACTGAAAATTTCCTTCCCTGCAAAGCTTCGGCAATTTGTTCGAGGCCGTTGCGGTTAGTTTCTAATTTAATTACTTCGGTTTCAGGGATAATGCCGTCGATTAATGTTTGACAGTCGGGGACGGCAGCATCGATAAATGCGATCGCTTTTGAGGAAAGTTGAGTCATTGACTTTAGGGAAACAGCCGTTGGGGCGATCCCTAAGTCTGGGATGTTTAAGTCTGGAATGTTATCGTTATTACAGTTTGCGGCAGTGAAGGATTGGGGACTTGTGCCGGCAGGAAAGTTGGTACCGGTACTGAAAGTAGACATGATTAATTTACCTAGCTGATACTTCTGGTTTATGAGATGCCAGCAAGTGTACAAAAGCACCAGCTCTGCTGTATTGTAAATTCTTGCGGAAAATTTGGGAAAAATATAATTTTCTTGCGGAATTTATCCCTATTTGATGAAGAATTGTAACAGCGCCGACGGGCTGGGGTTTTTATACGACAAAAGTTACGCCTAAATACCAAAAAAACCGGGTTTTGTACCAAAATATACAGGTTTCCCGATCGGGTAAAAAACCCGGTTTCTGAATCCCCGCAAGCCCTAGGCAAAAATACTTGGCAACTACAAACTGCTTTTAATGTGACAGGGGCTTGAGTTTTGTTAAAGCCGATCGCGATATTGCTTAGGAGTCAAACCGACAATTTTGCAGAATGTCTTACTAAAGTGACTTTGGTCGTAAAATCCCACTTGCTGGGATATATATTTTATTGATAACTTCGGTTTTTTCAACAACTGTTTTGCTTTTTCAATTCGGCACTGGGTCACGTAATGATGGGGCGTAACTCCAGTCGATTGTTTAAACATACGGCTGAAATGATAAGAACTAATGTTCACTAAATTAGCAAGTTCACTTAAGTGCAAATCTCGGTTTATGAATTCATTAATGTAATGAATAACTAATTGCAATTGACCGGGGTCAAGACCGCCTCCCACATCTCGCCGGTTAGGTTTTTTCGCGCCATAGCGGTGCAGTATGTGCAGTGAAAGCGCGTTTTTCAGTGCATCGACATAAAGAGTACCGTTTAATCCGCCTGATTCCAGTTCGGTTTTGAGAGCCCAAGCAATTCCGTGAACCAACGGATCGCGGGTTTGCCATTGCGGTATAATTTCAATGGAATTTGAATTGATCGATTCGCCAACTGTATTGTCGAAGTCGGTAGGTTCAAGAGCGATCGCCATAAATTCATAGTTTCCGGCTGCAACTGTTTGGAAATAAGTACCAGCAGCAGCGATGAAAATCTGCCCACTTTGCCACGATTCGCTACCGCAGTTTTTCCCGTTCACTGTTCCTTTGAGTGTTGCTGGATTGAGCATCAAGCCAACCGTGTGCTGTTCGAGACAGTGTTCGGGACATTCGTTTGGTGGCTGACAGTGATATTCGACATGAATTCCTTGCCACTTTGCGCCGTGACTCGACAGGATTGCAGGGCGCGGGAGAATCACTTTCATCGCGTCTGTCTTGGCAAAATCAAGAATTAATGGTTCCTGTGAGGACATAGCTGGCACCGACTGGACGAGTTGCTATTTTGTAGTTGACAAATCCTCGCCGTTCTACGGCGAGGATTTTTCTAAGCATCCGAGTGCCTTCGGGACTGACCGTCGGGAAACAAATCTGAGTTAAATCTGCAACAGCGTTCCCAGCGTACAAACCTAAAATACATAAAATGTAATACTTACTGGTATTTTACAGAAAAATCATGCACAGACGAGTTTTCCAGATTGCTATTGTACTTTGCCTCCAAGTCGTCCTGGTTCTGGGCGCGTGGGCGCAGCCCGCGGCGGCGCTGACTCCTGAACAGCAGCTTTTGAGCGAAGCTTGGCGAATTGTCAATCGCTCTTATGTGGACGACAGCTTCAACTCTCAAAACTGGTGGTCGATTCGCCAAAAAGCTGTCAAGGAACCGCTTAACGACAGACAGCAGACTTACACGGCGATTCAGGGGATGCTGGCGAAACTCGACGACCCGTTCACTCGACTGCTGAAACCCGAACAGTACCGCAGTTTGCAGGTCAACACTTCGGGAGAATTGACGGGTGTGGGGCTGCAAATTGCGATCGACCCCCAGACAAATACTCTGACAGTGGTGGCTCCTTTGGCCGGCTCACCGGCAGATAAAGCTGGTATCGAACCCCTCGATCGCATTCTAAAAATTGATGGCACTCCTACCTCTGAATTGAGCCTAGACGAAGCAGCAACTCGAATGCGCGGCCGCATCGGCACTCCCGTTACCTTGACCTTGGGGCGCGAGGGAAGGGACGTTGCTGAGGACATTGAGCTAGTGCGCGATCGCATTGCTCTGAATCCGGTTTACGCCGAATTGCAGTCGGCCTCGGAGAATTTGCCGCTGGGCTACATTCGCTTGAGTCAATTCAGCGCTAACGCCACTGAGGAAGTCGCTCACGCGATCGACCGCTTGGAAAAACAAGGAGCCGCCGCCTACATTCTCGACCTGCGGAACAACCCGGGCGGACTGTTGCAAGCAGGGATTGAAATTGCCCGCCTGTGGCTCGATTCCGGGACGATCGTCTACACGGTGAACCGACAGGGCATTCTCGGCAGTTTTGAAGCCTCTGGACAAGCCCTAACTAACGATCCGCTGATTGTTTTGGTGAACAAGGGAACTGCCAGTGCTAGCGAAATTTTGGCGGGTGCGCTGCAAGATAACGGCAGAGCTCAACTGGTAGGAGAAAAGACTTTTGGCAAAGGACTGATTCAGTCGCTGTTTGATTTGTCTGACGGTTCCGGGTTGGCCGTGACTGTTGCTAAGTACGAGACACCGAACCATAAAGATATTAACAAGCTGGGGATTTCGCCCGATCGCGTAGTACCTTTGGAACCCATCGCGCGCGATCAAATCGGCACCGCAGCAGACTTGCAATATCAAGCTGCACTGCAACTACTGAAAGAAAAAACCGTGCTGGCAAAGTCAGTATAAGCCTGAGTTTGAAGTTTTGAGATTGCAATAGGTGACAATACGCAGGTCTGTCTGTCTCTGCGTTTGCTTCGCCACGAGAGACAAGAATAATCCTAAAAACTCTTTTATTCAAAAGTGATATCACGTCCGACAGATTCATCTGTCATTCTTCGCTGTGCGAACCAATGACATACAAGAATGATGCACATCGGACGTGATATCAAAACCCAAAACAGCCATTCCCTTAAGGTTGGGGGGTTGATTCCTCGGCGTCGGGAACCTCGACTTCTTGCAAAATCACCGGACGCTGCTGCGGGTCAGCTTGGTTGCTTTGCTCTTGCATCACAGTTTTAGCAAGACTAGGGTCAAAGTAGCGGTTAAAGTCCGATCGCGACTGATTTACTCGCCCTTGGGTAAGATTGACTTCAGCTTGGATTTCGTGCAATTTTTCTTGCACCGCCCGGTAGTGAGGCCAAAGCTGAAGCAAAGCAGAAGTCGCACAGACTGAAAGTACCATGTTGACTGCCAACTTGACGCCTGTTTCGGCCGCGAGGGTTTGGTGAGGGTAGGAACGCTGGCGGCTGCTGCTGCGACGAGGAGTAACCCGAGGGGAGTTTTTTACAGGACGCAGTGGGGTAACGGTGGGTTGAATCGCTTGCATAATTTTTTTTCAAATACCTGAGACTGACGTTTTAGAGTTCACAAGAGCAAATTCTGAGCTTAACGCACACTCGCCGCTGTTTGTCAGGGTGCTGACAGCCAAAATTGTTGAGACAAAGGTGACGCCTGAAGACGGAATTTTCCCATAAAAATGCCTGCCCTTGCAGTCTCGTCTTGCGGAACACAAACAATCTACTGCACTGGGGCAGCAATTGTCTGTATCTGTAATGCGAGAGATTTAACTGCTCAGGCAGGCGTTTTGCGGTTCGCAACTGGTGTCTGGAAACTATTTGTACAGTTCAGTTGACAGCCGGAAAGCCAAGATTCCGGGAATCAAAGCAATTACGAGCGCTACGTAGACTTGGGTATCTGTTAAAGACATATTCGCAAAACTCCTTTTCGCGGGCACGAGCTTTCACCAATTTGAGACAAATTGGCACTTTTGGGAATCATTTGTTACAACTTGCAACACAAATGGTGCCTCCGGGGAGGAGTGGCGCAGTGGCGCAGTGGTGCAGTGGCGCAGTGGCGCAGTTTTTGAGTGTCGGAGGGGGAGAATTTTTCCTGGTTTCCTGGGACTGCTTCCTTCGGACGTTGTTCGGACGATCGCCTCCCACAGAATTACCGCGTTAGGTTAAGATTTAAAGGAAGGTGACACTAACGTTAGACAGAGCGGGTAATTTGCGCTGCGCTCGACCCTTGCCAATCTTAGGTGCACAAAATAGTTAATGCTAGATCAATTTCTCGACGCTTCACCCAATTTTGGAGTTGACGGCTTTTTATTATTGTTGGTTTTGGTGGCTTTGGAGGCTGTACTTTCGGCTGACAACGCGATCGCCCTGGCGTCTATTTCTAAAGGTTTGGAAGATGCCAAGGATCAGCAAAAAGCTCTCAACTTGGGTTTGATAATTGCTTTTGTTCTGCGGATCGCCCTAATTTTAACGGCTACTTGGGTGATCCAATACTGGCAGTTTGAGCTGCTGGGTGCTCTTTACTTGCTGTGGCTTGTTTTCCAACATTTTACTTCAGAGACAGACTCTGAAGGAGAACATCACGGGCCCAGATTTGCGACTGTGTGGCAAGCAATTCCCATGATTGCTTTTACGGATTTAGCGTTTTCATTGGATAGCGTTACTACTGCGATCGCTGTTTCTGACGACACTTTTATCGTCGTAACAGGCGCTACTATTGGAATTATTGCCCTGCGATTCATGGCCGGGTTGTTCATCCGCTGGCTGGATGAATTCGTTCACCTAGAAAGTGCTGGTTACATCACAGTTGGGTTCGTGGGAATGCGGTTGTTAGTGAAAGTAATTAATCCAGATTTAGTTCCTCCGCAATGGCTGCTGATTTCCAGTATCGTCTTGATGTTTGTGTGGGGATTTTCTAAGCGTACTCCCGAACCAGTCGAGATGACAAAATCTCTAGAAATGGCTCTGAATCAGCCGGATTCAGAAGTTTCTGTGCCAGAAGCTCAAGGACAGAAGTCCGAAAATTAACATACTTTCCTTTGAATAAAATTAGCTTAAATCTGTCAAAACAACAAGATTGAAGGCTGGTCAAAACGTGCAAAAGCCTTTCATCCCGGTGACTTTAGTCGGGGGATGAAAGGCTTTTATTTTGTAATATTGTTTCCTTCACTAGCCGATCGAACTTATGGGAGTACAATTAAGCCTATGGTTCGGCAGTTATCAAAATCAGACTCAGCAATGGTTAGACTGGTGGGATAGCGAGGGGAATTTGTTGCTGACGGGGTTGGTGGCATATTGGCGATCGATCCAGATCTGATTTTAGCCTTGGTGGTTGCTGTATTTTTTGAGGCTTTAGGGAAATAAGGCGGGCGAGGGGAAGAGGTTGTAGGCGATCGGGTTTCACCTGTCGGTAAAAATGTAACGTTCCTGTTGAGTGGCTGCAAATAACCTTTTCAATACCATCGAGCCCTTGATAGTCCGCTCCAACAGGATTGTTATACTGTATGGTCATTTCTACTCAACAAAATCCTAATCAGGTTGGGAACAAAGAGTTGTCATTGTTATAATTCTTCTGAATCATATGTTCTAAGGTACTGAATATAATGACCAGGTGAGTGGAATCCCGATGGCAAATACATAGATGTAAGCTTCCCTTGTTCAACAATAGAGAAAAGATTTGGGGCTTCTGTTTGAGCTGCCGAATCAGAAAGTTCCTCTTCAGTAATGATTTTAAGCTCCTCTTCTGTAGGCAGTTTATCAATCTTTTCTAAACTATTTTCATTGAAATGTTTCAACCCTTCTGCCAAGGTTTCAAAACAAAAAATTGAAGGAGTAGCAATGTTAGTGTTAGCTTTAACTAATTCATTATATAAAAATGAATTTAGATAGCTTTTTTTCTTAAAGGCTGTATAGTAGTCTGTATCCTTGGTGATAATCCAGATATTTTCTGAATCACTTGAGCAATTTTTGAATTGCTCCCAAGATACTTGATCGCCTAAAGGATCATTTGGTTTACCTGGTGGATTACCTACCTCTCTTCTATACCTTCCTGCTTGAATTTCATGTTCAGATGCTTCGAGAACACCTTCAAAAAGAAGGCGAAAAGTTTGTGAAACCTTATCACTGGAACACATTATTTCTTCAAGCGTTTTGTGTATGATATCTTCAAGCTCTTTGTAGAGCTTTTGGTTTTTTTGGTATATCTCCTTGCTCTGACTGTTCCATTTTTGTAGGTTTGTGCTTTCCACTTCTAGATGTTCGGGTAAATTGATTGGTTTAATATTTGAAAGGTTATTAAAATGATTGATCAAGCTTCTCTGAGCTACATCAAGTTTATTTCTGTTAACTTCATTGACAATTTGTGAACCTATAAATAAGCTATCTTTAATCTCCAAAAGGGAATCCAGTAATTTTTTTAACTCCGGCTTGTTGCTATCAAAAAAATTCAAGTATATGTTTGCATCAATAAATATTTTTTTCATAAAGCTGGCTACCAACTAAACATAATGAATAACTAAGTATTATAACATATAATGGATAACTCACTAAGCTATGCAGACATCCTCAAAAAAACCCTGCAAGAAGCAACTCTCGCCCAACCCAGTTTACAGGCGATCGAGCTTTACCCCGTCTGTGATGTCGATTCGGGTCACTTTCTGATTCTCGCTACAGGCTGGGATAAACAGCGCTGGATTGACACGATTCTGTTTCATGCTCGTTTAGTCGATAATCAAGTTGTAATTGAAGAGGATAACTTCGAGGAAGGTCTAAGCCAAGCGCTGATTGCAGCGGGTATAAAAGCAGAGGATATCGTGACTAGCCCCTTCCCTGACAACAGCGATAGACAGAAAACCTATCAGACAGTATAAGGAAGAAGGAAGAGAGAAGAAGGGGAGGATTTTTCGCCAATTAGCAATTAGCCATTAGCTAGGACTGAGGCTTACCGACAAAGAAAGCTAAGGGAGAATTTTCACCACAAGATAACCGAACTTTAGAACCAATGGGAAAAACATTTCCTGTGGTTGTAAGTGCATATAACTTTTCGCCAGACGGAGTTTTTAAACAATAACGATTTTCTCTACCTAAAAATTGGCGATCGCAAACCACAACAGCCGAATCTTCATCTAAGTATAAACTCAAGTCTTCCTGCCGAATCATCAATTCTCCTTCAGTAGAAACATCACAAGGAACTTTTACAAATGAATCTCCTTTAACAGCAAAACAACCTACTTCTGTTTCCCAAAAATCCTGCTTCAACGATGCCGACACAAAATTAGCTTGCGTCACAAACTCAGCCACAAATCTAGATGCTGGTTCTTGATAAACTTCCTCTGGAGTGCCAAACTGTTCTAATTTGCCTTGACGCATCACCGCTACCCAATCTGAAATCGAAAGTGCTTCTTCGCGATCGTGCGTGACAAATACACCAGAGGTTCCCGTTGCTTTCAGAATCTCGCGGACTTCCTGACGCAATCTTAACCGTACTTGTACATCTAAATTACTCAACGGTTCATCTAGTAAAATAATCGCAGGTCTAGGGGCTAAAGCACGGGCCAGGGCCACTCGCTGTTGCTGACCCCCGGATAATTCATGGGGATAACGGTTTTCCAATCCTTCTAATCCCACCAACGTTAATGCTTCGGTGACACCTTTCTGAATATGATGCTTTGACTCTTTTCCTTGATGCGTCAAGCCAAAAGCTACATTTTTCGCGACAGTCAAATGGGGGAAGAGTGCATAGTCTTGAAACACCATACCAATGTCTCGCTGTTCCGGCGCGACTGACATATTAACACTGGCTACAGTTTTCCCTGCTAGGGCGATCGTCCCTGCTTGTAGCTGTTCAAAACCAGCAATTAACCGCAGCAACGTTGTTTTCCCACAACCCGATGGCCCCAACAACCCCAGTATATCTCCCTGATGTAAGGTCAGGGTGACAGATGCCACCGCAGGTGATGCAGCTTGGGAATACTGTTTTGTTACACCATCCAAATGCAGAATTATCGGTCGAGCCATTATTGCTATAAATAATCAACAACTTACTATTCTACAATATACCAGTTTAGTGAGATTAATTATCAAAAAGACTTGACAAATGTTTACACCTACTGATAAAATAGCAAGCTAAACTTTTTACTAGCGATGAAAAATTCCCAAAAATCACTACAGCAAACAGGAATCAGGACAATCCAATGGCTATCGACGTTACGCGGTTTATCCGCTAGTGGGTGGACACTTGCGGTCATCACTTTAGCATTGCCGATCGCCATACCAGTCATCAGTGTCTTATCCAGTATCTTTTTTGAAGCTAAAGATACATGGCAACATTTAACCGATACAGTTTTAACCCGTTATATCGTCAACTCTTTATTGTTAATGATCGGTGTAGGCTTTGGTGTTGTCGTGATTGGCGTAGGATGTGCATGGCTAGTAACAATGTGTCGCTTTCGGGCCAGTCCCATATTTGAATGGGCATTACTGTTACCCTTAGCGGCCCCAGCTTATGTCCTAGCTTATACTTATACAGACTTTTTAGAATTTTCCGGTCCAGTTCAAACTGCTTTGCGTTATATTTTTGGCTGGAGTTATGGAGACTATTGGTTTCCTAACGTGCGATCGCTCCCTGGAGCCATCTTAATGCTAATCTTAGTTTTATATCCATACGTCTACCTATTAACACGAGTTGCATTTTTGGAGCAATCCACTTGTACCCTAGAAGCTAGTAGAATACTTGGCTGTAGCCCTTGGCGGAGTTTTATGACAGTTGCCTTACCAATGGCAAGACCTGCAATTGTTGCAGGTTTAGCACTGGCTTTGATGGAAACTCTCAACGATTATGGAACTGTTCAGTATTTTGGAGTTGATACTTTTACCACAGGTATTTATCGGACTTGGTTTGGCATGGGAGAACGAATTGCAGCCAATCAATTAGCTGCCCTGCTATTATTATTTGTTCTGGGTTTAATTTTACTAGAACGCTGGTCTCGCAGTCGGACTAAATATTATCAAGCTAGCAGTCGATATCGCCAATTACAGACTTATCAGCTTAAAGGAATTAGGGAAATTTTAGCGGTAATTGCTTGTTTAATGCCGCTGTTTTTGGGTTTTTTATTGCCAGCCAGTCTTTTAGTAAAGTTGACCTTAGCTAATTGGCAACTCACTTTAGATGAACGTTTTTGGATCTTTGCCCGTCATAGTTTAATTTTGGCAACATTGACAGCAATTTTAGCCGTAGTTATTGCCTTGATTATGGCTTATGGGTTACGGTTATATCCTAATTTAGGAGTGCAGTTAGGAACGAGAGTTGCGGCAATGGGCTATGCTGTACCTGGTTCTGTGATTGCAGTGGGGATTATGGTTCCCATTGGAAAATTTGACAATCTATTTGATAGTTGGATGCGTGAAAACTGGGGAATTTCTACAGGCTTGTTGTTAAGTGGTACGATCGCAGCTTTGGTATTTGCCTATATAGTTCGCTTCCTAGCTGTTTCTTTAAATGCGGTAGAGTCAAGTTTGAGCAAAATTAAGCCTAATTTAGATGATGCGGCGAGAAGTTTGGGTTATAGCCCGATGCAAACTTTAGTTACAGTTCATACACCAATGATGACCGGAGGTCTACTAACTGCCATGATGTTAGTATTCGTTGATGTAATGAAAGAGTTACCTGCTACTATAATTATTAGACCGTTTAACTTTGATACCTTGGCTGTGCGAACTTATCAACTTGCCTCAGATGAGCGATTGGCTGAAGCTTCTGGCCCAGCATTGGCAATTGTTTTAGTGGGGATGTTACCGGTTATTTTATTAAGTTGGAAAATTGCGCGATCGCGCAAGTCTTCAACAGATTTAACGGTTAACAGTTAAAGGTTAACATTATCCCTTTACAAATCCAGATGATTAATAAAAATTCACCAATGTTTCCCCGCACTACTGGCACAATCTTCTTCTTACTACTTACTGTTTTTGTCACCTTTGGATGTCAAAAACAGGTCGCAGGTCCCCTCGAAACATTACAAAAAACTAAGCAATGTCCAGGATGTGACCTAACTGATACCAAGTTAAGTGACATCGATTTAACAAGCGCTAATCTCAATGGTGCTAAGTTGGAAGGGGCTGTGCTAGAAAAGGTCAAACTTAATGAAGCCTTACTCGATAGCGTCAATCTCAAAGGTGCAAATTTAAAAGGTGCTTCTCTGGAAAAAGCAGGTTTATTTTCTGCTGATCTCACAAATGCTGATTTGAGTAATGCAAATCTCAAGGGGGCTTTTTTGCGAGGGGCAAAACTGAATAATGCCAATCTTAGTAATGCCAATTTAAGTGAAACTGACTTAAATAGTGCTGATTTGACGGGGGCAAACCTGACAGGGGCAAACCTGAAAGGCGCTATAATGCCAGATGGTAAAATTAAAAATTAAAGTTGATTGGATTCGGCGGTTTCAACCGCCGAATCACAAAGAGTAGCTTCTTGTTCAAAAAGCCTCTATTTCCATCCTGCGCGATCGGAAATCTTTAAAGCTTCAGGGTTATTTTTCCCAAACACATCAGGGTTGAGAGGGTCAGATTTGAATGTACCAAAACTGGCAACGGCAGGATCGATCGCCACACCTGAAATCACAGGGTACTCGTAATTACCCCTAGCAAAAAGTTGTTGCGCTTCGCGACTGGCTAGGTGTTCCAAGAATTTGGTCGCGCCTGCTTTGTTACGGGAGGTTTTGACTACACCACCACCACAAATATTGACGTGGGTACCCCGATCGCGCTGGTTGGGGAAAAATACACCTACTTTCGCCGCGATCGCTTGTTCTGCTGGATCTTTGGATTTCATTAAGCGAGCTACATAATAGGTATTAACAATGGCAAGATCGCCTACCCCAGCAGCAACAGCCTTGATTTGTGCCGTATCATTTCCCTCTGGAGGACGCGCAAAATTAGCGACTAATCCTCGCGCCCAAGCTTCTGTTTTTTGAGCTCCATGAGCTGCTAACATAGCCCCAACCAGAGACTGATTATAGATATTAGTGGACGATCGCACTAAAATTTTGCCTTTCCACCGAGGTTCTGTCAGCGCCTCATAGGTTGACAATTGAGCAGGGTTCACCTTGCTTTTGTTATAAACAATCACCCTGGCCCGGCGCGATAGACCAAACCAGAAACCTTGAGGATCTCGCAAACTTGCTGGAATTGCCGATGTCAGGACTGTTGAAGAAACAGGTTGCAGAATACCTGCTTGTTTGGCCCGCCACAAACGTCCACCATCCACCGTGATGAAAACATCAGCAGGGCTATTTGCACCTTCACTTCTGATCCGTTCAATTAGTTGGTCAGCATCCGCCTCAACGAGGTTAACCTTGATCCCAGTTTTTTTGGTGAAGCTTTGGTACAACTCATTATCAGTATCGTAGTGACGTGCTGAATAAAGGTTGAGAGTGCCGGTTTGGGCTGCGACAGGGGCTTTTTTGCTTAGTTCCCCCACGGCCACGACAGCCATTGCTGTACCACTGGCAAGAAAAATACGCCGAGAAATGCTCATTGTTCTATAATGATAGATTTTTTCATCTGGTAATTGACACGATGGTCTCTCTACAGCCATCTATAGTCAGTGCTTTACTATATTAATGCAAATAATTCTTATTTGATGATCGAGATCGTAACTATTTTAGGGCTGACGCACTGCTGGTCAGAAATCCGGTCTCGACTTCGCTCAACCGGCAGTTTTTTTCCGAAAAGACTTTGTTATAGCCCAATACGGTTCAATTAGTGCTAAAAAAACCGATCGTGCGTAGGTTGGGCCCGTGGAACGAACCCTCCGTTTCACTCCGCCCAACATTTTCGCTACAATTTTCCTTAACCCAAGCGTATTGTGTTATGGCCCGCCGATTAGGTCAAAAATTTGGCGTTGCTAAATTTGAGCATGATTATTGTAGGGTGTCCCGCCTGCGATGAAAATACACGCCTTCGCGCGAACAGAGCCCATCCCACAAAAAAAATCCAAATCATGCCGCAATTATGCAACGCCAAATTTAAAAAGATTCTTTAAACAACCTCGCGCGCCCAAAAAAAAGCAACAGCCATCTCCCAAGCGATTCGCGTCACCGCCATGTATCAAATGCCCGACTTCGCAACCAGGCTCAACAGCCACTAAGACGCGGGCTACCAGTGCACACCTACAGTTAGTAAGTTGCACACTGGCCTCCTACGGATTATTTGTGTCTAATTAACTCGTAAATTTCCACATAGTCTTTAGCTGGATATTTCCACGAATTGTCACAATTCATGCCTTGAAGCATGAGTTTTTCAAATTCATCATGATAGTCATACCACAATCCGATCGCCCGATCGAGCGCCGACTCTAAAGCCGAGTAGTCGGTTTGATAAAATACGTAACCGTTGCGTTCTTCCGGGAGGTGGCGGGTGTCGTAATCTCGATCAAACACAGTATTCACCAAACCGCCAACTCCCCGCACCACAGGAACAGTGCCGTACCTCAACCCGATCATCTGAGTCAGCCCGCAGGGTTCGTAATTACTGGGAACCACAATCATATCCCCACCGGCATAAATTAAGTGCGACAGTTCTTCATTAAAACCTAGTTCTAAATGGCAGTCTGGATTGTCATTTAAAAAGTATTTTTCGTGCTGGAAATGCGTGTTAATTCCCGCTTCCGTCGCGGAACCCAAAAGCACGAATTGCGCTCCCTTACTCAGAGAGTAATAAATTGCATGGTGAACGAGATGAACGCCTTTTTGGTCGTCCAAACGACCGATAAAGGTAATAATAGGCTTATCAGCATCGCGCAGGAACAGCCGATCGCGCAAAGCTTTTTTAGTTTTCGCTTTTCCTGCCAAATCCTTCTGATTGTAGTGGTGAGGAATATAGCGATCGCTATCCGGATTCCACACATCGTAATCGATGCCGTTGAGCACCCCGCGAAACTTATCTTGATATAAATGCAATGTGTGGCCCAAACCGTAGCCACACTCGCCGAGGTGAGCTTCCCAAGCATGGTGTGGCGAAACTGTGGTGACAAAGTTCGAGTAAACAATACCACCTTTCATAAAGTTGATAGCAAAAGGGTTAAAGTTATCTCGGAGGCGATCGTAATCAAAATAATAATCCTCTCGATTCAAACCCGTTGCATTCAAAATATCGCTACCTCCCATGCCTTGATGTTTGAAATTGTGAATGGTATAGCAGACTCGCTGATTTTCCATCCAATTGTATTTGTAAATTTCAAACAGCATGACTGGAACCAAACCAGTTTGCCAATCATGACAGTGAATCACATCGGGACGCTTGTTGCTTCTGAGCAAAAATTCCAAAGCGGCTTTGCTGAAAAATGCAAACCGCATATTGTCGTCATTGCACCCGTAATAACAGCCACGATTAAAAAAGTTATCTTGAGAGCGAGGTTCGATGAAAAAACACAACTGCCCGTGCACCCAGCCACACAAGACATCACAAAGGATTTCGCCACCGTACCAGGGCACAGCCAAATCCCGGTAAGCCTCGTGAAGTCCCCAAATGTGGTCGTACCTCATGCAGTCGTACTTGGGTAGAATAATCTCGACGCAGTGACCGGAATTCTGCAACTCCCGACTCAAACCGTAAACTACGTCGCCCAAACCCCCTGCTTTGATGACGGGGGCGCACTCCGAGGCAATTTGTACAATGTACATTTTTTTTTCTCGCTCCTGGATGAATCAAAAAAATATTTTCTTAACTTGACAAAGTATTTGACACTCCCCTGCCTGAAGCGGAGGGATTCTTAAGAACCGCAATCAAGCGTGGATCTTGATTCGTAATGGCTGTGCCAAACAGCCTCTAGACAGTCCGGTAAAACCATTCTGCTTACTTTTTCTGCCAATATTTGCAGCACCATTACAATCAGCGTTAATCAAATGTCCTTCCCAAGTCCGATACAATCCGCGCTTAACACGCTTGCCAGAAAATTGGTAAGTTGGTGGTTTGTCGGCATTGTAGACGGGCAAATCGTCACCATCCAAAGCGCTAGCCTTGCTTGTATACGATTCTTCCTGTTCAAGGTAGAGCAAGCCGTAACGCTCACAAAGCGATTTCAGCTTACCTCTCAAAGTGTGAAAAGGAATTTGGACAAAGTTCTGATTGTTGCGACTGCCAATATTGATTTCCTGCTTCATGCCCAAATTGAACCCGACAATCACGCGCTCAATTTTATGGGCAATGCAATGGTCAATAATCAGCCTTGCCGTTTTGTTGAGATAGTCCCTAACTTGATTGTTTCGATTGACAAGCAATCTAGCTTGACGCTCAGTGAGACGCTCAATCTTTTGTCTATCTTTGATAGATTGCAATCTGGCATTTTCTTTGTTTAACCACTGGTTAATAGATTTAAGTTTACGACCATCCACAATAAAGGATGCCCCATTGGTGTCAACGCAAGTAGCCAAATTGTCCAATCCAAAATCAATCGAAAGAGCGCTATCAACGACTGTTTCAACAGGTTCTGGTTCAACCTGGGAAACAAACTCGACTTCAAAGAATCGAGCATTGTACTTAGAATGTATCCGAACTTCTTTGATAGCTTCAGGATTGAGTCTCTCCGGGAATGGAATAGATACCGCTCCAAACAGCTTCTTGAAAGCATTGGACATCGGTACATTAAACCGTCCATCCTTAACCACGATCCGAGGAATTATCAATACAAAGTAGCCATCTGTGGGTAAGTAGTGAGGCAATCTCACCTTCGGTTGATAGCTGCCAGATTTAACAGCGCTAATCAAGGCATAGAAACTGTGAAACGTTCTGTCTACTACTTTCAAAGTTTGTTGAGCAATATCCGTGTTTAGCAAACGATAGTTCTCGTTCTCTTTGCACAGATGGTAGGCAGATTCGTAACGCAAGTGTTTGCGCTCCTGAAAGTAGTATTGTCGAACAGTGTAAAGCCCTACATTGTAGAGATTTTTGCTAAGACGACACAACTCTCGCAGTGCCAAAAACTCAGACTTGTTTAGATTGCGGATTTGGTTCTTTTGAGTCAGGTACATTCTATTGGTCTCGCTGCATATTCTATTCTACAGCGAAACCTCTCAGCTTTCTGCTTAAATTGTGGCAAAAATGCAAAGCCGTCCTAGAAGGATGGGGTTTCCACCCATATTTTATGATGATTTCTACGCAGATAAGCAAGTCGGCCATTGGGAATACAGGGAAAATACGGGCTGATAGCGGATGTTGAGACGGATTTGGGCGATCGGACTGTTGCTTAAAATACAGTTACGGACACGGCAGTGCCGTGTCCGTGATGTGCTCAAGTGTAATCGATCGCCTGTGTTTCCAGATTTGGCAAAAATCCAACTAATTGGTCAAATCCATTCCTTTTGAGCGATCGTATCTCCTGTCGCTGTCAATAGCTCAACTCAAACCCATAGCATCATTTTCACATACTAATAATTTACCTTTCCCCTGATAATACCAAACATAACCCTCGCCACCGCCTTTGCCAAAATGGCCTAATTTTCGATAATCTTCTTCAATCCCCTTGGTAAATCCTTTCACCAAATCGCAATCAGCTATCAAAGTTTCACCTTGCTTGAGTTCGACAATCTTAGCCTGTGAATTTGTAGCTGCTATAACAGTAGCTTTTTGCTCGCGCAAAGCTGTAACAGCAATTCTCCACCTACCGTCATTAGAAGCTGCCACTTGTCGGAATTTCAGTTTTTTAGCACCGATAACTACATTGTCCGAACAAAACTGAAATACACCATCATCAAATTCCCACTGCTCCCCATCCGACAGAGCGATCGGCGTATAATGCAGGAAATTGCCTTTTTGTCTCGGTTCCAGTTTCACCGTACCAGTTCCTTGATATACGGGAGCGTTGTAGTCCATTTCCGTTGTCAAAGATACCCACATATCTTTTAAACGGTTATCCGTTTTATAAACACCGGAAGTCAATTTCCCCATACACCAATGCAGCGCACCTTTTTGAATAATCACTCCGGAATTATTCAAGTTAATTTCCGCTTGCTGAACGAGGGGAATATTCTTAGTGGGATGATAAAACTTGTTCGTTTCTGGATTGATATTATTTTGGATGTACCACAAATCTGTTGGTTCCAAAACCTTGATTTCGTATTTCATAATTTACCTCGCCTATTTACGTGAAATGTGTTAAACATTTGACCCGTGATTTGGGGCTGTCGCAATCCCGGATTTATCCGGTGAAATTTATCTTTGGCAGACATCCTCTGCTACTGTTAAATTATCTAGCTATATTAGCAATAGCAGACAGCGCCCCTCCACAATTGTTGAGAAAAATTTATGCCTGCGATCGCACAATCTCCCAATTTACCGATTTTACAAGAAATCAACTCAGGATTGCCCAACATTTGCGGCTCCGAAGCAGAAATCAGTGCCGCAGCCAATAGCAACGAACCAATCTTTCTACCTACCACAAATCTGCGCCTCGAAAACATTCAAGCCGGATTCGCCTGCGCCCTCCATATGCACCAACCGACAATTCCTGCGGGTGCAAACGGCGAACTAATCTGCAATCTCCAGCATATGTTTGAACATCCCAACCAAGGAGACAATCACAACGCCGGAGTCTTTGCTTGGTGCTATTCCCGTATGGGAGAATTTATTCCCCAACTGATTGCCGAAGGCTGCAACCCGCGAATTATGCTCGACTATTCGGGCAACTTATTGTGGGGATTACGCCAAATGGGACGCGACGATATCTTTGATAATCTCAAGCGGATTACCTGCGATCCTCAATATCAACCTCATGTAGAATGGCTGGGGACAATGTGGAGTCACGCCGTCATTCCCTCAACTCCCATTCCCGACATCAAACTCCAAATTCAAGCATGGCAACATCATTTCGCAGCCATTTTTGGCATTGATGCCCTGAAGCGCGTTAAAGGTTTTTCGCCCCCAGAAATGCACTTTCCCAATCACCCAGATACACTTTACGAATACATCAAAGCTTTGAAAGAATGCGGATATCGCTGGCTGATGGTGCAGGAACATTCTGTAGAAAATCCCGACGGATCGGGATTGTCGCAAGACCAAAAATATATTCCCAACCGTTTAGTTGCTCGCAATTCTCGCGGGGAAACAATCAGTATTACTGCTTTGATTAAAACCCAAGGTTCGGATACGAAGTTGGTCGGTCAAATGCAGCCGTATTACGAAGCAAAAGGACGCAATAAGCAGGAAATTGGCAATATCACAATTCCTTCTTTAGTTACTCAGATTGCCGACGGCGAAAATGGCGGCGTGATGATGAATGAATTTCCCAGCGCTTTTGTCAAAGCTTGGCACGAAAACCGCGAACAAGGCGGGGGAAAATCCGGTGTTGTTGGTTTAAACGGCACTGAATATTTGGAGATAATTGAAGCGGCGGGCGTTAATCCTGATGATTATCCTGTTTGTCAGGGGATTAACCAGCACAAAATCTGGCAGTTAGTCGATCGTGATAGTGCTACACCGGAAAAGGTGGAAAGAGCGATCGCCCAACTCAAGCAAACCGACCATAATTTTCACATGGATGGTGCTTCTTGGACTAACGATTTGAGTTGGGTGAAAGGCTACGAAAATGTCTTGGAACCGATGAATCTACTCAGCGCTGCATTTCACAAAAAATACGACCCGCTGGTGCAGCAAGATGCGGCTGTTACTAAGCAGTTTGAATACCAGCAAGCTTTGCTTTACAATTTGTTGGTGCAAACAAGCTGTTTCCGCTATTGGGGACAGGGAACTTGGACTGATTACGCGCGCGAACTTTACAACCGCGGCGCTGCTTTAATGAAGTAGCAGAATTTATTGTAGGGTGCCCCGAAAACCAACTGTTTGAGCTTCCTCAAATATCAGCGTTGACGCACCCTACATCTAGAAAACTTTATTGATAAAGAGAGGACTAGAGTCCTCACTACAAACACGAATTTATCAATTACTGTCTACATTTCCTGCATCAACCGCAAATAGTTTTGCCGCATTTGCGTCATATTTTCCATCATTCTATTAGCCATATCTTTCTCAACATCGCTCATTTGCTGCCAAAATAAAGCCGATCGCCTCGCCATAATTGCTTCTTCCCACAACATCTCCAAAAGTTGCGCCGCCATTGGGTTTTCAGCATCGATAATCCCACACAATTGCTCGAAAGCCCGGTTGGCTTCGTTGTGAGTGCTAACATCCTGAACCAGGGTTAGGCATTTTTTGAGTTGTACGATCGGATTTTCAGAAGAGTAAGCCATAATTTCACTGAGATAAGCGACAAAATTTACACTGATACCTTTGAGATTACTAGAGTTGTGACACAGCGGTAGAGTTCCCTACATACCACCGCCAAGGCAAATCAATTCCTTGAGAAATCCCGATCCGCGTAGTTTGCACAAAATTTATTGTACCCTCCTCCACAGCTTGCTGAAAGTTCTCGCTCCGGTGTTCCAATCGTAGCGGTTGGCCTGCACCCAGGGGAAAACCGCTTAAAGTTCGATCGATATCCAGCACCTTACACAGTTTCCCAGGCCCGGCGGCGAGGCGCGATCGCTTCTTCTCAGGAATTCCAGCGAATTCTTGGGGAAGCGCATCTAGCTGCAAAGCTCGAATCAGCACACCACTAGCAACTCCCTCTGCATCCGTCACCACATTAAAACAGTGATACATCCCGTAGATTAAGTAAACGTAGCTCATACCCGGAGGCCCGAACATCACCTCACTGCGAGGAGTGCGCTGTCGGTAAGCGTGACAAGCGGGATCTCCCGGGCCGTAAGCTTCGGTTTCGACAATCATTCCCCGAATTGTCTCGCCGTCAGGAAACTGCCGCACCAGAGTACAGCCGAGCAAATCTGGCGCTACGCTGGTAGATGGCCGCGCCAGCCAAAAAGATTCTACAATCTGAGTATTTGCACTCACTCAACAACAGCAGGTAAATTATGGACGTTAAGTTAGTTTTAGCAGTCTTGACAGCAGTTTTCACCGTTTGCTGTCTGTTCTTCGGCACAAAAAACGGATTCTATGATACTGACAAGTATCACGGTAACGGTTCTGCTCACTAATTTTAGGCGTGCAGTTAGTTGCTTAAAAAACCGCTGCCTGTTTTTCAGACGGCGGTTTTATTTATGAACCACAGAGGCCACAGAGGACACAGAGAAAGAGAAAAGAGAGAGCAGAAAAAAGGAAAAGAAGTTGAGAAATGATGAGAGAGCAGATTGCTATATTTGCTGCAATTAAGGATGAATTGTGCCATCTGGCATTTGAGCTGACTGCAAGCTAGCATTCTCAAAGTCAGTGCATCCCGGCAGATTTAAACGCATTGTCGCTCCCCGATCGCTCGTTTTCATGTTGAAACCAACTACTGCATTTTCTGGGTTGTTTTTTTCGGGAACAGCGGTGACATTAAAATCCATGTTTGCTCCTCGATCGTTCGCATCAAGGTTGAAAGTAATGCCGCTACAGCCCAAATCTGCTCCGGTGAGGTTGGCTCTATTCAAGTTAGCATTTTTTAAGTTAGCATTGGCTAATTTGGCTCCCGACAAATTAGCACCTTCGAGGTTCGCACCCTGCAAGTTAAATCCTCGTAAGTCAAGTCCCTTCAGGTTGGCATTGCTGAAATTGCATTCGGGACACTGTTTTGTTTGCAGTAATTCCTTGACTTGGTTTTGTTGATTGGAAAATGTTAGATATTTTACCGCAGTAAATAAAACTGCGATGGAAAATCCAGCAGTAACTAAATTCTTTAATTTCATAAATATCCGAAAAGCTTGGGGGGCTTTCTGTCGAGGTTAATAGATTTCTCCAAGAGTGCGATCGACCTCTCCAGAATTTCCCAAAAAAAAGCAGGCATCTCCCACAAGCACTCTGCCGCAATTAAACACCGCCGGGCTTATAAATCCCGCCTCCTTTGCTCCGCCAGCGCTGCTTTGAGTTTCGGACTCGCCCCCTCCGTCTGCTTCACTTTGCTTTAACCAGCCCACAAACGAAATTTACTGTTACCCGAAGGCGCGCATTTGCATATACCTCCAGACTGAAATAAAAGAAACTTTATTTATATCCCTGGAATGAGTAAATCATCGAGAGATTACAGCATGATTGAATAGAAACGCAATACCGTACCTGCGCTGTTAAGTTCTCAGCAACTACATTTGTCAAAAAAATTGCTTTGAGAAATTAATTTACTCTAAAAACTGTTGGCAGCAGCTCAGGTTCCTAAACCTCGCCAGAATACACCCTACCTATAATCCCGACAATTCGGAGCGGCAATGAACACAATCAAACCCGAACCAAAAAGATCGCGCTTCATGGCTCTGCTGCTGACAACGCTGCTGACATTTCCCTTTGTGACTGCTTGCGGTTCTAGCCAGGAAAGTTCCGCTCCCCCGCCTCCTGTTGACGATACTCGCGCTGGAGGAGTGCAAACTAATCGTGCCTCCACTCCTTCGCCACAAGCGAAAAAAGGATTGAGCAATGCTCAAAAAGTAGGGATTACTTTAGCAGGAGCCGCCGCCCTTTACTACATCTACAATCAGCACAAAAATAAACAAGAAAAGGGGCCGCAGGGAAAACATTACCTTTCCAAAAACGGTCGCGTTTACTACCGCGATGCCCAGAATCGCGCTCACTGGGTAACGCCCCCGCCTGGAGGAATTAAAGTTCCGGAGTCCGAGGCAGTGCGTTACCGCGAATTCCAGGGGTATAACAACCAAAATACCGGTCGAGACCTTACTACCTTGCCGGAAGCTACAGCTCCTGTTCCGGCACAGTAGTGTAACCATTTGAGATTTTAGATTGCAGGTTCCGTGACGTTCAATTAAATCTGGGATTCCCAATCTAAAACAGTCGTTTTTCAACACATAAAAAAGAGGAACTCTATCATGGTAGACGGATTTTTGCGGAAGTTAAAAGATGCGATCGTCGGACCAGACAGCGAGCAAGTCGATCCTGACGGCTATTACGAAGATGCCTCAAATCCCGGACAGTACGGCAACGTGACTCCAGCCAGCCAAGACCCCTACGGCGACCCGGCTGGCTACGGACAGTACGGCAACGTGACTCCGGCAAGCGAAGACCCCTACGGCGACCCCGCAGACTACGGACAGTACGGCAACGTGACTCCGGCAAGCGAAGACCCCTACGGCGACCCCGCAGACTACGCCGGTACCGACTACGGACAGTACGGCAACGTGACTCCGGCAAGCGAAGACCCTTACGGCGACCCCGCAGACTACGTAGGGGATGCTGGAATGTTCGGCAATGTGAGCCCGGCAAGCGAAGACCCCTACGGCGACCCAGCGGATGAGGAAGGGTTTAGTTAATTCAGTGGGCTAGAAAATTTACCTGGTAAGCAACAGCACCCCTGCCGGGGTGTTTTTTTTGGGGAAATACCGCGAGTGAGCCAAAGATGAGCGGAAAAGCGAACTCTTGAGAGGATAGAGAATCTGAAACACTTAACGAACAAGAGAATTGTTAAACGGAGAGGGTGGGATTTGAACCCACGGAACCTTGCGGTTCACCTGATTTCAAGTCAGGCGCATTCGACCACTCTGCCACCTCTCCCGGTGCATAAATTTTATCATACCAGCAAATGTCTCTAACTACAAATAGCCGCAGATTCAGCGCGCCGATAAAGAATTTGTTCTCTTTCTACCCCGAAATCTTCGCCTACCCATACCAGAGACACTTCCGACACTGCTCCATTTTCCAGCAGGACGATCGAGAAATTACGCAATTTCGAGCACTCTCTCTCGACAATTCGCGGTACGCTGGCCGCATTCAAATAAACTGTACCCTCCGCACTCACCTCCAGCGACTTCCGCAACTCCTGCTTCGTGTGCCGCAGTTTGTGGTGCATATGACCAAAAGTTACCAGCGGTATGTGCTTTCCTGTGGTACGAGTTCGATCGATCGCCTCCGCAAAATCCGGGTCGCCCCAATCCCCTCCCAATGGTTTCCAATCCCGCCCGCAGGGGTCTTCAGGAGCCTCTCCCAGCCCCGTCGGCCCCGTGTGACCCAAAAAAATCACATTTTCGCAGTCCGCCTCCGCCGCAGCTTCTGCAATGCGCCGTGCTGACTCTTCAAAACTTTCTACCCCAAACCACTCCGAGTAAAAATCCCCGTACTTCCACTCCGATCCCCCCCAAGTAAACGGGCGGCTTCCCACCACAGTTACGCCCAATTCGGGAAAATCCCGTTTCCCGTAACCGACGTGAGCTTCTCCCATTAAATCTAACTGTTGTTTTACCCAATTTTCTTGGGTGCGATCGTAAGGGCACTGACTGCGGCCCCACTCCGTCGCCGTGTACCAAGCATCGTGGTTCCCAAACACCGCTGCTTTCGGAATGTCCAATTGGGCGATCGCCCGCACCACCTCCACCGACTCATTGCCAAAATCCCCCACAAACAGCACCAAATCAACGCCCAGATGCTTCAGGGCTTCGCCGTCTTCAGGTTCCCAGCGATCGTGAACATCCCCCACCACCGCAATTTTGATAGATTTAGCTTTATTCATGTGATTTGTCATGTGCGATCGATCCCTAGCCCCTTCTTACTCAGCATAAGAAACAGCGACCAATTTTTGCACTCTCCCGCAGCATATTTTGGATTTTAGATGTGAGATTTTAGATGAGCTCCACTGAACAGCCAGCAGTTTTTGGTGAATTCAACTATAATTCAAAATACACTTTAGCTGTCTTCGCCACCTTCCCCGGAATATTCTAACTGTGTTTACCACCGCACCTGCTCCGAACTTTACTCAAACCCGACTGCCCGACGACTTGTTTGCAGCCATTAACGCCCTCAAACAAGAGTTAAACGCCGTCATTCTCGCCCACTATTACCAAGACTCCGAGATTCAAGACATCGCAGACTTCATTGGCGACTCCCTAGAACTTGCCCGCAAAGCCGCCAACACCAGCGCCGAAGTCATAGTTTTTGCCGGAGTTCATTTCATGGCCGAAACCGCAAAAATTCTCAATCCCGACAAATTAGTATTGTTGCCAGACTTAAATGCTGGGTGTTCCCTCGCCGACAGTTGCCCTCCCGAAGCCTTTGCAGCTTTCAAAGCCGATCGACCAGGACATTTAGTAATTTCCTACATTAATTGTACCGCCGCAATTAAGGCAATGAGCGATATAATTTGCACCAGTTCTAACGCCGTTAAAATTGTCAACCAAATTCCTGAAAATCAGCCGATAATTTTTGGACCAGATCGCAATCTCGGCCGCTACGTCATGGAACAAACAGGCAGAAACATGGAGATTTGGCAAGGAGCTTGCATTGTCCATGAAAACTTCTCAGAAAAAAAGATAGTTCAACTCAAAATCGAAAATCCCGAAGCCGAAATAATTGCTCACCCAGAATGCGAACCTCTCGTGCTGCGCCACGCTAATTACATAGGCTCCACCACTGCTTTGCTCAAATATTCTCAAGCTAGTTCCAGCCAAGCTTTTATTGTCGCGACTGAACCGGGAATCATTCACCAAATGCAAAAGCAAGCTCTGCACAAACGCTTTATTCCCGCTCCTCCCAACAATAATAGTTGTGCTTGTAATGAATGCCCGCACATGAGATTAAATACCTTGGAAAAGTTGTATCTAGCTATGAAAAATCAAACGCCTGAAATTACCATGCCCCTAGATATTCAACTAGCAGCTTTGCAGCCCATCCAACGAATGCTAGAAATGAGCTAACTGGTGGCTATTTTTCAGTAAATACATTGTATGCTGGGTTGGGCACGGCGATTAAATTAAGTCATTGCCTAACCCAAAAACTCGGCAATTCGTGAAGCAGTAGTTAACTCTTTCTCTTCCTCTGCAGTTCCTTCCTTTACAACTCATCAACAATAATAAATGATACCAGAAAAACTGATTGTTTTCACCCGCTATCCCGAACCGGGAACAACCAAAACTCGACTAATTCCGGTGCTGGGAAAAACAGGCGCTGCCAACCTTCACCGCTTGATGGCCCAACGAACGATCGCCTGCGCGCTCTCTCTCCAAACATCCCGCCGATTATCCGTAGAAATTTACCGAGCCGGCGGCAGCCAACAACTGATGCAAGAGTGGTTGGGAAGTGATATTTCGTGTCAAAATCAAATAGACGGTGATTTGGGCGCAAGAATGACAGCAGCGTTTCAAAAGTCTTTTAATTCAGGGGTTAAGAAAACAGCAATTATCGGCACTGATTGTCCTGATTTGAAAGCCGAAATCATGGCACAAGCTTTTGAGGAACTGAGCCAGCACGATGTAGTTTTGGGCCCCGCAATAGACGGAGGTTATTATCTGATCGGGTTGCGGCGATCGATACCGGAATTGTTCGGTGGCATTCCCTGGGGAACCAGTGAAGTATTTGCTTGTACGCGGGCGATCGCCCAAAAGCTCGATCTCAATATTGCTTATCTTCCCACTCTTACAGATATTGATCGACCAGAAGACCTCCTTGGTTTAGATATTAATATATTGAAATAACTAAACTCTATTTAAGGTTGATTAACTATTAGAAAGAATCATATATTTTTTAATAAAACTGCTTGCTTGTAAAACCGGAACGTCATAATATAGTAATTGTATTTGTCTAACCAAATGCTGAATTTCAGTAGCAGTTAGACAGCGCTTGGGACAATAGTCCCAGGCGCGAGAAAAAGCCAAAAATTAGCAATTAAATTAGCAACTAACAGATCAGCTTTGTACAAAACCCGCCATGCCACAGGAAAGCCCAATGTAGGCGCGGGCCCGGCGTAAAAAATGAGCAACTAATAGCTGGGTTTTTTACCAAACTCTCCCACGTTAAGGCCAAATGTAGGGGCGAGCCCGGGGTCAAAAATGGGCAAAATCAGCTTTGTACAAAACCCGCTCTCTCTCACGGGCTGCTTAATTCTGTATGTCGCCAGAAAATCCCAATCTCACAATTTCCATTATCATTCCAGTCTTAAACGAAGCATCTACAATTGCCCCAGTCATCTCCACCGCGCTTGAGGCCCAAAATGTCGAAATAATTGTCGCTGACGGCGGCAGCAGTGACGGTACTACAGATATAGCAAAATCTTTGGGCGTCCGAGTTATCTCCACCGCCCCAGGCCGTCCAGCCCAAATGAATGTAGGTGCAGCCGCCGCTACTGGAGAGATATTGCTGTTTCTCCACGCCGACACTCTTTTGCCTAGGGGGTACGACGATAGCGCGCGTCGGGTACTAGCTAATCCCTGTACGCTAGCGGGGGCCTTTGAACTCAAGATTGACGCCCGCAGTCTCAGCCTCCGGTTGGTAGAAACAGGGGTAAACTGGCGATCGAACTTTCTGCAAATGCCCTACGGCGACCAAGCTATTTTCCTCCACGCAGTTACCTTTGACAAAATTGGCGGTTTTCCCGACTTGCCACTGATGGAAGACTTTGAATTCGTGCGCCGATTGAAAAAACAAGGCCGCATTGAAATAGTACCCCAGCCAGTGCTGACCTCCGCCCGTCGCTGGCAACAGCTTGGGGTTCTCCAAACCACCGCCATTAATCAAATAGTAATCATCGCTTATTTCCTGGGAGTGTCGCCCGATCGACTCGCTTTCTGGTATAAGAGGCAAAAGAAAAATTCTTCCAAAAACTAAAGAATAGTGAACTTTTCTAAAGCTCGCCGTTAATTATGTAAATAGGAAACACGTCCCTGCGTAAAATATGACTTGAACGCCTCAACTTTTTAAACTGCGAGGACAAACAGAATATGGCCGATCCCAGAGATGCAGAGCTTATTAAACCCTTTAACGGCGACCCCTTCACGGGTCATCTAGCAACTCCCATCAGTGCTTCTGATTTCACAAAAGCATTCATTGGGAACTTGCCCGTCTACCGCAAAGGACTCTCGCCCCTAATTCGAGGCCTAGAAATTGGTTTGGCACACGGTTATTTCCTCGTCGGCCCCGAAATCGTCTTCGGCCCCCTGCGGGATTATCCAGAAGCAGCTAATCTCGGAGGATTATATACAGCCCTCGTCTTAGTTCTGCTTGGCACACTAGGTATGTCTGCTTACGGTTTAGTCTCTTTCAAACAAGACAACACCAGCTACCCTAGCGCTAATCCCATGACCCCTGATGCCCTCAGAAATGCTGAAGGCTGGAGCCAGTTTACCGGTGGTTTCTTCATTGGTGGAATGGGTGGTGTCTTTGTTGCCTACTTCTTACTCGAAAACTTTAACGGCGTTGATGCCATTTTCCGGGGCTTAGTCAACAATTAGACTTGACTCCCAAATATCCCTGTTGGAACACACTAACTTTAGTTTGGAGAATTTGATATGACAGGTTCCTACGCTGCCTCTTTCTTGCCTTGGATTTTGATTCCCCTAATTACCTGGGTGATGCCGGTGGTGGTAATGGGTTTGTTGTTTATCTACATTGAAAGCGACGCCTAATCCTTACCCCTAAAGTAAGACCTAAGTTGGAAAGCCGAAGTAAGACGATGGATGAACAATTGCTCTGAAATTTCTAGATAAATCTAGAGAAAATCAGCAAAAATTGTTTTGAGATTGCTGGCTATCAGAAAACTTAGTTTCTTTACCCCCATCCCCAGAATTGATCTGTGGAGCAATCTTTCAGTTTTCTTCCTTCAAAACTCGTAATTGCAAAAAAATCCTCTGTCGGCAGGCAGAGGATTTTTTTGCAAAGAAGACAAATCATCCGCTCAGAGCACACAAATTGCCCAATTCTAAGCCACAATTGTTATGGAAACCTACTAATGAGGAGACAGCGATGCAATTTTCCCCCGCACGCCGCATCTTAGCTCCATTCCTGATCTCGGTACTGCTGTTAGTGACCGCCTGCGGTCAAACCCAAGCCCCCTCCCGCTGGGACAAAGCCCAGCAGGAAAGCACCCAAAAACCTGGTAAAGCACAGCAGACAACTGCTGATAAATCAAGTGCGAGTAATCAAAACCTGCCCAAGAAGGCAGTGGCAGGCGGTAAGTTAAATAAATACTTCCCGGCTTCTGGCGGTGGATTCGATCGCGTTTTTGCTCAAGAAAAATCCGGTTTTGCTGAAGCTAAGCTGAACAAAGACGGAAAAAATGTCGCGGTTCTCTCGATTAACGACATCGCCGGCAACCCTAGCGCAGGTGCAAAATTTAAGCAAAGTACCAAGCAAATTGCAGGCTATCCCGCCATTAATCAGGGTGCTAATGGTACCGCTGTTTTAGTGGCAAATCGCTATCAGGTGAAAGTTCAATCGCGCAGTCCCTCTTTTACCGCTAGCGAGCGCGAAGCTTGGCTGTCAAAATTTAACCTGGGCGGTCTCGCCCGCGTCAAGTAGCAATGTCTCTTGTCACACTCCGCGCCTGACTCCAGTCTGGCGCTATTAAAACTAAGTTTGCCACAAAGAGAGTGTGAAGTTTTTGCCATCTGCCAAAAGTAATACCTTTGATTTTCGTTCCAGCATAAGGAGTTTTTTGTGAGCAAAACAGTCTTTGAATTAGTCGATCAACTGCCTCAAGACAACATGACTGTCAAAGCCCTGCGAGCGCTTGACTTTGTGGTTCCCGGTGAGTGGAACAATTTAGTTGGCTTTGAAAATACCATTCGCACCGTTACTGGCGAAACTGACGAAGAACTGATCCAGCAAATCGGCGAGCGCGCTATCTACCTCTTCAACGATAAATCAGAGGGCTACCAGCGCGCTCTCTGGCTCTACCAAACTATTGACAACGCCGACAAGGCTTTGGGCACTGCCGCCCTCGCTAACAAAGTTGCGGAAAATGTGCCGTTTTTGTCCATGCTAGGCAATCTCACTCCCAAGCCGGAAAAAGCTCAAACGATCGACCTTTCTCTGAAGTTAGTCACTGAGTTGCTCGCTTTTTGCCAAATCAACGGCATTCCTGGCGACAGCATCGGCGATTTTGCCGCATCCTTGGGCGACTACGGCGGCGAATCCCTGATGCGGATGGCTGCTTTGGTTTGCTTTGATGGTTTGATTCCTTTGGGCCCAGACTTTATCATGGCAACTCAGTCTTGGATTCAGAGACTCTCCCCCAGCGATTTGCAAGATAATTCGGTCTTTAACTCGATCGGTGGCATGATTCCAGGGGGCTCTCCCGCAGGCCAGTTGGGCTTTATCGGCGAAAGCTTTAACTCGGTTTCCGGCTGGATGAGCTCTTTTGTGAGCGATCGAGGTTTGACTCCCCAAAACGTACTTGGCCACTTGCAGAGTTTTGTGGAAATTTCTGCTGACAAGGTAGACTACGTGGGCGCATTCCTCGACATGACTACCAACTACTACGAACACACCGGTGTTCAAACTCTAGCCCGCCGTTTGATTGAACGAGCTGTCGCTGAGATTTAGAATAACCAAAGGAGTTGTGATATTGGCGGTCGATCGCCCTGTGAGAGTGTTTTCAGTTCAAATTTTTTTGACTAGCCATTCTCTCAGGTTGGTTTGCGATAAAATGTGTGCCCTCAAGAAAGTCGATCGCCCGCTTGCTCAACTCCCAACTCCTTACCGAATCACTTTTAACAGGAAGCGTTAATGTCAGAAGAACCGAAAAATCCTACCGCTGGCGAATCGGAAACTCCCAGTGCGTCGATCGAGAACGCCCCGAGTTCCGACACTGCCGAGACAACCGACTTTCCCAGCACTGACCAGCCTCAGTCGGCTGCTAAAAAGTCCAAAGAACCGAAAAATCCTACCGCTGGCGAATCGGAAACTCCCAGTGCGTCGATCGAGAACGCCCCGAGTTCCGACACTGCCGAGACAACCGACTTTCCCAGCACTGACAAGCCTCCAGCGGCTGCTAAAAAGCCCGCAGCCAAGGCCGAAGGCGACAAGCCCCCAGCTAAAGCTAAAAAGGAAAAAGCACCTGCTGTTGAAGACAAGCCCTTTGCGGAATTTATTCAACAAGATTATTTGCCCGCTTTGCAAACGGCTTTGACTAAGCAGGGCGTTAAGGATTTAGAGGTGAGTTTTACCAAGCAAAAATTTCCCGTTTTTGGCATGAGTTCCGCCGGGGATTGCTGGCAGGTAATTGGTAAATTCCAAGAAGGAGAGCGCCAATTTAACCTATATTTCCCTCAAGAAAATATTCAAAGTCAAAGAGCATTTTCCTGCGCGGAAAATAAGACCAAAACCAGCACTTTAGAGCCTTTTTTGATAGATGAGCGCAAGGTAACACTAGACCTCATGGTGTTTGGCGTCGTCCAGCGACTTAACGCTCAAAAATGGTTAAATCTTAATTAGTCATTAGTCATTAGTTATTAGTCGTTAGTGGCTTGTCTTCGGGGACGTACTAATGAGTGTCAGGGCGGGTTAATTGTAATATAAACTTTACCCCTCGCCCCATCTCTAATTTTGCCCCGACTGACTCAGAAGTGAGAAATCATAGCTAATGACTATTGACTAATGACTATTGACTAATGACAGATTTTCTTCGGATTTAGTCAAAAAATTGCGAGCTTGCATAATCCCGTAAAGGTTAACATCGGTTTCTAACAAACAAGCATGACCGCTGTTAGCCAGCAGCACCATTTCAGCTTTGGGAATTACCTTGACTAAAAGCTTCGCTTCTACTAGGGAAGGCAGCAGCCGATCTGCACCGCTAGCAATTACTAGCGTCGGCTGTTTGATGCCGCGCAACTGATTTTCGTCAACATTAAACGATCGCACTAAGGCCAATCTCCACACAGACGTGTTTTGCGGTACCGCTTGCATCGCTTCTAGCAAAGCTCGCCGATCGTCGCGCCCAATCTTTCCTAATGATGCTAATATCGGCAATAAACCGATTACCGACAGCGGATAAAGGTTGGCCGGCAGCCACTGAGTCAGATACGACCCCCACTGCACCCAAGGCTGCTGTCGGAATGAAGAAGCTGGATTGACTAATATTAATCGATCGCACAATTTAGGAGCCTCTAAAACAGTTTTCATCGCTAAACAGCCCCCAAATGACTCGCCACACAGATAAACCGGCCGCTTCGGCTTTCCCGCTTGCTTTTCTGCTTCAATTAAGGCAATTGTTTCGCTAACCAGTACCTCCCAAGTAGCCATGTCGTCAGCCGGTACAGTTAAGCAGCGAATGTCGAAATGATTTGCTAATTTAGCAATTTGCGGCCTCAGCAGCAAACCACTGCCATCCATACCGGGCAGAAATACAAATAAAGGGCGCTCTGGTTTTGGCGGTTTGGGAGTTAGGAAACGAACCTTGTTCTTAGCATTTGCCATGATTCAAGTCAATCGATTTTAGATTTTAGATTTTAGATTTTAGATTGGAAATCTGACACCAGCCCACAGTCAACAGTCAACAGCCAACAGTCAACAAACTTACAAACTTACAAACAACCTCGTTGGAGTAATTGTGCAATTTCTCCCTGACAGTGGTTTGTGAGTTCAGCCACAACTGCTTTGGCTTTTTTGCCTCGATATTGCTGCTGTCTCTCGACAGTAATCCAGTAAGGCTGGCCGATTAAAACATTAACTCGCTGATAAATTATCACAGGATGCCACCCAGAGCGATCGAACAGCGGTTCCGAAGGATCAAACAAACTCAACAACCTGAGCGGTACACCCGATCTTACCGAGTGTTCCTCAAAAGAACTAATCGCCACCGGCAAAACTGCCAAATCCCGCACCGGGGCCCGCAAAGCCAAATGAGCAAATCCTCGCTGAAACTTCCCCACAGTATTGGGTCCAGTCAGCTTCACCATCGGTTCTGCACCCTCTGGAAACACCCCCACCATCTCCCCGCTTTGCAGCAGCGCTGTCGCTTGAGAGAAAAAATGCTGCTGTCGGTGCTCTGGTGCTTCCAAGGGGAAAGCGCCGAAAGTCGTGACTACTTCCCTCATCAGCGGAACTTGACCCATGTAATGATGACAAGCAAAGCGGATCGATCGACCCAAAGCCGCCGTCAGCAGCACAGGATCTAAGAAACTGCGGTGATTGCTCACCACCAGCACCGGACTCTCTTGGGGAATCCGGTCTTCGCGGTACATAAACATCTGCGTTCCCAAACCAGCCAGGAAACAGCGCGAAATCAGCAATTTGCTCTCTGAAGACATGGGCGAAAGACAGGTGCGACGCTATAACTGTACTTTAGACTAAATAAAGATGAGAACGGTGGCTTTGAGAAGAACTAAAGCCACCGCGCCGGGAGAGAATAAGG
>NZ_JAUBOS010000055.1:0-41300 GCF_036700365.1 Microcoleus sp. w2-18bC1
TTTAGAAGGTTTTTTTAGTTATTTAGTAGTGCACAAATTTAGGTGTTTGTCAAATTAATTTAGATGCGTTTACCCTGAGAGAGGACTGAAGTCCTCGCTACAAACGGCACAGCCTAACTAAAAGATCGATCGTCAAACGGCAATTCATCAAATCGCGAATCAATATCAGCCTCAGAATTCGCAACAGGGGAATTAGCGCGAGATGCCGACGGCTTAACAGAATTCACCTGGGCTACTGATAACTTGGCTGCAGGTTCCGATTTCTGTAGGTTAACTACAGGTAACTCCCCGCCATTTTCTCCATTTTTGCTCGTTTGATTCCACATCATCATTCCCAGCAAACCATCAACCAAACCGCCACCGCTACCGTTGCCTGTTACCGCAACATCCGGCACAACTCGCACGTTGCGATCGCCTATAATTTGCATTAACTGCAAAGCCGTATAACCCGAACCTCCCAAAGCTACAACACCCGCGCGATAAGCTTCAGCTTGAGCATTTCCCTTCACCCGAATCGACTCAGCTTCGCCTTGAGCTTGCTTCACCTGAGAATTCGCTTTCAACTCAGAAATCTTCACGCCTTGTTCCGATTTCACCATCTCTTGCTGAATCTCAGCCAGCGCCGTTTCCCGCACCAATTGTTGCCGCTGAGTTTGTGCTAATTGCTGCACCTCATAAGTCTTGCACTGTTCCTCAGCAATTTTGCGATCTGTCTGAGTTTGCATCAACTCTGCGGGTGGCAAAATATCCCCGATTAAAGTATCAATTGCCTGCACGTCGTAGGTTCGCAAAGCTGCTTTGATATACTCGGCTGCTTCCGCTTGCCTGCCGCTTCTTGCCGAGAGAAAATCTAATACAGAATAAGCTTGAGCCGAATTGCGGAAATAATTGCCAATTGTCGGCTGCAAAACGTGGTCTACTAAATTCTGCATCGAACCTACGCGAGAAATCACTTTTGGAGCATCCAAAGCTCCTACGTGAATAATCTGAGCTACTTCTAAATCAAAGGCAAAACCGTCTTGAGAACGCACGGTTAAAGACGAAAGTTGAGAATCGTAACTGTGCCTTTCTGTTTTACCAGACCAATTCAATACTATATTAGTAGTCGGCACTAACTCTACTTTCAAAATGCGAGTATTCAGCGGATGTTTCCCCGGATAAAGGGGAGTTACCCAAACCCCTTTATTGCCGACATTTACTAAATTTCCGTGGGTAAAAGCAGCGCCGCTCACATCTTCTGAGGTTTTGCCGACATAAGAAATAACCGCGCCGACATAGCCGATCGGGATTTCGGTCATCGGCACTTGGTCAACTCCGACAAACCAAGGATTTAAGTTCCACGAACCGGAAAGCAAAACCTGTTCCTGCAAACCGCGTCGCCCGCCAGCGGTGATAAATTTTTGCGCGTTTTGGAAGTTGTCGTGATTCGGAATAATTGGCCCTGCAATTTCGCCATCTTGGATCGGAACGCCGTCATAAGTTGTCACAACTCCCACTTTATCGGGAGCAATTTTGTACAGTTTCAACTGTTCCGCTGTCATCCCGTGTTTGGGAGCATTAGCTGCTGTAATTACCGTAAATAATGCCGTATTTATTCGATAGCTGCCGCCCGTCAGAATGCCGAGTTGGCGACCTTTTTCTCCACCGCTTTTAAGAAATTTGCGAGCATCTTGAAAATTGTCGCATTCTGTGATTTTGCCGAGGATGCGCTGCGGCGGAATCGACTCGCCGGCGGCGGCGATAATTAAAGCAATTTCACCTTGGGGAACTACAGTTAGAGACTCTTTGCGAACGTTGTACTGCAAAGGCCAATAACCCCAGTGCCAACCGGGGGGCAAAGTATCAGCTTGATATCCAGCTTCTCCGTTTAAGGCAATTAAATCTCCGGGCGGTAAAGATTTGCCGCCAAAGCTAAACTTTTTACTGACAATTCCGACTTCGCGATCGCCAATTACTACCAATCCGCCAAAAAATAATGGCAGCACCAGAATAATTATCATACCGCCGATCGCGATCGGGATAAATCCGCCCGGATCGAGCTGCATTGTCTGCACGGGAACACTGCTGCGTAACTGCCCTAACTGCAAGCTAGAATCAGGTTTTGCGACTAACTGAGTCGAGCTTTGATTTGGGAGGGGGATATTGCTAGCTGCTAATACCTGTGAAGGTTTCAAACTGGTTGTTGCACTAAGAGCTAAAGACGCCGAAACAGCGGCTGCAAACTGTTTTAAAACGCGGACTTTGACTTGAGATTTGGACAAAAATGAATAAAGCATTTTTTTTGAGCAGGGCTAATTTGTCCTAGGAGTTCCAGCTTAGCCTTACTAAAAAGTTTTGGCGTAAAACTTAAGATCTTATTTATCATTATTTGCCCTCATAACAGTCATATTTTTCAGTAGAAATACTTATAATTAAATTACAGGCTGACAATCCCCCGTTTTAATGCGGAAATCGCGGCCTGCGTGCGATCGCTAACTCCCATTTTGCTCAAAATATTGTTGATGTGAAACTTGACGGTGCTTTCGCTGATGTGCAAAACTTCACTAATCTCGCTGTTGCTTTTACCCGCGACTATGAGGCGGATGACTTCTAATTCGCGATCGCTCAATTCAGGGCCACTCAGGCGATCGGCTAACTTAACACCCACTGCCAGCGGAATATACTTTTTACCCTCAAAAACCGCCCGAATTGCTGCTAAAAGCTCCTCTGGTTCCGCATCCTTCAGCAGATAGCCCTTAGCACCAGCTTGCAATCCGCGATAGATGTTTTCATCGCCGTCATAAGTCGTCAGCACCACAATCCGGGCGCTGGGAAACTCCGCACAAATCGCAGCAATGGCGGCGACTCCATCCATTTGGGGCATCCGCATATCCATAAGGGTGACATCGGGCTGATATTCGCGGAACATTGTTAATGCTTCCTGCCCGTTACTTGCTTGCGCCACAACTTTAACATCTGATTCATGATTCAGCAGCGCCACTAAACCTTGCCGCACAATATAATGATCGTCGGCAATTAAAACGCGAATAATATTGGATTGGTTAATCATGTTTCCCCTGTTAATTTTATAAAAAAAAATGAAAATATCAATACAAACTTACTATGTATGGTGCGAAATGTGTACCTTACTTTACTGGCGATTAACTGAAACTATAACTTCTGTTCCGTTTCCGGGGCTGCTGTTTACAATTAGTTGCGCGTTAATGCGATCGGCGCGTTCTCTCATTCCCAATAAACCAAAGCCATTCCTAAAACCGAAACTTTCCGTATCAAATCCCTCTCCGTTATCTTGCACTCGCAAAAGGAACTTGGATGTTTCGTAAACTAACTCAATTTTGATCGCTGTAGCTTTGGCATATTTGAAAGCATTTGTTAATGCTTCCTGCCCGATACGCAACAGGTTATTTTCTACCTCTAATGGTAGGGAATAGGCTGTGCCAACTACTTCTAAAATAGAGCGCGTATCAGTATCTGATGACATTTGTTTAGCAATTTGGTTGAGAGCGCTATACAAGTCACCATCTTCTAACAGTTGCGGGCGCAAAGATTCTACGGATCGCCGCGCTTCAGTCAGGCCAGAGCGAGCCAATTCGCAGAGAGTTTTCATGTGTACTTGTGCTTGTTCTGGATTTGCTGATATTACCCGTTCAGCAGCTCCCAAATGTATGATAATACCTGCAAAAGTTTGCGCTAAAGTGTCGTGAATTTCCCGCGCCATGCGGTTGCGCTCTTCGAGAATATTTTGGTCTATGAGTTGTTTAGACATCCTTTTTAGACGTAATTGGTTTTCGACGCGCACTAAAACTTCTTGTTGTTGAAAAGGTTTTGTAATGTAGTCTATTCCGCCCACAGAAAATGCTTTTACTTTATCAAAAATTTCTTGCAAAGCGCTGATAAAAATTATTGGGATATTTTGAGTTTTTGGAGCAGCTTTAAGCTGCTCGCAGACTTCGTAGCCATCCATGTGAGGCATCATAATATCCAGTAAAATTAAGTCGGGCAAGTTGGAATCGATAAAGTTAAGACCTAATTTCCCACTGGGAGCTAGGTTAACTTTATAGCCAGCGGCCGATAGTATGCCACTTAAAAGTTTTAAATTCTCCGGACAATCATCAATCACTAAAATACTTTCTTCGCGGGTAAGACTGAGTTTTTTGTTCATGTCTCATCCCTTAATGTGTGTATTAAATTGAGCAACTGTTCGTACTGAAAATTTTTAATGCAAGCTGCGCTCGCCCTAGCTAAGGGCTGATTGATTTCGCGAATTTGACTGATGACTGTTTGCATCTGTTCCAAATCGAGGTTGCTAATGGCTTGCTGGAGATTGGCTACTAACTCAGGAGGTAATTCAGAAAAAGCGGTTTTTGTCAATACATTTACTTCATTTTCTGTGAAACTGGGGGCAGCATTTAGTTCTTCAAAAACGAATTGCACCCTGATATGTTTGTGCAGAACATCAAATATGTTCGCTTCTCTAAATGGTTTGCGAATAAAATCATCGCAGCCGATAGAAAGAACCATAGCTTTGTCTTCCTCAAAACTACTTGCTGTTATAGCAACAATTGCTGTCTGGTGTAGGCACGGAGGCACTACCCCTACAAAATCCTCGTTTTCCGTAGGGGCAATCCCCCTGTGGTTGCCCTCTTTAATTTGTTTGGTTGCTTCATACCCATCCATCACCGGCATCCGCATATCCATAAAGATTAAGTGCGGTGAATATTGCTCCCACTTTTCTATTGCTTCTCTCCCATTTTGGGCTTCGTAGACTTCAAAACCGATCGCGGAAAGCAGTTTAACTAGCAGTTGGCGGTTGTCAAAAGCGTCGTCTGCAACGAGAATTCGATAGCGGGGTTGATTGGGTGCGATCGCAATAACTCGTCTAGTTGGCTGTTCCCGTTGGCGATCGGCACTTTCAACGGAATTAACTTTAATGTCAAATTTGAAAATAGTACCGCCTCCCGCACGAGAACTGACTGTCATTTCACCTCCCATTAACTGCACAAAAGAACGTGCGATAGTTAAACCTAATCCTGTTCCTTGTTGCGATTCTTCCCCTGTTTTAGTTTGCACAAAAGCTTCAAATATCTTGTCTAATTCACTAACATCAATTCCCTCTCCCGTGTCTTCTATCTCAAAGCAGATTTGCTGAGCCAAATCCTGATTTTTAATTTTCACATAAATGCCGCCTTCGGAGGTAAATTTAATCGCGTTAGAAAGCAGGTTGATCAAGATTTGGCGCAATTTAATTTCATCAGTTCGCACATATTGGGGAACGTCGGGCATCCGCTCTACTAATAACTGCAATCCCTTATTTTGTGCCGGAAGTTGGAACATATTTTCGATGTCGTCCAGTAGGCGGTGGAGGTCAAAATTTGTCTCGTTGAGAGTCGTGCGTCCCGCTTCTATTTTGGACAAATCTAATACTTGGTTAATCAGTTCCAGCAAATGTTCTCCGCTGCGGGTGATAATACTCAGGTGTTCTTGCTGTTCCTGCAATAGGTTAGAAGAACGATTCATTAATTGGGAAAAACCCAGAATTGCATTGAGGGGAGTCCGCAATTCGTGGCTCATATTTGCGAGGAATGTACTTTTTGCTCGGTTGGCTTCTTGTGCGGCGTCTTCGGCTCGTTGTCGCTCGATAATTTCTCGCTGGAGTTCGAGAGTGCGATCGCTCACTTGCTGTTCTAAAGTGCGGTTGTAGTCGGCTAAAACTTTTTCGGCTTGTTTGCGATCGGTGATATCTTGAAATGTGGCGATCGCATAATTAATCTTGCCAGTTTCATCGACAATTGGAGTGCTAGAAACCTCTAAAGAAACAATCTTATCAGGTCGGTGGAACTCGATATCATCTACTTTGACAGTTTCACCCCCCAAAGAACGCACGATTGGGACTTGTGCGGTGGGATATAACTCGTTAGTTCCAGCCAGATAAAGTTGACAAGCTTCTGCTAATTTCTCAGTATTTGCTTCGGGTATTGTAGGAATGGCACTTAGTTGATGTGCTGTCTGATTTGCGTAGGTAATCTGTCCGGTGGTATCATGCACGGCTACCCCGATCGGCATAGCGTCGATAAATTGAGTCAGTCGGTTTTCGCGTTCTTTGACTTCCGCGTAGAGTTTAGCATTGGTAAGTGCGATCGCCGCTTGTCCCGATAACAATTGCAAAACTTCCAGGCGATCGGGAGTAAAAGCTTGTGCGGTAAGGTTATTTTCGAGATAAACAATAGCAGCCAGTTGACCTTGATTCATCAAAGCAGCACACAAAATAGACTTGGGCTGACGTGCTTTGATGTAAGGGTCATTCGTAAAGTTACCTTCACGAGTGGCATCATTTAACACTAAATTTTCTTTAGTTCGAGCGACATAATTGATAATAGCTTCGGAAAGTTCCTGGCAATTTTCAACGGGCTCAGATTGCAGCACTGTTATCCGTTCATCATTAATGGCACCTTCAGCTTCTATCAGCAATTTTCCCTGGGTTTCTAAAATTAAATATCCTTTTTGAGCGCCGACATTTTCAATCAAATTTTTCATCAATCTGGAGAGTAATTTATCCTGTACAATTTCCCCAGCAATTGCCTCGGAAGCTTTCATGACTGTAGCGATATCCAAGGAAGAACTCGAACGGCTACCCGTAGTTGATGTAGTGGTTGAAATGTTTTTATTTGTAGGTCGATCGATCGTAAATAACTGCGGATATCGCGTTTCTAAATCTTTGACTTTAGCCACCGCACCCCAGAGTTGATAGCAGTAACGAGCTTCCTGCATATAAGCTTTGGCTGTTAATTCTTTACCCCTGGATAAATAGAACTTGGCAGCGAGTTCGTAAGCGAGGGCGACTTCGTGGATGTACTCGTTTTCTTTGGCAAGGGAAATTGCGCGATCGTAATAGTCGATCGCCCGTGCATCTTTACCAATAACCCGATATCTTTCTGCCTCAACTAAATTAAATTTGTGCAAGTGATTCATCGGAGCGTGATGCGCCCATTTTTTCATTTTTTTCTGATTAGCCGTGACTTTTTTTAAACAGTGCTTTTTCTCGTTTTGAGAAGCATTAGAATAAAACGAAAGCTGAGCCAGCGACTCATAAAAATAGCAGTAGGATACTTGCAGAGTTCCAGCGGCACTATCTACATACTGCATTGTGGAAGCTGCATTTGATACCGCTTCAGCATATTGCCCGAATAAATAACAGAGAATCATTTTATAAAAATGCAGGGCAAAAATCGAAGTGCGATCGTTAGCTTCCGTTAACAGTGATAGCGCAGTCCGCTCATCATAGGCTTCCCCAATTAAATAGCAGGGATTATCCGACTTACCTAATAAATTTAAAACCGACTGATCTAATGGTCTAATCTGCCAAATAATTGGATCAAATTTTAACTTTTCTATCCCATCGCGATAAGTAGCAATATCGCGTTCCAGCCCTGACAATTCAGCGCCGAAGAGGTACGAATAACCGCAATAAGTTTGAGACGCACAAGCACGTTCTTCAACTTGTCCTGTTTCCAATCCGCTTTTGTAAGCTTCTAACAAAGATGGCAAACTTTCTTTAGCTGGTGCTTTCCAATGACGGATGAAGTCATTAAAGGGAATAAGGACTTTAGTTTTTAATTCTGGCTTGCCAAATTGTTCCAACATCCTCAATGCTAGCTGACCAAATTGATAACCACCTTCAATATCTCCCACCACTCCGCACAAAATTAATCCATAAACTGCATAAGCATGGAGAGACTCAGGATAGTTGCCATACTTTACAGATAAAATAACCTGCTTAAACACAATTAAAGGCATCAGTTGAGGGGCAACGCCATAGGCGACAGTAGTCATAAATGACAAGATACGCAGTGCAGCTTGTTTAGCAGGATCGCTTCCTTGAGGTAGATTGGCTAAATCCTCAATGCGTTTCCCAGCTAGGGTTAACTTAACTTCCAGCAATCCTATTATGCTATCTAGATTGTTAGGCTTTGCGGGCAGTTTGACTCCCAACTGCCTCAGAATTTTGAGCCCCATATTAAGTGCCATATCTAGTTGATTTTGGGCAGCATGAGTACCCATTTTTACCTCGATCGCTTTGACGCGATCGAGCACTGTTTTAGCATTTGTTAGCACGAGGTTCCCTAAACTTTCCATCTGCTCAAAATCGCCCAATATGTAAGCTAGCTCTGCGGCTTCTTGATGCAGTTGCAAACTTAGCTGGTATTGCACCACCCAACTGTTTTCTCCCAGCAATTTTCTCCCTGTTTGCAGATAGTTAAAAGCTGGCTGATAAGCCGCTGATGCCTTGGCTTTATTGCCAGCAATCAGATTTAACTGAGCCAGTTCATCTTTTTCTTGCTGGCGATCGATTAATTCACTGCCGAAATTGAGTTGATTAACAATGTCAAATATTTTTTCTTCTCGCTTGTCGATCGAAGTGTTTTGCAGCAGCAGTTGTCCTATTTGTCTGTGGACTATCGGCTTATCCTGTTCATCAATCAGGGAATAAGCAGCTTGCTGAATTCTGTCATGAACAAACTTGTATTCTACGGATTGGTTACTGGCTGATTTACCTGCAATTTCTAATTCGACATCTCCCATATTCCCCAGCAAGAAAACTAAATTTTTCGCAACTGCTTCGTACAAATCATCGGCCGTTTCTCTCAGATTTTTTTGGCGAATTGACGCTAGCGTTTTCAGATCGAATTGATTGCCAATGCAGGCTGCCACCTTTAAAGTTTCCTGCGTATTATCGGGCAGTTGTTGAATTTTGCCAGCCATCAATTCGACAACATTATCAGTGAAATTTCTCGCTTGAATTTCTTCTAAATTCCACTGCCAACTCCCCTGTGTCCCCCCTTGGTGAGGCTGGGCTGTTTCATTCTCTTGTAGGGGCAATCCCCCCGTGGTTGCCGCGATATCTGAAACCCCTACCCCATCGTCTATGGGCTGGGCGGGCACGGGGGCACCGCCCCTGCAAAACCCTGGTTTTTCGTAGGGGCAATCCCCCCGTGGTTGCCCCGAAACAGCCCTGGGGGTAAAGTCAAATTGTAAGAGTCCTTCTGTATAAAGCGATTTGAGAAATTCATTCATAAAGAAAGGATTTCCGCCCGTCTTGAAAAACACTAACTCGGCAAGGGAGTTGACTCTTGCTTCCGGGCAATTCAGGGCATCAGAAATCAGTTGAGTAACAGAGGATAAATCCAAAGGTGACAGAAAAATGCGATCGACCTTTGCCCCTGTTTTGACAATCTCTTCAATTGTTAGCATTAACGGATGAGCCGCAGAAACTTCGTTATCCCGATAAGCCCCAATTAAAAACAGTCCCGCTGGCGAAGCATTCATCAGCAGTTGCATCAGTTTCAGAGATGCCCCGTCAGCCCACTGCAAATCATCGATAAATATTGTCAGAGGATGTTCGGGTTTGGTAAAGACTTTAATGAAGTTTTGAAACACAAAATTAAAGCGATTTTCCGCTTCTGCCGCACCCAATTCTGGCGGCGCAGGTTGCTTGCCGATAATTAATTCAATTTCAGGAATTACGTCAATAATGACTTGACCGTTGATTCCCAAGGTGTATAATATTTTTTCCCGCCATTCTTTGAGATTGGCTGCGCTTTCTGTCAACAGTTGTTTGGCTAAATCCTGAAAAGCGCTGACAATTGCGCTGTAGGGAATGTTGCGCTGGTATTGGTCAAATTTGCCGGAGATAAAATAACCGCGCTGTTGAGTAATCGGTTTGTATAATTCTTGCACCAAAGCTGATTTCCCGATACCAGAATATCCAGAAATCAACATCATTGAACTTGTGGCACAGGCATCTTGCCTGTGATTGCTTGTGGCACAGGCATCTTGCCTGTGACTGCTGACTGTTTCAAAAGCTGTTAGTAAACTATCAATTTCTCGCTCTCTGCCATAAAGTTTTTGCGGAATTTGAAAGCGATCAGAAATATCTTGACATCCTAGGGAAAAAAAGGATATATTGTTATTGCTGTGCAGTTGATTTAAGCATTCTTCTAAATCCGCTTTAATGCCGATCGCACTTTGATACCGCTCCTCAGCATTTTTCCCCATCAACTTCATCACAATATCGGAAACAATTTGCGGAATTTCGGGATTCACCTGAGATGGAGATAACGGCTGTTTAGCGAGATGACTGTGTACTAATTCCAGCACATCGTTAGTGTCAAAAGGCAATTTGTTTGTCAGCAGTTCGTAAAAAGTAGCGCCCAGGGAATAAAAATCCGTGCGGTAATCTAAACTGCGGTTCATTCGGCCGGTTTGTTCCGGCGACATATAAGCAAGAGTTCCCTCTAAAATGTTGGGATTTTTTAGGGTAGAATTCTCCCGCGTTAACTGCGTGGAAATGCCAAAATCGATAATTTTGAGTTCTCCGCTAGCTGGATTGAAGACAATATTTGAAGGGTTAATGTCTTTGTGAATGATGTGGGCGCTGTGAATTTGTTGTAAACTTTCTGTGGTGGCGATCGCAATTCGCAAGAATTCTGCAATACTAAATTTTTGCTGCTGCATCCAAATTTTCAAGGATTCGCCGCCAAAATCCTCCACAAACATCACCAGCGTGTTTTGATATGGCTGCAAATCATAGGCTTTTATACAGCCACTCAGATTCAGAGATTGTGTAATTTTATACTCTGTGCGATAGCGAGCGAGTTCTTGGGGCGTGGGATAATTTTCTTTGAGGATTTTGAGGACGACGGGTTGATTGTCGGGCTGTCGCAATGCTCGGTAAACCAGAGAGTTTGCGCTTTCGTAGATGAGCTCTGTGATTTCAACGCCGGGAAGAGTCAGCATATTCATACCGCTGTCAACTTTGCAGTCGAACATAGCATAAATTTGCTCCTCACACCAGAGGTGCGTGAGCCATCAGTCGATTTTAGATTTTAGATTTTAGATTTTAGATTTTAGTCTGCGACTATTTTTCTGCCAAAACAGGTTTCCCAGTCAATACAACCTGTTCGATAATGTCAGCGGCGCGCTTGACTCCGCCCGATCGCCCGATCGCCTCTTGCAGCGCGATCGCCCTTTGTTTATACGACTCTTGGGTTAGGACTTTCACAATTGCCGATCGCAATTTAGGAACGCTCAATTCCTTCAAAGGAACCACTTCCCCAACACCCGTATAAGCAATCCGCGCTGCGACTCCCGGCTGATCGTTCGCCACAGGAATTGCCACCATCGGTACTCCATTACTCAAGGATTCCAAGGTTGTATTCATCCCCGCGTGAGTAATTGTGAGAGTTGCTTTTTGCAGCAATTCTAATTGGGGTGCATAGCCAACAACGATCGGATTTCCCGGCAATTGCGGGAAGGATTCTGGACTCGCGCCACCTCCCAGAGAAATCACCAATTGAGCGTCTAATCCTTCACAAGCAGAGGCGATCGTTTGAAAAACATCCAGCAAGCGATTTTGAATAGTTCCCATCGAAGCATAAATCAATGGTTGGCCAGTTAATTGTTCAAAAGGAAAAGGCACTGGTTTGCGCGTCGCAGGATTGTGATAAGGGCCTGTGAAATGGAAATGTGAGGGTAAATTTTGTCTGGGAAATTCAAATTCAGCAGGCTGCTGAGTGATTTGAGCTAGTTTCGAGTAATAATCGTTTGGGTGGGATTGCAAAGGTAAGTTCCACTTTCTGCGATACTCAGAAATCCCTTCTCGAATCGGTCTGGCAAGCAAACTGAGTAACTGATAGCTGACTTGATTCCGTAAGCGTCCTTTCCAAGTTGGATCGTACTGCCAAAGGGTACAAATAGGTGGAACGTCGGGGTCTCGATTTAATAGTAACGCACTGCAAACTGTGATAAAAGGAATGTTTATAAATTCTGCAATTGTTCCTCCTTCCAGTGAAACTTGGTCTACGAGTAAAGCTTCTACATCAGCTTTTTTAATAGAGATAGGAGCCTCTCTAAGAATAGCATCTGAAGTCTTCGCAACTTCCTTAAAAGTATGTTGCAATGCCGCTAGTCCGCTAAGTTTTCCGCGTTGGGAAAGGATTTCTGCGAACCAGCCGACGGGAAACTCTTCTTCAGCTAATGGCTGAAATTCCAATCCGCTGGCTAAGGTTGTGACTTGAGCCTCAAGGAAGCCAAATACTGTAACTCGATGGCCTCTGCGAAGCAGTTCGCAGCCTAATGTTGTCATAGGGTTGAGGTGGCCGGCACCGGGTGGACACAGAATGCCGAAGTGAGTCATTAGTAAAGTCTCCGTGTGAATTCAACCTTTTTTAGCATTTAATCGGCGGTGTGAGGGGTTTTTGTTGGGCGTTGGGGAGGTGGGGCGATCGCTCCTCTTGGCTACAGCTTATTTTTGCTCTTCTAGGAGCTTAAAATCACCGCCAAAAAGTATTATTTCCCAGCCAAAACAGGTTTCCCAGTCAACACAACCTGTTCGATAATGTCAGCGGCGCGCTTGACTCCGCCCGATCGCCCGATCGCCTCTTGCAGCGCGATCGCCCTTTGTTTATACGACTCTTGGGTTAGGACTTTCACAATTGCCGATCGCAATTTAGGAACGCTCAATTCCTTCAAAGGAACCACTTCCCCAACACCCGTATAAGCAATCCGCGCTGCGACTCCCGGCTGATCGTTCGCCACAGGAATTGCCACCATCGGTACTCCATTACTCAAGGATTCCAAGGTTGTATTCATCCCCGCGTGAGTAATTGTGAGAGTTGCTTTTTGCAGCAATTCTAATTGGGGTGCATAGCCAACAACGATCGGATTTCCCGGCAATTGCGGGAAGGATTCTGGACTCGCGCCACCTCCCAGAGAAATCACCAATTGAGCGTCTAATCCTTCACAAGCAGAGGCGATCGTTTGAAAAACATCCAGCAAGCGATTTTGAATAGTTCCCATCGAAGCATAAATCAATGGTTGGCCAGTTAATTGTTCAAAGGGAAAAGGCACTGGTTTGCGCGTCTTTGGGTTGTGATAAGGGCCGGTGAAATGGAAATAAGGGGGTAAATTTTGTCTGGGAAACTCTAATTCAGCAGGCTGCTGGCTGAGCTGAGCGAGTTTAGAGTAACCATCATTCGGGTGAGAGTACAAAGGTAATTTCCACTGGTGGCGATACTCAGCAATCACCTCTCGAATCGGTTTGACTGCCAGATTTAGTAACTGATAGCTGAGTTGATTGCGTAGGCGGTTTGGTAAAGTTGGATTGTATTGCCAAGAAGTACAAAACGGAGGAATGTTAGGGTCTCTATTTACCATCAAAGCACTGCATACTGTGACAAAAGGAAGGTTGAGAAATTCTGCAATTGTTCCTCCCTCGAATGAAACTTGGTCTACGAGTAAAGCTTCTACACCGGCTTTTTGAATGGCAGTTGGAGCCTCTGTGATGATAGCAGTCGAAATCTCTGTGAATGCTTTGATAGTATATCGAAATGCTGTCATTCCGCTGAGTTTCCCCAGTTGGGCCAAGCCTTCTGCCATTGAGCCTGGGGGAAATTCATCTTCAGCTAATGGCTGGAATTCTAAGCCGCTGGCTAAGGTGGTGGTTTTAGCATCGAGGAAGTTAAATACGGTAACTCGATGGCCTCGGCGAAGCAGTTCGTTGCCTAATGTTGTCATGGGGTTGAGGTGGCCGTCGCCGGCTGGACAGAAAATGCCGAAGTGGGTCATTAGTAAAGGCTCCGTGTGAATTTAACCTTTTGAGCATTTAATGGGCGGTGGGGGGTTTTTGTTAGGCGTTGGGGCGTTGGGGCGTTGGGGCGATCACTTGGAGAAACTCAGGAATGGGACGCAGGCTTTAGTCATTGCCAGAGAGTGTTACCAGTATATAGTTGTATGCGATCTGCGATACCTAGCCAAAAGTTCAGGTGATCTCCTCAACCAAAGGTTAGTTCAAACTAAGTTGTTTTTATACCTTCAAAACTCAACTTTGAGCTAGCTACTTTAGCCAGGGAATTTTCTAAACTAAATTTACGCATAGGCCAGCCATAGCCTAGCTGTAAAAAATCCACAAGGAGTAACTTCCATGTCGAGTGAAAGCATCATAAAAAAAGCAACATCTACACCGGAAAACTCAACCTATCGAGAATTGAGCGACTTGGAACTCGAAGCGATCGCAGGTGGTATGCGTACTATCACAATCGAAGGCCCAGTGCCGGACTATCTAAAGCCCCGCATATCCACGCAACTGATTAACTACTTGCAGTCATATTTCGGGAAATGAGCGGCTTGTAACTATAAGCGATCGCGCTTCCGCTGAGTTTAAACATCCAATCAGAAAACATCAATGGAAACCCAGTTTATTTAAGAAACTGGGTTTTTATTTACCTCATATCATATACGTGTGAATCGAGCGTAATTCCTGTAGGGGCGGTTTTTACCAACCATAATCAACTAGAACTAATAATCTTGTAAACCAGATCCTGGCTCCATAGCACGTCTAAATCATTATATAAATCTACAAAAAAGGCTTTGCTTAATCAGGGTATGAAAAAAATCACTTAAAAATCCCGAAATTTTGTGAATATTGGTTTCTATGCCTTGCATATTTAGCCTTTCCTACCTTAAATCAGCAACGCCAAAATCTTTATTTCAAAAGCTTACTACACTGAATATATAGCAAGTTTATTTGAGTTGTGAATGTAGAACAACCTGAAACGCTTGTGATGATTGAATCGATTGTTTACAAATCAAATGGTTTTGCTATACCTTTTGTCAATTTGGGAAGTTAAATGTAATTGGTGATTGGTAATTGTAGGTGGGGTAGAAGGAAGGGAAACCACGCCTACAATTACTATTCACAGTCATTCGATTTTAGATTTTAGATTTGAGATTTTGGATTGACCCCACGGATAAATTCGGGGAGTTGAGAATTTGAGATTTGAGATTTTGGATGGATTCCACGGATAAATCACGTGGCGAATACCATCAAGAAATTCTTGGTCAAAGTCCTAAGTCAAAAGTTCCAAGTCAAAAGCTAACAGCCAACAGTTAATTGTTAACTGTTGACTGTTAAACTGAATCCCTGTGCCGAACTCGCTAGAAACTGCCGGAATGGCTGTTCATTCTTTGGATTTAGAACTTTTGGAAAGCTTACCTTCAAAAGGTTGAACTCCACTATTTGGATAGTTGTCATCGCTGGGGCTAAAAATCCGCACCGCTGCTTCCGAAACGTAACGCATTGCGTTTGTCAAAGATTTAGAAAGATTCATAGAATCTGCCTCTCTTGTCTGAGTTCTGATACTTTTAATATTACTCGGATTTTTGGGCTGTGGATGAGTTTAGCAATATTTATTTGAATTACTTATTGGTCTGCAACATAGAAGCAAGCTGAAGGTTTGAGAAATTACGCATTTTTGGACGATCGACCTTTTGCTGGTAGATTTTTCCTTGCTCAGCTCAAGCACTCGCGATCGCCCTCCCGACGCTCAGAAACCGGGTTGTCTAACTCTCTTCAAAGGCTGCAAGGAAATATTTTCGCAAAAAACCCGGAACGCTTGAGTGTTTGTGCTTAATTCCTGAGTTTGTTAAATTCAGTATTTATATTGCTTTTACCATAATATTAATCGAAAAATCAACCTAAATCTGCTATTAAAGGGCATAATAAGCGAATTTGTCCGACAAATATCTGCAATCTTTATCAAAAATTTACAAAAAGATATGGTGTTTGTCACTATAATTAAAAAAAAGAAGTTTGTTCGGGGTTTTTCTTATGGAAACTGCGACAGAAAGCCTGCAGCTCACAGGTTTTGAAGAAATCTTAGAAGACCAGGAACTAACGGTTTCTTCAGCAGATTACAGCCTTTTGACCGATCTCTACCAGCTAACGATGTCCGCTTGTTACGTCGGGGAAGGGATCGACGGGCGGGCCGCGAGTTTTGAATTATTCGCGCGCAGGCTGCCAGAAGGTTTTGGCTACGCGATCGCGATGGGTTTGGCTCAAGTTATCGATTATTTGGAAAAATTTCGGTTTTCGCCGGCGCAAATTGAGGCTTTGCAGTCCACTGGGATTTTTGCCGACGCCCCGGAACGATTTTGGACTTTACTCGCCACAGCTCGTTTTACTGGCGATGTTTGGGCGGTGCCGGAGGGGACGGCGGTGTTTGCTAACGAGCCTCTGCTGCGAATTGAGGCTCCTCTGTGGCAGGCTCAGTTAGTGGAAACTTATTTATTGAATGCGATAAATTATCAAACTTTGATTGCGACGCGGGCAGCGCGGCTGCGGGATGTGGCGGGCCCGGAGGCTAAGTTGCTGGAATTCGGGACGCGCAGGGCTTTTGGGCCTCAAGCTGCTGTTTGGGCGGCTAGGGCTGCCCTGGCTGCGGGATTCGACGGAACTTCTAATATTTTGGCTGCTTTGAAGTTGGGCCGCAAGCCTGTCGGTACGATCGCCCATGCTTTGGTAATGGCTGTGGCTGCCCTCGAAGGCAGTGAGAATCAGGCGTTTGCAGCTTTTCACCGCTATTTTCCGGGGGCGCCGCTGCTGATCGATACTTATGATACTGTGGCGGCGGCGCGGATGTTGGCCGATCGAGTAAACAGCGGTGAAATGCAGTTGGAAGGCGTGCGGCTGGATTCGGGCGATTTGGCGCTGCTGTCTCGGGAAGTTCGATCGATCCTGCCTGGCGTTCCAATTTTTGCTAGCGGCGATTTGGACGATCGAGAAATTGCGAAATTAAAAAGTAGCGGTGCTTGCATTGACGGTTACGGTTTGGGAACGAAGTTGGTCAGCGGTTCTCCTATCAACGGTGTTTATAAGTTGGTGGAAATTGACGGAATTCCGGTGATGAAAGAGGCAAGCGGCAAGGTAACATATCCAGGAAGAAAGCAAATTTTTAGACATATTGAAAATGGGCAAATTCTCGGAGATTATTTGGGATTGTCGGGAGAAACTATTCACAATTGCGATTATTATTTACCATTAATGGAGTTGGTTGTCAAGGATGGCAAACGAGTTCATAACCAGGAAAGTTTGGAGGAGATCGCCAAACGCACTGCTGCTTCTGTCGCCAGTCTTCGACCCGAAACTCGCCAACTTGACAACCCGATTTCGCCGTCAGTGGAAATTTCTACAGATTTGCAGAGTCTCACCGAAAAAACGAAAAAGAGTCAATCGATTTTAGATTTTAGATTTTAGATTTTAGATTGAAGTTAGTAGTCAGTAGTCAGTAGTCATCAATCAACAGTCAACAGTCAACAGTCAACAGTCAACAATTACCGATTCCCTATGCAGAAGATTGCTCTTTTTGGAACCAGTGCCGATCCGCCCACAGCGGGACATAAAACAATTCTGAGTTGGCTTTCGCAACATTTTGATTGGGTAGCAGTTTGGGCGTCGGACAATCCTTTTAAGTCGCATCAAACTTCTTTACAACACCGATCGGCAATGCTGCTGTTAATGATTCAAGAAATTAATTCGCCCAGACACAATCTTTGCTTGCATCCAGAACTCAGCAGTCCGAGGACTGTGGAAACTGTGGAACAAGCAAGATTGCTGTGGCCGGATGCAGATTTGACGCTGGTAATCGGTTCTGACTTGGTGGGGCAACTGTCTCGCTGGTACAAATTTGAACAATTGTTAAAACAAGTGGATTTGCTGATAGTACCGCGACCCGGTTATCCATCAGAGCAAATAGATTTGTGGCAGTTGAGGCGCATGGGTGCAGACGTGGCGATCGCATCTTTGAGTGCTCCCAATGTTTCTTCTACTTCCTATCGGGAAAAAGGAGACAGGGAAGCTCTGACTCCGACCATCGAAGATTACATCCATAGGGAGCATTTGTACGCATGGCACGAGGCACAAAAAAGAGCGAGGGTTGCTCATTAGCTGACTTTAAAGTAGGAGTAGATAATGTTATTTTTTCCGTCGATACCGTGCAGAACCGCTTGTTGGTGCTGTTGGTAATGCGGCAAGACGAACCGTTTATCGATTCTTGGAGTCTTCCCGGTACTTTGGTGCGTCAGGGCGAGTCTCTTGAAAATGCGGCTTACCGAATTTTGTCTGAGAAAATTCGGGTAAAAAATTTGTATCTGGAGCAATTGTATACTTTTGGAGAACCCGGGCGCGATCCTCGGGAAATTACCAGGGGCGATCGTTATCTTTCGGTTAGTTATTTTGCTTTGGTACGCTTTGAGGAAGCTGAGTTAATTGCTGGGAGTGTAGTCGCGGGTGTCGGGCACCGTGTCGGCGGTATTGCTTGGTATCCCGTGCAACAAGTTCCTAAGCTGGCCTTCGATCACAATCAAATTCTCGAATACGGATATCGGCGACTGCGTAACAAACTTGAATACAGCCCGGTAGCTTTTGAAGTTTTGCCGGAACTTTTTACTTTGAGCGATTTGTATCAGCTTTATACAACTATTTTGGGAGAAAATTTTTCTGATTATTCTAATTTTAGAGCTCGATTGTTGAAATTGGGTTTTTTGTGCGATACCGGTGTTAAGGTTTCGCGCGGGGCGGGCCGCCCTGCTAGTTTGTACCGCTTTGATGCGGCCGCTTTTGCTCCTTTCAAAAATAAGCCACTGGTGTTTATTTAGCTGTTCCTTAGATGACATTCTGGGATCAATTTAGTAACATTAGAATATAAGCTATTAAGGAGTGCAGACGATGAAAGACCCTGATGAATGCGCTAATATTCACGAAGTTCGGGAGGAAATTGATATTATCGATCGAGAAGTGATCGAGGCTTTGAGCAAGAGATTTCAATACGTCATCGCGGCAGCAAGGTTCAAAACGAGTGAAGCTAGTGTTCGATCGTTCGATCGCTTTCACGATATGTTACAGCAGCGGCGCGAGTGGGCTCAAGAATCGGGTTTGAATCCTGATGTGGTTGAAAATATTTACCGGGATTTGGTAAATTATTATATTGAGGAAGAGTTGAAACATTACAAATCTGAGTAATCTTTCGCTACATTCAAATCTAGGAATATAAGAAAGTGAGTCCGCGCCGGCGGACTGTTAGCAATATTTATTAGGTGATTTGGTGAGATGAAAATTGCGATCGCACAACTCAACCCTACTATTGGTGATATCTTGGGCAACTCCAACCTGATTCTGGAGGCTGCGAAAAAAGCTGAGGTTGAGGGCGCAAACTTATTGCTAACACCGGAACTTTCCCTGATCGGTTATCCGCCGCGCGATTTGTTAATTAATCCGAGTTTCATTGCAGATGCAGGTACACAGTTGCAGCAACTGGCGCAAGCTTTGCCGCCGGAGTTGGCAGTCATAGTAGGCACTGCCTTACCTAATGCTAATGCTGTTAAACTCGGCGGAAAATCCTTGTTTAATAGTGCTATTTTGTTGCAAAATGGCGCCGTCAAAACAGTTTTTCATAAACGCTTGTTGCCTACTTATGATGTATTTGATGAAGATAGATATTTTGAACCGGGAGAAAACAGCAATTACTTTTCTATTGGCGAAGTCAAAATCGGCGTGACAATTTGTGAAGATTTGTGGAACAATGAGGAGTTTTGGGGTAAACGCAGTTACGCGGGCGATCCTGTTTCCGATCTGGCAAAATTGGGTGTAGATTTAGTGGTGAATTTGTCGGCATCGCCTTATTCTGCGGGGAAGCGGGGAGTGCGATCGGCGATGTTGCAGCACAGCATCATTCGCTGCGGGATACCGATTATTTACGCTAATCAGGTAGGGGGAAATGACGATATTATTTTTGATGGTAGCAGTTTTGGTGTGAATCGAAAGGGTGATTTAATTCAGGTATTAGCTTCTTTTGAAACGGATTTTGCGGTGCTGGAATATGACGCCACTAAACAAGATTTAGTTGGCAGCGGTGGGAATGGGCAAGATGCCCGATCCACAACAGATTTAAGTTTTCATCCGGCAGAAGGAGATGCAGAAATTTGGGCTGCTTTGGTTTTGGGAGTAGGAGATTATGTCCGCAAGTGCGGTTTTTCTAAGGTTGTACTCGGTTTGAGTGGCGGGATAGATTCGGCTTTGGTGGCTGCGATCGCCAGTTGCGCGATCGGGCCCGAAAATGTTCTAGGGGTGTTGATGCCTTCTCCTTACAGTTCGGATCATTCGGTTAATGATGCTTTGGAATTAGCACGAAATCTTGGCATTGCAATCGAAATGTTGCCGATCGGCGATTTGATGAAAACTTACGATCGCACTCTCGCCAATTTGTTTGTCAATACAACTTTCGGGATTGCTGAGGAAAATATTCAATCGCGGATTCGAGGCAATCTGTTGATGGCAATTTCTAATAAGTTCGGACATTTGCTGCTTTCGACTGGCAATAAGTCGGAAATGGCGGTGGGTTACTGCACTCTCTACGGCGATATGAATGGGGGATTGGCGGTGATTTCTGATGTGCCGAAAACTCGCGTTTATTCGCTTTGTCGGTGGCTGAATTCTGGGAGTGAGAAGATTAAAAATCATGCAAACTTGGGAAAGGAAATTATTCCGGTTAATATTATTACTAAGCCGCCGAGTGCTGAACTAAAACCGGGGCAAATTGACCAAGATTCTTTGCCGGATTACGATGTTTTGGATGACATTTTGCAGCGGTTGATAGAACATTACGAATCGGTTCAACAAATTGTGGCTGCAGGACACGATGAAGCGGTGGTTAAACGTGTAGTAAAATTAGTGAGGCAAGCGGAGTTTAAACGGCGACAAGCAGCCCCTGGTTTGAAAATTAGCGCTCGAGCTTTTGGTACCGGTTGGCGGATGCCGATCGCCAAATCTTCATTTTATTAAACGCATCATTAAACGCACAATGGTTAACATCGACGGTAGTTTCGGCTTCGATTTTCTCCTGGGAACTCTCAGCAACGATACGATTAGAGGATTTGCGGGTAATGATACTGTTCAAGGTTTGGGGGGAAATGACCGAATTTTTGGCGATCGGGAAAATGATTTGCTAGCAGGAAATGAAGGCGCTGATACGCTGTCTGGCGGTCAGGGAAGCGATACAATATATGGAGGACAAGACTCCGATTGGATTTTTGGCGATCGGGGTAACGATTTGCTAATAGGCGGCGAAGGCGGGGATCTCTTAACAGGAGGCGCGGGTGATGATTTATTTGTGATTGAAAAAACCGCCGCATCTACTATTACTGAAGCGGATATAATTACAGATTTTGGCAACGGCAATGATAAAATTGTCTTGACAGAAGGCATGAAGTTTAGCGATTTAGAGCTTTCTGTTTCCGACAACCAAACTATTATGAAAGACAAAAAATCTGGTAATTATTTAGGAGTTATTTTGGGAAATTCTAATCTGACTGAATCAAACTTTATTTCGCTGTTTGGCGGACTAGATAGGGGTCAGCTTTTGCCAATTTCGGTTAACACGATTATAGCCGATCGCGCGATCGGACTAGAAGTGGCGCAAACTCCCCAAGAACAAGCCACAGGTTTAATGTTTCGCACAGAATTGCCAGACGACAGAGGAATGCTTTTCCCCATCGAACCCGCGCGAAACGTGCGTTTTTGGATGAAAAACGTGTTTATTGAGCTCGATATGGTTTTTCTGCGGGAAGGCGTAGTGCAGGCAATAATTCCTAACGTACCGCCGTGTTTGAGCGAAACCTGCCCCAACTACGGCCCGGATGTTCCCGTTGATGGAGTTATTGAACTCAGAGGCGGAAGGGCAGCCCAATTGGGACTCAAAGTTGGCGATCGGATTCCCAATTTGCCCTAAAAGGTATATGATTTTATCGCAGCATTCAACATTTTTGCATCCAATGAATCCTATGAATCCTATTGAATTAAAAATAATCCCCCATCAAACTCAAGACGGTTTAGCTTACCAACATTTGCGCTTGCGAATTACAACTCAAGACGGTATCATCACACCCGATGATTTACAAGGTTTGAAACTTCCTCAAGACGTTCAATTAAGCCAAGGAATTGTCATTGAAGGTAGAGGAGCAATTTGGCTGTACGGGTATTTAGTACATGAATGTCATCCTGCGGCTTGGGTGGGATGTTACGATCCGCGATTAGAAGGTGCCGTGGTAGTAGCGACGCACAAGCACGAGGTATCAGTTGGACAGGTATTAAAATTGAGTTTACCGAGCGATTAAGACTCTACGTAGCGAGTGTAGCGGCTTTGGTTTTGAATGCCAACCCGACTCTTACTCCGGCTCAAGTTGAGTATATCTTGACGACAATAGCCAAACCAAATGGGATAATAGCCTAGAAAAAATAGGCAGCAACTATTCAGAAATATTAATCGATCGCCATACACCCGCGCGAATCTGTTTTGTCCGAACCTCAGCGCGGATGGGATGTGGATGCAATCCAGCAATGGATGGCAAATATGGATTGACTTCGCAGTTAGAAATTTGGCAGAAAGTCGGCGCTTATACTTGTCGAACTTGTGAAGGTCAAATTCAAAATTTTAGCAAGCAAGTAGGATGGAACATGAGCTCGCAAGTAATCCCTATACCAGGGGAGTATCCAACAGTTGCTGCATGAAGTTGGCAAAGTTATGTTGACAGCGATAAAAGCATAACTAGGTACTGTCTTTTTGCTGGCGCGCAGATATGACAAGCGTGGAAAGTTACAAAATTTAACCGATTTTCTACTTTCGCCAATTGCGGCAAGTAACAGTTAATACAGCATATTCCTGGTTCATGAACTACAGTAGCAGCTATATTGTGTGGTGTTAATCTGTAGGGTGCGGATCTGCGAGATTTTGGATAAAACTTGCAGAGTGTTGATGGCGACGCACCTTACTTGCTTGACTTTTCAAAGCTTTTTACCTAGGCCTGTTTCTCACCAATCATTTAGGATTGCTATAAATTGAGAGGGTTTTAATAATATTGAGGAATTGCTGCAAAATGGTGGACGAATGATTATGCCGCCAAACAGCAGTTAATTGAGTGGTTGTCGTTTGTTCCTGAATCTGACGATAGACCACTCCTTCGCGTTGAAGATTCTGTACGTGAGATGGCAGAATGCTGATACCTGTTTCCCCTGCGACTAATCCCAAAATTGTGACCATAAAGACGGCTGTTTGAGCAACTTTAGGAACAAACCCTGCTTGCGAACATACATGGTAAATTTCCTCAGATAAGCCAGCCACAATCTGATGAAGGGGCATTACAAATTCTTGATCCTTTAGGTCGGAAAGCGAAATTTTGGATTGGGCTGTAAGCGGATGGTTTTTGGGTAAAACGACGACAAGTGGTTCTTGCGTGAGAGACATCGTTTCTAAATCATTGGCTTCAGAAATATCGTGGTAGAGATAGAGAAAAATGATATCAGTCTGGCGATCGCGCAACCTCTGAATTAGGGAAGCACTATGTTCTTCCTGCAAAATCAGTTTTACCTCTGGATATCGCTGTCGAAAAGTTCGCAGCATCTCTGGAAAGACACCATTCGCGATCGAACTGGGAAAACCCACCGTCAAATAACCCAATTCACCCTGATGAATGCGCTGGGTTTTATGTACCGCTTGTTCTAACTGTACCAAAGTTGCGCGAGCTTCTTCTAAAAACGCCTGTCCTGCTGGGGTTAGCTGAATCGGGTGACTTTTGCGATCGAATAGCTTCACACCCAGTTCAGCCTCTAAATCTTTAATTTGTTGACTTAGGGGCGGTTGGGCAATGTGCAATCGCTTTGCCGCGCGACTAAAGCTCAGTTCGTCTGCCACTGCAATGAAGTAACGAAGATGGCGAAGTTCCATAGGTTATACGATTTTAGATTTGAGAATTGAATGATTGGGAATGAATGATTACTATCATGGTTTGGAGCACGAGCCTACAGTTATATTCTCTTTTGTAACGGGGATTAAATACTATATTTTTTAAGTATATTGTTATATATAAAAAAGTATTTGACATATAGCTATAACTTCTTTATTTTGAAAGTAATAGTTATAAATTTCGGCACAAAATACCTATTTAAGTATTGCTTAATGAGGATTATTCATGATTTCGCAAGTAATTCGACGAGTTGCAGTTGTGGGAGGAACCCACGGAAACGAGTTGACTGGGGTTTATCTGATTAAGAAGTTTCAACAATTCCCAGACTTACTGAAACGATCGAGCTTTGAGGTGGTTACTCTATTAGCTAATCCTCAAGCGGTAAAGTCCAATCGGCGTTATGTCGATCGCGATTTGAACCGTTGCTTTGCCGAGGAAGATTTGTCTAACCCAGATTTGATGGGTTACGAGAACAGACGTGCTAAGGAAATCTCCGCCCAACTATGTCCGAAAGACGAACATGGGGCTGATGTGATCGTTGACCTTCACAGCACAACGGCCAACATGGGGCTGACAATTTTACCATCTAGCAAACATCCATTCAATTTGCAATTATTAGCTTATTTGAGTGAGATCGAACCCTCACTGCGAGTTTGTTTCGGAGAGCATTCTGGTGAGGATGCCCCAATGCTTCGATCGCTCTCTGCTTTCGGTGGCACCATAGAAGTTGGGCCCATCGCCCAGGGAGTCATTAACGCCCGTCAGCTTCAGCAAACCGAAATGCTAGTCCACGCCATTCTGGATTATCTCGACGCACAAAATCGGGGAAAGCCGCTTCCTATACCATCATATTTAACTGTATATCAGGCGATCGGCTCAGTAGACTATCCCAGAAATTCACTAGGTGAACTGCAAGCCGCGATCCATCCCCAACTTCAGTTCAAAGACTATGAACCCTTACATCCCGGTGAACCGATGTTTCTCACATTTACGGGAGAATCGCTCCACTATAAAGGAGAATCTACTGTTTTCCCTGTATTCATTAACGAAGCAGCCTATTACGAAAAACACATAGCGATGGTTTTGACGCAAAAACAACAGCTTCAGCTTGAAACGGCATAACTTGCCGAAAAATATGACTTTTATGAAATTAGGGTTATGACTTTTATGAACTCAAGCAATGAATTTATGAATTGACTTATCATCTCGCCGATGGAAGAATGTTAATTAATTTAAAATCACGCATTGTCTCCCCTAAACACCAGTGAATCTCAAATTATCAGGAGTGAATTTATGGAAAGTACGCTCGGTATATTTGCAATCGATCGCGAACAGCAGCTCACAGCAGCATTAACAACCTTTGGTAACAGCGGTCAGCTTAATTTTTTCACTGCATCCAGTCAATTTAACGGTAGCATCCCTAGCAACGGCCTTGACATTGATAATTTGACAGCGAGCGCGATCGGCGAACAAGGACAAATAGCAGATTTTGTAGTAACCCAAAGCAGCGAGAGCCTCAGTTACTCAGCCAACAATCAAGTCGCTAGCATTACATCTCTTGCTCAACAAAAATCGAACTCAGATGCGATCGCTGTCGGCACAGATCCCCTCACAGGAACGAGAACGGCTAATCAGTTGAATTTATCAGACCCAGACAACTCCTTAGCCACTGCACGCAACATGGGTGTTGCTGATAACAATCCCCTCATCTTCAATGATTTTGTCGGAGTTGACGATAACGAGGATTATTATCGCTTTACTATTAACAACAATAGCGATGTAAGCTTGCGTATCGATGTTTTGAATGGAGCAGGAATCGAGTTGATTCAAGATAAGAATCGCAACGGCGAGGCTGATTATGATGAACTTCTTGGCAGCGATTATGCCTCGCCCGGTGCATCCGGCGAGATAAATTTCTTCAACCTGACTCCTGGAGATTACTATGTCGCAGTTTATAGTTACTTTGACTATAAGAATTACAACCTGAATCTAGCTGCAACGCCTGCTACTGGTTTTAGCAGCAATTACGGATACGGTTTAGTAGATGCAAATGCAGCAGTAGCCGGCACTTTTAACAGTCCCGTTAAATTCCCCGAAGTTCCTAATTTGGGCGGGAATGATTGGGCAAGAGACATGGTAAATGCGCCGGAAGTTTGGCAGGGGGGAATTACCGGAAATGGGATTGTTGTAGCTGTCGTCGATAGCGGTGTTGACTACACCCATCCCGATTTAGATGCCAATATTTGGCAGAATGCGGGTGAAATTCCCAATAACGGAATTGACGACGACCGCAACGGATATATTGATGATATTCGGGGTTGGGATTTTGTGTGGAACGACAACAACCCAATGGATTGGGACGGTCATGGGACTCACGTAGCAGGCGCGATTGCGGCCGAACGAAATGATTTTGGCATAACTGGAGTTGCCTACAATGCAAAGATTATGCCTGTGAGAGTTTTGCCGGCATTTGGCTCTGGGAACTTTAATAATTTTGCTGCTGGAATTCGTTATGCTGCTGATAATGGAGCTAATGTAATTAACGTTAGTATTGGTGGCTGGTCGCCTAGCATGGAGGTTGATGAGGCAATTCAGTACGCCACTAACAAAGGAGTTGTTGTCGTCATGTCAGCAGGAAATGATGGTTTTTCTGAACCAGACTATCCAGCTAGATATGCCGATCGCTTCGGAATTGCTGTGGGAGGAATTGATATAAATGGCAGGATGGATCAATTCTTTAACCGTGCAGGTGGCCGACCTTTGGATTACGTAGTTGCACCGGGAGTAGACATCTATTCTACAACTCCCTACAACACCTACGAAACCTACAGCGGCACATCGATGGCAGCCCCTCACGTAGCGGGTGTAGCGGCTTTAGTTTTGAATGCCAATCCGAATCTAACTCCGGCTCAGGTTGAGCAAATTTTGACTGCAACAGCCAACCAAAATGAGATAATAGCCTAGAAAAAATAGGCAGCAACTATTCAGAAACATTAGTCGATCGCCTTACAAGCGCGCGAATCTGTTTTGTCAGAAGCTTCGGGCGATCGAACACTCGTCTATTTACCAAATTTGCAATTTTAATGTGAGGACGTATGACTATTAATCGCGTCTCAGTTGACTCAGCAGGCAATCAGGCGATCGGCGACTCCGAGATCCCCTCCATCTCTGCCGATGGGCGGTTTGTGACGTTTTTATCTAACGCCACCAACCTCGTGCCGGGGGACACTAACAATAGCAAGGACATCTTCGTGCGCGACTTGTTAACGAATATCATCACCCGCGTCTCAGTTAACTCAGCAGGCAATCAGGGGAACGCCTTGTCCGTCCTCCCCTCCATTTCCGGTAACGGGCGGTTTGTGGCGTTTGCATCGAATGCTTCCAACCTCGTGCCGGGGGACACTAACGGTAGAGCCGACATCTTCGTCCGCGACTTGTTAACGAATATCACTACCCGCGTCTCTGTTGACTCAGCAGGCAATCAGGGGAACGGCATTTCCTATTCCTTGTTGACCTCCATCTCCGCCGACGGGCGGTTTGTGACGTTTGCATCGGATTCCACCAACCTTGTGGCGGGAGACACTAACGATACCCGTGATATCTTCGTGCGTGACTTGTTAACAAACACTACCACCCGCGTCTCTGTAGATTCAGCAGGCAATCAGGGGAACGGCATTTCCGAGTTCCCCTCCATCTCCGACGGGCGGTTTGTGGCGTTTGCGTCGAATGCCTCCAACCTCGTGCCGGGAGACACTAACAATAGTAACGACACCTTCGTGCGCGACTTGTTAACGAATACCACTACCCGCGTCTCTGTAGATTCAGCAGGCATTCAGGGAAACGACTCCTCCCGCATTCCCTCCATCTCCGCCGACGGGCGGTTTGTGGCGTTTGTATCTAGTGCCACCAACCTAGTACCGGGAGAAACTAACAATCGCGGCGACATCTTCGTGCGCGACTTGTTAACCAATACCACTACCTGCGTCTCTGTTGACTCAGCAGGCAATCCGGGGAACGACTCCTCCCTCTATAGTTCGATCTCCGCCGACGGACGGTTTGTGGTGTTTGAATCTGATGCCTCCAACCTCGTGCGGGGGGACACTAACAATAGCACTGACATCTTCGTGCGCGACTTGTCAACCAATACCACCACTCGCGTCTCTGTTTCAGGGGCGGGCAATCAGGGGAACGGCGAATCCTACAGCCCCTCCATCTCCGCCAACGGGCAGAAAGTGGCGTTTTCATCTAAGGCCTCCAACCTCGTGCCGGGAGATACCAACAATGGCTCAGACCTCTTTATTGTTGACTTAACCAACACTCCAGGCGTCATCAATACTTCTAGTAACAACATCAACGGCACAAACGGCAACGACAACCTGATAGGCACTCCCAGCAGCGATAATATCAACGGTTTTGACGGCGATGACGCACTTATCGGCAGACAAGGCAACGATATCCTTGTCGGGGGCGGCGGCAGCGACAACCTGTTTGGTGGCAAAGGTTTTGACACCCTCAACGGCGGTTTGGGAAACGATATTCTAGTCGGCGGCGCGGGCAACGATGTATTTGTTTTAGGTGCGGGGTTGGGAGTTGATACAATCTCTGATTTCGGCAACGCTCAAGATACCATTCAATTAATCAACGGCTTGACTTTCGGACAACTATCAATTTCCGCTGGAACTAACGGCACATTAATTGGATTAGCTAGCAGCGGTGAAATTTTAGCTGCTTTGACAGGTGTTGCTCCCAATCTCATCGGTCCTGAAGATTTCGTCTCTGTTTAAATATCTGTAGATTCTCAATTGCCTGCTGTAGAAACACAGCAATGCTTTGTCCTTTCACCGAATATCTCACCTTTACTCAAAGAACACGATCGGGAATTACGCACTCCGACAGAGAAACCGGGTTATTTTGCGAATCTGCGGGTCACAACCCAGTATTTTCGTAAAAAACCCGGTTTCTGAACCCCCATGCACAAGCCCTAGCAAAAAATGGTTTGACGCGCAATATACTGTTGTTAGTTTTTAGTTATTAATTATGGTAAATTACAGAACTGTATTGTTGTTCAATAGTCTAACTTTAGTGCTAGTTGGGATAGTGACGGCTTGTCTGAATTTATTCGGTTCTTCGGTAAAAGGGTTATTTTTGCCGCCTTGCTCTGCCACGTATCCGGGTGCAGGTTTCTTTTTCTTGGCGTTTCAAATGTTATTTTATTTATCGGTAATGGTGTGCGCTTTTACCTTTGGATTGCTGAGAATTATTCAACCAGATCGCCCAGAAAATCGATTTCTTTTATATTCGGCACTGTTTGCAGGTTGCTTTCTGTTCAATGAAGTTTTTCGCACCCATGTTCATCTGGGACGTGCGGGTTTTCCGAAAGTGACAATTGTCATATTTTACGCCGTGCTCGCAATTGCATACGGATTAACTTTTCGGAGGCATATTCCCTCGACTCCCTATGCTTTACTGCTGAGTGGCGTAGGTTTGTTATTTGTTGCCTTTTTTGCAGAAGCGCTGCCCTTAAAAAACGAGATTGTGTCGAGCTTGCTGGAGGGAATACCGAAGCTGTTGAGCGGGATTAATATTGCACTTTATTTTTGGTTTGTGTGTCAGGGTTTGATAGTGCGATCGTTCAATTTTTCTAACACGAACTCAAATACAGAATGGAACTAAGATGAAGATTTGCTGTTGGGTGGGGGCGAGTTTTTGAGATTATCTATTATTGACAAATATTGTTTGTAAAACCCGCCACTACATGATTGTATAATCGGTTAAAACTGAGATATTGCACAATTGTTAGTTAGCCTTTTATGAACAGTCAAGATGCCTGTTCCACAAAATATAAATTTTATTGTGGAACAGGCATCTTGCCTGTTGCTGAAAATGGTGCAAGATATCAGTTAAAACAAAAAGTATCGCTGCGCCATTGGCAAAACAGTTGCCGGTTCGCAAGTTAACAATTCCCCATCCGCCCTAACTTCATAAGTTTCTGGATCGACTTCCATTTGTGGCAAATAATCGTTGAGTTTCATATCTCTTTTACTAATTTGTCGCGTCCCGGAAACTGCTACAGTGGGCTTTTGCAAACCGAGCTGTGCGGCAATATCTCGATCGCGCGCAGCTTGGGAAACAAACGTCAGACAAGTCGCCCCAATCGCCCCGCCAAAACTGCCAAACATCGGCCGCATATGCACCGGTTGCGGCGTGGGAATGCTGGCGTTAGCATCTCCCATCTGCCCATAGGCGATCGCCCCTCCTTTAATTACCAGTTCCGGTTTCACCCCAAAAAAAGCCGGCCGCCACAAACACAAATCCGCCAATTTCCCCTCTTCCACCGAACCCACATACTGACTAATTCCGTGAGTAATCGCCGGATTAATTGTATATTTGGCAATGTACCGCTTCACCCGAAAATTATCATTTTCTCCCTCTGGTTCCCCCCCTTGGTAAGGGGGGGTTAGGGGGGGTAAATGTCCCCGCTGCACTTTCATTTTATGAGCCGTTTGCCAAGTCCGAATAATCACCTCTCCCACTCTTCCCATCGCCTGCGAGTCAGAAGAAATCATACTAAACGCACCTAAATCGTGCAAAATATCCTCAGCAGCAATAGTTTCCCTTCTAATTCTCGATTCAGCAAAAGCGACATCTTCAGGAATACCTCGATCCAAATGGTGGCAAACCATCAACATATCTAAATGTTCTTCTAAAGTATTGACAGTGTAAGGGCGAGTCGGGTTAGTTGACGAAGGCAAAACATTAGCTTGGCCGCAAACTTTGATAATATCAGGTGCGTGTCCGCCGCCAGCACCTTCAGTATGGTAAGTATGAATAGCTCGATTTTTGAAAGCAGCAATTGTAGCTTCCACAAATCCCGCTTCATTGAGAGTATCCGTGTGAATTGCAACTTGCACATCGTACTCGTCAGCTACACTCAAACAAGTGTCGATCGTTGCTGGTGTAGTTCCCCAATCTTCGTGGAGTTTCAAACCCATTGCACCGGCCAAGATTTGTTCAATTAATCCTTGGGGTTGACTGCTATTTCCTTTACCTAAAAATCCTAGGTTTACCGGGAAAGCGTCGGCTGCTTGCAGCATTCGGTACATATGCCAAGGCCCCGGAGTGCAAGTTGTGGCGTTTGTACCCGTTGCAGGGCCTGTGCCACCGCCAATCATTGTAGTGATTCCAGAGGCGATCGCCACTTCAATTTGCTGCGGACAAATAAAATGAATGTGAGTGTCAATTCCCCCAGCGGTGAGAATCATTCCTTCACCGGCAATTACTTCAGTACCAGGCCCGATAATAATATCTACCCTATCTTGAATATAAGGATTTCCCGCTTTACCAATTTTGTAAATTTTGCCGTCTTTAATGCCGATATCTGCTTTAATAATTCCCCACCAGTCTAATATTAAAGCATTAGTAATCACCGTGTCAACAGCGCCGTCTGCATTAGAAATCGGCGATTGTCCCATGCCGTCGCGAATGACTTTGCCGCCGCCAAATTTAACTTCATCCCCGTAGGTTGTGAAGTCTTTTTCAACTTCTATGAATAATTCTGTATCGGCTAACCGGACGCGATCGCCCACAGTCGGCCCGAAGGTTTCCGCGTAGGCGCGACGATCCATTCTGTAACTCATGCTCGCTCCTAATATTAATAAATTTTTAGTTAGCAGTTGAGACCCACTTGAATTATAGTATGTAACAAGTTCCTCAATCTGAAACCGTAAAAAAAAATATAACATTAGACAAGCTTTAAAATCCCGATAGGCATCAATTCTTGCCAATCGAAAATCTAACAGGCTATCAAGGGGCAACTTTCCTCCAGCATTTTAGGGATTTGCCTTTTCAAAATCTCCACATCCACCGTCATATCCATGCCAATGAAACTCCAATCTTCCGCTACATTGTTGTCATCAACCATACGAGAGTATTCTAATCCCAATAGCTGGCAAATGTAATAGAAATATGGCGGAGTGTACCCTCCATAAAAGAATTCCAATACTTTCGTTCCCGGCTGACACCACAGCAAATTTGTAAAACCTGCCCCGTGAGGGCCGACAACCACCGCCGCTTCTGCAAACAGACGAATTTGTTCATCAACACTGCGCGAGATATCTTCCAAAATTTCAAAATCAAATTCTTTCAAAACCTCTCGCACTTGTAATTCATTTTTAACCTTGCGCCGGCCGCTTCTCGACAGATAAAGTTTTCTATAAGGCTTTACCTTTTCCTTAAGACAGAATTTTTTCCGCAAAAGCTCTATATCGTAAGGACTGGGAAAATACCAGTCTTGATTGTTTCCCACCACCACACTTTCTGCATGATATCCCGTATCTCTAGCCTGAGTGTCGATTAGTGAACTTTCAGGAATACCGAGTTTGGTCATAAAGCCCAACTCAAAATCTGTATGTCGTAAAGGATAACAAATTTTGGCTTCTTGCCAAATTTCCTTACCTAAAGCCTCCTCAATTCGACAAAGTTTAGCCAGCACAAAAATCACATAATCATAATAACTGCACCACAAATGCGACCAAGGAGCAACTACCAGCGGATAGGTAATTTGGTTAGGTTTGTAAGGCCATTCCAGAATGCCCGCACCGCTAATCCGAAAATCTAAGTCTAAAAGCAACTTGTTATTCAGCAGCGTGTTGCCAGACGTACAAATAGTTAGAGAATTTATTTTTTGATTCAGGGAAATTTTCCAAACATAATCTGGGTCAAAAGACACTGTTTTTTCCGTGGCAAAAAACCGAGAAGGCACTTTTTTTACCGAGGTTAATGCAGGTATATTGATGGGTTGGTGCTGCTTTTTATAAACGATGCTGTCATCTAACAATTTGATGCTGGTGCGTCGGTCTAACGGGGTTCTCCAGACACGCCTTGAGGTTGCTAGCAAGCTCTGCTTCAATGCCTGTTTGATCTGGTCAAGTAATTTTGGGTTCATCACGCACTTTTGCTGTCTATCTTTGCAGTTATAATAACCACAGTAGATCCCAAACAGCCGATTGTAACTCGCTCAAAAGTCGGAGATTGAACTAACAAAAGAAAGACAGAAAGGACTTATACAGAAGGCAGAGAAAAAGTTGTGAGATGGCTTTGTCTCTCTCCAGGCATAGGACTGCAAGTAATACCATGTTAGATTGGGGATTGCGGATGACTTATTACTATCATGGTGTGGATATTTCCTACAGTTGCATTCTTTTTGGAAACTGGCAGAACTTTGAATTTAAAAACTTTCAAATTCCCAAATCAACAATCGTGAACGGTCATCTGGCTTCATACTTCAGCATCCAGATGACCGTTCACTTTTCCATTAAAGCCGTAGACTTGACGACTACCAACAAACGGCACTAATTGAACTTCCCTTTCATCTCCTGGTTCAAACCTGACTGCTGTACCTGCGGGGATATCCAACCGCATTCCTTTTGCTTGTTCTCGATTGAATTCTAAGGCTTCGTTTGCCTCATAAAAGTGATAGTGTGAACCAATTTGAATTGGCCGATCCCCTTTATTTCCTATAAGCAACCGCACCGTTGGGCGATCGGCATTTAGTTCTATTTCGCCTGCTGAAACAATCATTTCTCCTGGAATCATCTTTTCCTCCTCTGAGTCTCTGTGGTTGATTTTTTAACGAATAGGATCGTGCACTGTTACCAACTTTGTTCCGTCGGGGAAAGTCGCCTCAACCTGGACTTCATGCACCATTTCTGCTATCCCTTCCATCACATCTTCCCGCGTCAGGAGAGTTGTTCCATAACTCATTAAATCGGCGACTGTGAGGCCATCTCTCGCTCCTTCTAAAATGGCGGCGGAAATGTAGGCGAGTGCTTCTGGATAGTTTAATTTTAAACCTCTTTGTTTGCGGCGTTCTGCTACCAGGGCGGCGGTGAAAATCAGCAGTTTGTCTTTTTCTTGGGGGGTGAGTTGCATTTTTATTCTTGTAAGTGCGATCGCATTATTTGGTGATGATATCGTTTACGGTTGTTTCTGAATGATTAAACCGCAAAGGGCGCAGAGGGCGCAGAGTCAGAAAAGAGAGACAGGAATAATCTTGTTAGCAGGGCAACTCTACATTGAAACTCAAAGATCATCCTATTTTATCCAAACTCTGGGTAAACAGCAAGGGCGTTCTGAAAAAGATAAGCGCAGCAAGTGCCAAATGCTGACAAACCAGTCTCTCGCTGCGGCTGTGGATGTACCGCGATATCGGCACAGCAAACCGTTAGGAATACGAGTCACGCCGACGGTGGAATTACCAGGAGAAATTGTTGCCTCAGATGGCAAATCTCGCACTTTTTCCACGAGTTCGGCTGTAACGGGTTCGCCTACCCAAGCGAGGGTGGCGACTACTGGTTTTCCTGCGAGGCCGTGAGGACTTTCGAGCATTTTTTCTCCTCCTTTGAGCAATTGTCTGTCAATCCATAAAGGGCTGTTTTGTTGCCAAATTTCGGTGTGCGAGATCCATTCTCCAGACAAGAACTTTTCGCCCCTAGCACTGCGTCCAAATCTGGTAATTTCCCACAGTAAAATCCTCGCTGTTGGTGCTAATTCTACCCGCAAATTTTGCCGATATATTGCGCCGTCAAAAACTATAGTTTCTTGTGGCAGCCATTCTAAATTAGCACCAGTATCTAGCTGAATGTCAATATTTTGTTGTGATTCTAGTCCGCTGCTGCGATAGATTTTACTAGCAGCGGCGCTGGTAATCAAGGCTTTCGCCTTGGGTTGGAGGTGAAAATGGCTGGAAAGTCGATCGCCCCCGACAACTCCCCCAGCCGTGTGCAAGATGACGCTGTGACAAATCTCTTTCCCTTCAGGATAAAACGGGCGCTGCACCTTTAGGGGTGCTTGCATTTGATTGTGAATGATTTGAGTTGCACCGGATCGGTTAGCGTAGGCTAAATTCAGGCTGCCGTGCCATCCAGTTTGAATGTTCTTGGTAGGTGTTTCAGTCGATTTTTGAATCACAGATTTTTACGATTAAATGTTGAATTGGAAACTTTTTTCATTTCTTTCGAGATGTATACTTATTATTTTTTTGCTAATATTACATAGTCATCAAGCCCATAATGCGGCTCGTAAGGTAATTTAAGGTGCTGGCGGAAAAGTGGACTGATGAATTTCTGTACAGGTAGATTTTCTCTAGCAAACTTGCCAAAATTAGGATGGGATGTCCTGCTACCGATTGAATTTAAATATTTATACCAAACTAAGTTTAAGCCCAGTTCATCAACAAATTGTCTTACTACACTTAGCTCATGTTGGCAATCATCAACTCGACGAACATTGTATGGGATCAGCAACTTCTTATCTTGAATAATTAGCAAAGCGTAACCCGAATCATTCAGGCTGTTTGTAAATATATCCTTGTAAATTAGAAGGGATTTTTCTCTTCTCTCCTCATCGTTAAAAAAACAGTGAGAAATCACTATAAAATCAAAGAATTTTTGAGGCAGTCTTTGAGATTGATTTTTCCCATCAAATATACTAGAAGTGTCAAAACGAAAGTAAGCATTCATCGCCTGGGGTTCCATGTACTGCCGCCAAAACTGGAGTCCGCGATATTGAAAAGCTTTTTGCTGTTCCAGAGAGTAGTATGATATGTGCATTGGTGGCATTGAAAAAAAGTCGCTACTGCTTTGCAGCAACAAACCGAGTCCGTAAGCAACAGTACCCGGCCCAGCAGCAATATCGAGGATATTAACTTTAGTCGGTAATAATCCAGCCTTGTAAATCAGGAACCAAGCTAGATATGTACAGTAGACGTTATCTAGGAAATACCTAATTAAATAGACGTGAGGACTTAGCTCAAAATTGTATTTAGGATCTTGTCCTTCTTTCAGTTTCTGTATATCGTCAATAGCTTGTTCAAGTAAATAATCAATATTGTTTTTTTCCCTGCTCAACTTATTAAGCTCATTCTTAATAAATCCAGCCAAATGTTGTTCAAAATTATTAAATGTTTTGTCGTCAATGCCAGTGCATTGAATCATACTCTCATCGCAGTCTATCAATTTGAAAGATTTTGAAATATGTTCAATGAACTTTGTGTCGGGAAACAATGTTAATTGATCAATCCGCGCCAGCGAATCGTCAAGTTGCCCGAAGCTTAGTTGCATTTCTAATTCTTCTAAATGCCGCTCGGCTTCTTTGATGCGGTCATTTTTTTTCTGTAATAACTTCTCAAGCTGTAGGCGCTCTTTAAATAGCTTCTGCTGCCATGAGAGTTTTGCCCCGGAATTTTCTATTTGTTTTAACAGTTGTTTGGCAAGTCGATTATTTTGACTCTTAACGGCTTCGTTAAACTGATGGGAACGCCACCAGTTAGCTAGCGAGTTATTCATAGCCAAATCCCTCTTTGCCTTCCATAATTTCAACATCGGGGAGCATCGCAATTAATTTATTTTTAAACTTGCGATAACTCTGTTGTTCGCTATTGTACCACCAAGCGTACTTGTGTTTAAGAGCTAATGCTTCCTCGCGAGTTGACGCAATTAGCGATCGCCCGTTGCTGGCATGAAAATCCTGAATCACCACTCTATCTACAACTGCCAGCTTGCTAATAAAATCCGCTTCATCTTCCGGTAAGGTAGGGAGTAGTGGCGTCACAGTTATAGAAAATCTGACTTCGCAATTTTCTTGGTAAGGAAAGCTGTATTTCAGTTTTGCCATAGCTTTGAGTCTCGCAGGAATACTCGGCGACTTTGGTTCAAAATCTTTCCTTACTTTTTCGCTACCAGTGGGAATGCTCATGTTAATTCGCAACCGCTGAAATTTCTGTAAAATATCGATATCTCTAGTTATCATAGGACTGCGAGTTTGGATAACTAGCGTCGGTTGATAGGAAAGCATTACTTGTAACAAGTACCTAGTTAATAGTTTTTTAGTTTCAATGGGCTGATACGGATCGGTGACACTACTCATGTAAATGCTAGGTGGTCGATCCGGGTTTTTCTTGTACCAACTATGCAACTCTTTCTTTAAAATATCGGTGGCATTTTCTTTGATGATAACCCAATTTCCCCAATCCTGACGCATCTGCGAATTAGGGCTAAAAGCAGCAGCATAACAATAGCTGCATCCGTACTGACAGCCGCGATAAGGATTTAGCGTGAAATCGTAAGCACTGATAAATCCAGTAGCTTTGTTAAGCACTGACTGTGCATTTTGTGCATACACTTTAGAACTTCCGAAGTTTTCTTTGAGTGCGACAGTGTGTTTCTTGCCGATGGAATATTCTTCATACTGAGACTTTACCATGATTGAACCTGCTACAGTATTAAAATGGAAAATGTTTATAAATGAGAAAGGCAAGGGCGCTTCTATCTTGCTACTTCACTGTACCCCACTCAACAAATGTTAGCAAAAAAGTGGGTAATTAGTCAACTTTACAATAATTTTTTTGAAGAACCAACAAGTCAGCTCTTTAAACTCCACGCTAAGCTCGATCGCGAATGTAATGCAAGCTTACGGATTTACTGACAGCGACGATATTTTAGCAAAAGTGCTGGAATTAAACCTAGAACTGGCCAAAAAAGAAAAACGGGGAGAAGCGGTAGTTGGGCCTTGTTTCCCAACCGACTAAAAATACTAATCGCTGTAGCCCTAAGTTTTCTAAATTTGCGTATAATCACATAGATTGTTGATTGAGATCACAAACACTCTAGTCTAAAAAGAGAGATACTAGGGGAAGCGTTGAGTTTTGAGTGAAATAATTCAAAATTCAAAGTTCAACACTCAAAACTGCTTTCGACCTTCAGCATAAGTGCATTCTGCTTTTCTTCGCTCAATTACTCCTGATTAGTTTGGGAGGAACTTCCAATGTTATTATTTACCCACAGTCAGTCCAAGAATAGCAAAGTAGAGCAAAAGCACTATGCTCAAAAAGATTTGTTACAAACTTCAACTATTAATATAACTGGGCTAAAGGCAGAATGCAAGCATTTGCGGATCGGTCAAAAGATTAGCTATGGCTATGCTTTAGCTATCGGCATAGCGATTTTGGGAACTGGTGCGGGAATGAGATTCGGAGACTACTTTCGCAAGCAAGCTTTAGTTCAGGTAAATGTGGCGCAACAGCAGCAGCAACTGCTGCAAAATTTGCAAAATACCGTATTTGAAGCCCGATCGCACGCGGCGAGATTGCCAGTCGTTTTGGGAAATGCCGTATGGCTGCAATACGAACACGATCGCTTTTTCGGGCAAATCAATCAAGCAAAAATTCTGATTGCAGAAATTGAATCTTTCGCACGAGAACATCCCGATCGACTAGCAACAGAAGAGGCCACATTGCAGGCTATCTTGAAGAAATCTGCCCTCGTCATTGATTACTACGGTCAGCTAATTAAATTGCAGTTAAAAGAAGCGGAAGTTTGGAATTTGCAGCCCAACAGCATCGAGTCCGCACAGCTACAAATGTTGAGGACTAGCAGCGGTCAAGAGGCGATCGTACTAGATAACCTTGCTCAAAGTTTAACTGACCTAATTTCTACCGTAGAAATTCATAAACAGGAAGGAACTCAAGCATTAGAAGAATCTGAAAAATTGCGAAACCGAATTATTCTCGGAAGTATGCTAATTTCAGCACTCATCGCCGCCGCCCTAGCGGACAAAACCAGCCGCGCGATCGCCCAACCCCTCGAAACCGTCACTAATGTCGCTCAGCAAGTCGCTCGCGAATCGAATTTTAACCTGCAAGTACCAGTCACAACCGACGACGAAATCGGAGTTTTAGCTGCCTCTTTCAATCAATTAATTCAGCGAGTTAGCGAGTATACAAAAGAACTCAAAGAAACTCAATCCCAATTAATTCAAACCGAAAAAATGTCATCTCTCGGTCAAATGGTGGCAGGGATAGCCCACGAAATCAACAATCCCGTCAACTTCATCGGCGGAAACATTGACTATGCCAACCAATACATCGAAGATTTGGCAGGTTTGGTAACTCTCTATCAAGAATATTATCCTAACCCACCAGATGCCATTGTAGAGCGCATTGAAGACATTGAACTCGAATTTCTCAGAGAAGATTTACCAAAAACCCTATCTTCGATGAAAATGGGAGCCGATCGCATTCGCGAAATTGTCGTATCCATGCGTAATTTTTCGCGATGCGACGACGGAAAAATGAAATCAGCCGACATTCACGAAGGAATAGATAGCACCCTCGTCATTCTCAATCACCGACTCAAACAAGGTATTCAAGTTATTAAACAATACGGCAAGTTGCCTGCGGTTGAGTGCTATCCCGCGCAACTGAATCAAGTATTTATGAATATTATTAGCAATGCAATAGATGCGCTGGAGGAAGTGAAAAAGGCAGACAAATGCTATTCGCCAACCATTTGGATTAGCACGGAAATCACGGCAGACAATACTGTCATAGTCAAGATTCGGGATAACGGGCCGGGAATTGCGTCCGCAAGTACCCAACAGATATTTGACCCATTTTTTACTACAAAGTCGATCGGTAAAGGTACTGGATTAGGATTGGCTATTTCCTATCAAATCCTTGCCAAGCATCAAGGCAAAATTGAGGTAAATTCTCAAATAGGACAGGGTACGGAATTTGTGATTACTTTGCCAGTTGCTGCGTAATATCACGCGGGGCGACTTCGTTTTTGTGTGTCGGGAGTCAAGGTTGTGAAGTCTCGATTAGGCCGGTTTACGGGATATATAACTTATATTCTTATATTACAGATATTGGTGAACCAGCGCCTACAGACATCATGGTTTTTTTACCGGACATGAGATGGCGATTAGTGCCGAATAACATATTATTCGTCGCTTTTAAAAATTAATCTCGTCTCCATAACATTAACTGAAGCGCTCGCTCTATAAAGATTCTAACAGCTTTTTTGACCACCAAAGTACAGCAGTGACTTTAACAGGTTTGTTGTCGCTATTTAAACTTTTGACAAATTTTGTGTCGCTTCTTAAAAAACGAAACTTGTAAAAATTAGACAATCAAAGTCCTCTTGAGGCGTCCTGGTGATACGGGATTGTACCCTCGATCGAATGTCCTAAAGCCTCCCCATCACCTACGTTCTCGATCGCAATACAATGTTTCTAACTTTTGGCATCGCCGGGGCCGAAACTCTCAACGCCGAGCGCGTTTACATTATTATCAACACTTGAGATTATTCCGGCTATCGGGACTGTCACCCCCATTATATTTAAGCCATTCAAGAAGTATTTCGGATAGGGACACAATAGGGGAAAGAACGTGATGCACTCTCTATCTTAATACTTCTGATTGAGCTAAAGAAGACATAAATAATTAAATCAATTAGGCAATAATGGGGGAGTGCCTTGCGAAAAAAACTTGGTTTTGTTACGGCAATGAAGTTGCTGGTGGCGTTTGCGATTCCTGTGAGTTAAGTCTGCCAGCGTTTAAGGAGTTAGGTTTACAAGATCCGCTGCCTTATCCTCCCAACCATAAAACCTATAGATAAAAAATTTCTTAATAATTTGGTCACAACAGTTGACTGAAGCTTAACCAACGGATAATCTATTTTAATGACAGTTTCTTCCAAATAGCTTATAATAGTTATGCAATTTTCAACTGCCACTCAAACTCTTAAAAATCATGAAGCGGCGGCATTTTGTTGGGTTATCGCTATTGTCTGTAGCAAGCTGTTCTACAACAGTAAATCAATCTAATCGCAGTTCTTCCAGTTTGGTCGTAAGTGAACCTGAAACCCTTGAATTTGCTGTAACTGATGTTCAGGGTGCAGAAGATTTGCAGCAAAATTATCAAACCTTTCGGACTGTTCTTGGGGAAGTTTTGGAGAAAAAAATTGAATTGTTCCCCGTAGATAACTATATAGCAGCAGCCGTAGCTCTCCAGTCGGATCGCCTAAAATTAGCTCTAACAGGGCCATCTGAATATGTGATTATGCGGGCCCGGACAAATGCTGTTCCCATCATTGCCATCACCCGCCCGGACTATCACTCAATTATTGTTGTTCGTGCCAATAGTGAGATTAAGTCAGCAGCACAATTGAAAGGTAAAACAATAGCTATGTGGAAAATAGGTGCAACTGGTGGTCATCTAGGCCCGATTAAAATTCTCCTGGATGCTGGCTTAAATCCCCAATCCGACTTCAAAATCTCAATGTTGGAAAGAAAGGGCTTGCAGGCTCTCAAACAAGACCAAGTTGATGCCTTAGCAATTGGTGTGAATAGATACAAAGATTTACTCAAAACAGACGGTTTATCAACCAATAATTTTCGGATTATTGCCACAGGGCAACCCTTACCTAGTGATTTGTTTGTTGCTAGTAGTAACCTGCCTAATACTCTTGTTGAAAAAATTCGCGATCGCCTGGTAGAAAATCAAAATCAGCTAATTGAAGCAATTTTAGTTGGGAAAGATAATGATAAGTATCAAGGAGCTAAACTGATGCCCGCTAACGACAGTGATTATAACATGATTCGTGAAGTTTATAAGGCTATTGGTCAGGGGAATGTCTTTTAAGGTTAAATTTTATCTAATGCCTACTTTGTAGTAGGGCTTTAGCCCTTAATCCTCCATAAACTCTAGGGAAGATTGCCTACTATGAATAAGAGACTTTATTTATGTGCATTTACTAACAATACTCCGGACAGTTTTTAAGCAGCCAGAGTACCATAAGACAAGACTGAAGGAAGGTTAGGGTGATTTAAAATCA
>NZ_JAUBOS010000137.1:0-3448 GCF_036700365.1 Microcoleus sp. w2-18bC1
ATTAATTATGAAATGGAACCGAAAGATCAAAAACAAAGGTAACGCGAGTTAATGCAGTTTAGATGTCGAACAGCTTAGTGCGATTGCCTCTAGTTTTTTTTTGGGAGTTTACCGATCGATTGAGTGCTTCAGATGATAACTTTGCCTCCATTGAAGCCGCCGTAGAAGAAGGATGCACCGTTTATGGCAACCTGCTGAAAACCATTGGGCTTATCCTACCCGTCAACGGTGGAGAGGCGATGACCATAGTGGTGGGAATCTTGGCTGGTACCACCTTGCCAATTTTGCCCGTGCAGATTCTCTGGGTTAATATGGTCGGTTCCGTCGCCCTTAGTGCCACTCTAGCTTTTGAGCCATTATAGGCTGACACTATGCGCGGTTTGCCCCTCTTGCATCATGTGATAGCGATCGTCACTCTAATTGGCGCGGCTGGAATTTATGGGTTTGAGCGAACTTCCTAATCGATCGCCCTATGCGGTTATTTGACAGCAACGCTGGCTACATTTTTTGTGAGTCAGGATGCTGAGAGCGATCGATCAGAAATAGCGGCTACACAATCAATTCAAGCAGTGTCAACCGAAATTACTGCACTGCCAAGGTTCAATCCTGCTTGACGAAAAGGTTGAGACCTGTGAATTGCTAACCTTGGATTTGAGCATGAGGTCGATCGCTCTCGATGCGATACTAGAGAAACGATGATGTCTGTCCAATTATAGATCACATTTTACTCTAAACTCTTCCAAGCGAGAGATGATTTTTGATTTTGGGAAATTTACTATAGCAATACCCTCTAGCCACTCACATAAAACTACTTAAAATAATGGAAAAACAAGCCGAATAAATTCATGACAGGGAATCCCAAAAAAGTTGATCCAGGATAAATCCTATATTGCACTGTTCAATAGTGCGGACTATTTTTCTAGAACCCAATGGCTAATTTTCTATGACTTTGAGCCCCGGTGGGTAATTAAATCAATGTCATCTCCACTCCTGACTTGCATTTAATTCGACTTTTTTATGTTCCTTGCCCTCTAAAGCTTGTAGTATCGTTCCCAAAAAAGCCCGCACTATTGAATGTTAACCTGGTTCTATTTATTACATTGACACGATAAACTCATGGAAAACACATTGTTCGATCGCACATTCCGCGACAGCGAAGGCCAAATTGTTATAGCTCAGATGCCAAATCTACCACTGAGTGTCGGGATTATAGCTAGTTTATTAACGCTCATTGTTACAACAGGAAAAGTTAATCTAGGATTGGAGCTAGTCGCCTTTGGATCTTTGTTTACTTGGGCTTGGGAAGAATTATTTCAAGGCGTTAATTACTTTCGTAGAGCATTAGGTCTGATTGTGCTGGTTGGTCTAATTGCGGGGAAACTTCAATAATTAGGTAAGCATAAATCAAATCAAGAAGGTATATAAGCTGTCACGCATTTAAATTGCATATTCTGGCGGGCGGGACGCCCACCCCACCCAAGGGGATTGTTTTGTGACATTCAGTTTAAATGCACAACAGCTTAGCACTGGGAGCATCTCAATGAAAGCAGCCCAGCTAGAAATTGGAGTTTTGAGGCAGGAGTTTTGAGGCTCTCTTGCTGCGGGGAAAGAGGAAGAAGGAAAGATCCCGAATAAGTGTTTTTACAAATATGAGATGCTCCCTCCCGATCGCGGGCATGGTGATCAGTTTTCTGAAGATTGATGAAATGCGTGGCGAAAAGACAGAACAACCTTCTGGTTGATGTAGAAGCTAGTTGGCTTGAGGTTTCGGTTAAGATATTTTGTTTTAAGTCTCTGGGAGAGCAATTATGAAAGGTTTAAAGGGAAAAAATGCACTCATTACTGGAGCGAGTTCAGGCATTGGGCAGGCGATCGCCATTCGTCTCGCCCAAGAAGGTTGCAACATTGCCGTTAACTATCGCCAAAGCTTAGAAGAGGCAGAAGATACTGAAGAAATTGCTCTGCAAAAAGCCTGTGGACAAGCATCGGAATGCGGGGTTGAAACCCTATTAGTTCAGGGAGATGTCTCCAAAGAAGACGACATCCTTCGTATGGTGAATACTGTCATTGATAAATTTGGTAGTCTGGATATCCTAATTAATAATGCTGGGATTCAAACAGAAAGCGCATCCCATGAAGTGCCAACCGATGAATTCGATCGCGTGATTGCTGTCAATTTACGGGGCGCATATTTGTGTGCGCGGGAAACCATTAAGCATCTGTTAGAGCAGCAGCGCTCTGGGGTGATTATCAATATTTCGAGTGTGCATGAAATCATTCCCCGCCCGATGTATATCAGCTATTCCATCAGCAAAGGCGGCATGGGAAATTTAACGAAAACCCTAGCGTTGGAATACGCAAACCGAGGCATCCGCGTCAATGCTATTGCGCCCGGTGCAACAATTACACCGATTAATGAAAGCTGGACGGACAATCCAGAACAAAAGGCAGTAGTGGAAAGCCATATCCCAATGGGACGGGCAGGCAGATCGGAGGAAATGGCGGCATCTGTTGCCTTTCTCGCATCAGATGAAGCGGCTTACATTACGGGACAAACGCTCTATATAGATGGTGGATTGACCCTCTATGCTGACTTTCGCGAATCTTGGTCTGCCTAAATTAACTGGGAGAAACTATGTGGAGGAAATAGGCGATCGCTGTCATTCGATTTTAGATTTTAGATTTTAGATTTTGGATTGACCCACGGATAAATTCAGGGGCTTGAGGATTTTAGATTTTAGCTTTTGGATTGATTCCATGGATAAATCCGGGGGCTTGTACCATCAAGAAATTTTTGGTCATTTTACCTAAACAAGGATTTTTTTTGGCGATCGCTTTCTTTACTCACCGGACACTAGACTAAAACGCACTAAGGTGTCATGCAGATATGATTGAACGTGGCAGCCAGGAAGGTATTGCGGAGGAGTTATACGGCAAAGATGTCAAGTAGTGGTATCTTGGTGCATAAAAATCCAATAATTTATTTAGTTGATGAAATTAACAGAGAAGAATCATCGCTCGCGCTGGCGTGAATACGATCCAGCAATCAATAGTTTCTGCTATTAATGTAAGTCATGAAATTAATTGATTGTGTTGACATTTGATTCGGATTTTGGAGCGATTTTTTGGGATAATTTTTTCCACTTTTGCCCTTTTTTCGTGGGCATAAAATGGTATTTTCCAGCGCCAAGACGCTGTGAGCTATAGATGCCCGCATGACCTGAAAAAAGGTAGCTCATCACACAAGCGATCGCCACAAACACCCCAGATTCTAGTCCAAAAAGTTCAATTCCCATTAAAGTAGCAGCGATCGGTGTATTTGCAGCGCCGCCAAAAACTGCCACAAATCCCATGCCCGCTAATAAAGGTGCTGGTAAGCTGTTGTGCATTTAAAACGCATAGTGGTATAATATAACATAATGATATTCAGACAAAGTGAATGCCTGCT
>NZ_JAUBOS010000056.1:0-32065 GCF_036700365.1 Microcoleus sp. w2-18bC1
TCTGCCTCATTGTAGTTTTTTTTCCATGATTATGGGATGTTTGGTTTCACCCTTTTTTAATTCGCCAACAGTCTCTTTCAATCGCCTAATAACTAATAACTAATAACTAATAACTAATGACTATGGATTATTACGAATCCGACTCACCGCCGGCGGGTGTAGCTGAGGGCGAGTCTTTAACAGTTGAACAGGCGATCGCAAATTTGCACTCCCAAGATTACAGTCTCCGGTATTATGCTGCTTGGTGGGTGGGCAGATTTCGAGTCAAGGAACCGGCAGCTATTGCAGCTTTAATTGCCGCATTGGAAGAAGAGTCAGAACAAACAAAAATCGGCGACTATTCCCTATTACGAAATGCGGCGCGGGCTCTGGGTAAATTGGGTGACAAACAAGCCTTACCGGCCCTGATTCGCTGTTTGGAATGCGCTGATTATTACGTGCGGGAAGCGGCGGCTCAAGCTCTAGAAATGCTGGGCGATCGCGATTCTATTGGGCCGCTAATGAAGTTATTGGATGGGGGCGTAGCTGTGGCTGTGCGAGTGCCAGGAAAATCGCACCTCGTGCAACCTTACGACTCGGTAATTGAAGCTTTGGGAACGCTGCAAGCTACAGAAGCAATACCGCTAATTTCACCTTTTTTAGAACATTCTGTGGAGCGGGTGCAGTACGCTGCGGCGCGGGCGATGTATCAGTTAACTGGAGAGCGGGTTTACGGAGAGCGATTGGTAAGTGCTTTGAATGGGGATAATTTGCAGTTGAGGCGATCGGCGTTGATGGACTTGGGGGCGATCGGCTATTTGCCGGGAGCGCAAGCTATTTCTGAAACTTTAGCAGAAAATAGCCTGAAATTGATAGCGCTCAAAGGAGTTTTGGAGCATCACCTCAATCAACAAGAATCACTATATTTGTCAGATGAAGCTATCCAAGTTATGAACTTAATGGATAGCCTTTTGTAAATAGCGCAGGTAACTATTAACTTAATGATTAATACCCAATTCGAGCGCTGTTTGCTTCGTTGCTGCGAGGGATGCCTTTATTAGCTGTTCGCCAAATTTCTTCACTTGCTCAACTAAAATCTCTCCAGCACTTTCGGGAGAACCAGCATTAAAAGGTGGTGCGGGATTATACTCTAGAAGTAACTGAATCATTTTGGCAGTTTCCTCGCCGCAGAGTTTGGCAACAACTACCAATCCAAAATCGATACCAGCAGTTACGCCACCGCCTGTGATGCGATCGCGATCGACAACAACTCTTCCCGTTCCAACTTCAACACCCAGCATTGCTAACTGGTCGCGAAATGCCCAATGGCAAGCAGCGCGGTATCCTTGAAGGAGTCCAGCAGCAGCTAAAATCAAAGAACCCGTACAAACCGAGGTGATATATTTGGCTGTTTTTCCCTGTTGGCGCAGAAATTCCAGTACCTCCGCATCCTGCATCATTTCCACCTGCCCGATCGCGCCACCGGGAACGCACAAAACATCTAAAGACAGACAGTCATTGAAGGTGGCGGTAGGTAAAATCGTCATCCCCTCGCTACTCGTCACTGGTTCGAGAGTCTTCCACAACAGCAGAACACGAGTGTCAGGCATCATGGAAAATACCTGGTAAGGCCCAGTCATATCGAGTTGAGTCATGCCAGGAAAAATCACCAGACCAATGTAATATTTTGCTTGATTTGTCATTTTTCAAATTATTGGAACCTTTGCTAGAGATTATCGTAGGAAGTAATCTCAAAATTGCATAGTCCCCATGTGAGTACACTTTGAACCCATCAATGACTAATTCTCTTTATGCCCTATTTGACGCGATCGCCTCTGCTCGCGACGAGCGCGAACTTCGACTGCGGTTTATGGATGGAGTGGGCGAGCATTTTGGAGTACAGCGTTGGGGAATCTATTTCTTTGGCGAACACTCCGGCATTGCCGAGATTGATGTTCGGGGCGTACCCAATGTTAGTGCTTTTGTAGAGCGCTACGAAAAAGTTGGTCGAGCCGTCGATCCGGTGTTGCGCTACGTGCTTGAGTGCCATGCTCCGGCTCACGAAGAAATGGTGCTACCTCTGGGAGGTTGGAAGCATTGCGAACTTTATCAGCACTGTTGCGCCTACTACGATCACGAACACATAATAACTGGGCCAATTGTAGGCGACGGCCGTCTTATTGGTACAGTTAATTTAGCCCGCGTCGGTGATACACCTGCATTTGGTGGTGGGGAAGTTGCTCGCTTGAGCGCGCTATGTCTTCACCTGTCAGCCCGTCTGGCAAAGTTACAGGTGCCGGAGGCAAGATTCATTTCGCCGTTAGCGAGTCGTTTGACACCGCGAGAGGTACAAATTGCTGAACTGGTAGCACAAGGACTAACGAATGCTGAGATTGGTGCAGCGCTGTGGATTACGCAAAATTCTGTCAAGCAAGCTCTCAAACGGATGTTCCGCAAGCTGAATGTTTGTTCTCGGACTGAGATGATAGCGCAACTTCAAGGGATTTTAGGTTCATAGGAAATATTGTGAAAATGAGCAATCTAAAATCTCAAATCGTTTGTAAACCTGCTGTAAATACTATAAATAAATGGCATTAGAACTAATTCAGGCTGTCGAACAAGCAGATTCTTCCGAAGGCTTGTTAAATGCAGTCAAAGCACTGGCGGCGACTCCCTCAACACAAGCAATTCCTACCTTAATTACAGTGCTCGGTTACAACAACCCAGGCGCCGCTGTTGCCGCCGTGGATGGGCTAATTCAGCTCGGAGAAGCTGCGGTGCTGCCGCTTCTAGAACAGCTTGACGGCTACAATTACGGGGCGAGAGCTTGGGCTGTTCGGGCTTTGGCGGGAATTGGCGATCCCAGGGGTTTGGAGATTTTGCTGGATGCAGCGGCGAATGACTTTGCTTTGAGCGTGCGGCGGGCGGCGGTTAGGGGTTTGGGGACGATTTGCTGGGAATTGATGCCCACAGAACAAATTGCAGATGCTCAACTTCGCACTGTGAAAACGCTACTGCAAGCGTCCCGCGATCCAGAATGGGTGGTGCGCTACGCAGCAGCGGGGGGTTTGCAAGCTTTGGCGGCTGCTGCGACTGTTAAACCGGATTGGTTAGCGGAAGTTTCGGCCAGACTTGAGGAAATCACCCAAAGCGATGAAACTACTTCGGTGAAAGCCCGGGCTTTGCTTGCTAAGAAAATATTGTCACTTGGGTAGGGTTTGGGCGATCGTCTCTTCCAAGTCGCCTTGAGTGAGAGTCGTTAATATAAAGACTTCTTGTACGGTTTTGCCCTGTCTGGCGATGATTTTAAATCCCCCGCGGATGGGTACTGACACTCTTAATGTCATGCGGGGGATGTGTCCTTTAACTTTGTTGATGACGCCCGGAGTTACTGTTTGAATGCCCATTTTTAGGGTGAGGCGCTCTAAAATTGGTATCAAACCGGGAAGGTGGGTAGAGTGGTTCCAAACTAGGCGGCCTTTGGGTTGTGCGTTCATAAATATTTAACCAAATTCAACATACCCAGTCTAAGCCACCCCTGGGGGGAACCAATTTGAAATTCCCTCAACTTATGTATCAATAACGTTACTGTGAGTGTCATTGCCAGCAAACCGAGACAATCTCAAACCGAGATTTTTGGTTCCGGGCACGCAAGCTAAGATTTGATGGCGCAGAATTGTCCTGTACTTTTTGATGTGGTGGGTTGGTAACTGTCGGTTTTTCTAGTTGAGTGGCGATCGCCCCGAGCATTGCTGCGACACTGCAAGGTTTTTTGAGATAGCCGTCTGCTTTAAGTTCCAGGGCTTTTTCCATTTCGGAGGCTGTCATAAAAATAAACGGAATGCTGGCGGTTGCAGGGTGCGATCGCACGGCTGCGAATACTTCAAAACCGTCGAGTTCCGGCATCATGACATCTGACAAAATTAAATCGGGAATTTGGGCAGCTAACTGGATACCAACTTGTCCGTTTTCGGCGCCGACAGCTTCAAAACCGCGCGATTCCAGAAGTTCTAATACGGTTTCTCGGATTAAGTTATCGTCTTCAATTACTAATATTTTTTTCATTTGTTTGAACAGGCTCTTTACTTTGTTTGTATCTCTCTGTTATCATTCTTACAAATTAGTTTTAAATAATTCAATAGGGTTATTGCAAAAAACCGCTTTTGACTGGCAACTGTTTACGGCTTTGTGTATGCTCGCAGCTAAGCACAACACTTGAGTTATCCGCAGCTTTACCCTGTGTACTAGCACTAGAAGTCGCTCCAGCGTACCTAGGATTGTGAACGTCTAAAATCCGCGATTCAATAGTTTATTTAATCAAGATTCTAGCCGCCTGACTTAAAAAGTTTCTATTTGAGTGGCGATCGCAGTTACGTGTAATTAATAAATCCGCCGATGAGCTAAGCGCGAAACTCCAACCTGTGCAGTTCACAAATTTCGGGCGATCGGGTAAAATCTAACTTAGTGTATCGCTATTAAGTGAGGAAAAGGATATGTCAGAATTTCTCGACTTTCTCAGACATCAGTTTGCCTACGTTGCCATTGGCGAATTTAAACCAGGAAAATTTGAAGCTGCAGAACAACTTTTTGAAAAAGCCGTTGCAACTTATGCCACAGGTTTTAAGGGAGCATACCTGCTGCAATTGCCCAATACAGACAAAGGTATTGCCATCATTTTTTGGGAAAGCGTAGAAGATATGGCAGCCAATCAAAGCGAAGCTTATCAGGAAATATTGAAGCAGATGGCGCCTTTGTTTGCGAAAATACCAGACACTGATGTTTATGAAATTGTTAGTGAAATTCAGCCAAAAAGTGAATGATTAAAAAACCTGCAATCGGCGCGTCATTCCCATTCCCATCGGCGTCTTTCGCCCGACTCCACTGTAAAGCGCAAAATCTGCTAAAGTGTTAATTTGCTTGATAGTAGCAGGAGCTATATCTCCCATAATTCGGTAACTAATATCCCCGACGCAGCCAATAAATTTACTGCGAGAATCTGTACTAACTTCTGTTCTGATATCGAAGAAACTGGGAAAAATAGCTTCTGTGAAAGTAGGTTCGATCGCAATCCGGCTGTACTTGTTCCAGCGATTAGCTAAACTGCCAAAAATACTCTCACGAGTGGGCATAGCACTATCGTAGACACCTTGCCGAAAATTAGTAGGAGTGCAAAAACTAAAAGCTATTTGGCGCTCAGTTTCCGAAGCTCTCTCGAACAATTCAGCGTAAGTACAAAAGTTTACCCAAGGCTGGTTGGATTGCGGTTCCCTCAAAATATTAGTAATGTATATATTTGTCGGCCCCAGATGCCAAGGGCGATCAAAATTGAGTTGCTGCCAAAGTTGAGTTAGGCGATCGAACAAACCGTCATCCAGCAGAGAAATTCGCCACCAAATCGGCGTATTTTCCTGAATAGCTTGCTTGTGTTCCCACTGTACAGCCGGAGATATTGTGCGGGAATCCGGAGGCAAAGCTCTCTTTTGTCGCTGCGGCGTACTGCTTTTGTAAGCCTCTTTTCTGCTTACTTGAAACGGGCTTAAAGTGAAAGCTTTTTCATGAGATTGATCGTGCAGGTAGGCGCTCAAATCGCTGTCTACAGCACTCACAAGGTTCAAAAACAAAGCGTGGAGATGCCGCCCCGTTAAAAACTGGGATGGAATTGGTGCAACTGGCAGCAGGTTTAAAACAAGGCTGTGGGGCATTTTTAAATTCTATACTATGTCTGTATAGCCTTTCTCAGTAACATGAGGTGCTCGTAGGGCATAGGGCATAGGGCATAGGGCATAGGGCATAGGGTATAGGGCATAGGGCATAGGACTCACCCCGCTTGAGAATCGCTATATGTATGTTCAGCTAGTATTAATACTACAGCTAAGTTGCCACTTAGATTAAAGAATTTTAATCACGTAAGGTGCACAGTGTGCACCCTACGTTTAGAGGAATTTGTGCGTAAGGTGCACGCTAGGTTTAGGTGGTGATATTGAGTGCGGTAAATTTTTAGGCGATCGAGATTTCAGGCGACAAATAAACATCTTGAATGGCGTGGAACAATTTTACGCCTTCTTCAAAAGGACGCTGAAAAGTTTTGCGACCGGAAATTAAGCCGCAGCCGCCAGCGCGCTTGTTGATTACCGCCGTGCGAATTGCTTCTGCAAAATCGCTTTTCCCGGAAGCACCGCCGGAGTTAATTAAACCCATCCTTCCCGCATAACAGTTGAGAACTTGATAGCGAGTTAGATCGATCGGGTGATCCGTTGTTAAATCCGAATAAACGCGCTTGTCGGTTTTGCCGTAACTGTGACCGCTAGCTTTAGCAACTGCTGCATAGCCGTTGTTGCATTCGGGCAATTTCTGCTTGATAATGTCAGCTTGAATTGTCACTCCCAAGTGATTTGCTTGCCCGGTTAAATCGGCTGCAACGTGATAATCTTTGTCTTGTTTAAAGATATCGTTGCGGAGATAGCACCACAAAATCGTCGCCATTCCGTATTCGTGAGCGTGGGCAAAAGCCTGACTGACTTCTTGGATTTGTCGCGTCGATTCGGGAGAACCAAAATAAATTGTTGCTCCGACTGCTGTTGCTCCCAAATTCCAAGCTTGCTCGACGGTCGCAAACATTATTTGGTCAAATTGATTGGGATAAGTCAGCAATTCGTTGTGATTGAGCTTGACAATAAAAGGGATTTTGTGCGCGTATTTGCGAGATACGCTTCCCAAAACTCCCAGGGTTGTCGCGACAGCATTGCAGCCAGCAGAAATTGCTAATTTAATGATATTTTCGCTGTCAAAATAGATTGGATTCGGTGCAAAAGAAGCGGCCGCCGAGTGTTCGATTCCTTGGTCTACGGGCAGGATGGATAAATAGCCGGTATTGGCCAAGCGTCCGCTAGAATAGAGTTGCTGAAGCGATCGCAAAACTTGGGGAGATCGATCGGTTTGAGCAAAAATGCGATCGACCCAATCAGGCCCCGGCAGGTGCAACAAATCTTTAGAAACTTTTGCTTGATGAGTGAGCAAGTCTTCGGCTTCGTCGCCAAGCCAAGATTCGATCGAACTGGGAACTGATAGTGTAGCTGTCATACAGATTTCCCTCTCAATTTCAATTGCAGGCTGATGATTGCAGACATTAACCTTGCTGATATTGTAGCGAAAAAATCATATTTTCAATCTCATCAACACTCGACGCAGTTTTTAACAAGTTAGCGACAACAGCAGCTAGGACGCGCTACTCTATAATAAGCTGGCAGTTCAGCCGGATCTGCGCTGCCAGCGATCGCCGATCGACTCACAACTTTGCCATCACAATGTCACACACTTACTTTGATTCTGAAAACGGTCACAAATCCTTCGAGATGCCCGGTGCCAGGCCCCACTACAACCCCGATCGCCCTGGTCAAGTAGAGCACATTTTCCTCGACTTAGTGCTGAATATTCCCAAACAAAGCTTTCGTGGCACTTGCAGCATCCGCATCAATCCTGTCCGCAGCGGTATTGACAAATTAACCTTAGATGCCGTCAACCTGAATATCAAATCAGTAAAAATTGGCGAAATTGAGCAAAATTTCGACAGCGATGGCGAAGTGTTGCAAATTCAACTACACGAACCAACCGGAGCTTACCAACCAATTACAATTGCGATCGAATACTCAGTCGAAAAACCCCAGCGTGGCCTCTATTTCGTCGGCCCGGACAAACACTATCCAGACAAACCAACACAAGTTTGGACTCAAGGCGAAGACGAAGATTCCCGCTTCTGGTTTCCCTGTTTCGACTATCCCGGACAGTTGGCAACTTCGGAAATTCGAGTGCAAGTTCCGAGACAACTCTTTGCTATTTCCAACGGCGAATTAATTAGTACAAAAAACGAAGGCGACGATAAAATTTATCACTGGTCCCAAACCCAGGTACACCCGACCTACTTAATGACCTTAGCAGTAGGAGATTTTGCCGAAATTAAAGACGAATGGAACGGCAAACCAGTTAATTATTACCTGGAAAGAAGCCGGGAAGCAGACGCTAAGCGCAGCATGGGCAAAACGCCTCAAATGATTGAATTCTTCTCTAAAGCATTTGGCTATCCTTACCCTTTTCCCAAATACGCTCAAGTCTGCGTCGATGATTTCATCTTCGGCGGTATGGAAAATACTTCGACAACTTTACTAACAGATAGGTGCTTGTTAGACGAACGCGCCAGCCTCGACAATCGAGGCACGGAAAGCTTAGTCGCCCACGAATTGGCTCACCAATGGTTCGGTGATTTAGTAGTAATTAAACATTGGTCTCATGCTTGGCTGAAAGAAGGCATGGCTTCTTATTCCGAGGTGCTGTGGACTGATAAAGAATATGGCAAAGAAGAGGCGGCTTACTATATGTTAAATGAAGCCCGCAGTTATTTAGCAGAAGACAGTTCTCGCTACCGCCGCCCGATGGTTACTCACGTTTACCGCGAGGCCATTGAATTGTACGATCGCCATTTGTACGAAAAAGGTGCTTGTGTCTATCACATGATTCGCGCCGAGTTGGGCGACGAATTATTTTATAAAGCAATTCACACTTTTGTGCGGGATAACGCTCACAAAACTGTAGAAACAATCGATTTGCTCAGGGCGATAGAAAAGGCTACTGGTCGCAATCTCATGTTTTTGTTTGACCAGTACGTTTATCGCGGTGGTCATCCCGATTATAAGGTTGCTTATTCCTGGGATGGCGACAGCAAGTTAGCAAAAGTTACTGTCACCCAAACTCAGGTAAAAGATAGCAAAAATGGCAACGGCAACAGCAAAGATGTTTTCGATCTTAAAATACCGATCGGCTTCGGTTACAAGCCGGAAAAAGAAGCAGATGATGACAATTCAGCACCTTCGACTCCGAACCTAAAAACTTTCATAGTCCGAGTGCATGAGCGCGAGCAAAGCTTCTATTTTCCTCTCGAAGAGAAGCCTGCATTTATAAGTTTTGATGTCGGCAATAAATACTTAAAAACTGTTGTTTTAGAGTATGGAATTGCTGAATTAAAAGCTCAGCTACAATTCGATCCAGACCCTGTTTCGCGGATTTACGCTGCCCAAGCTTTGGCGAAGAAGGGAGGGCTGGAAGCTGTGAAAACGCTGTCAGAAGTTCTCAAGAAAGAGCCGTTCTGGGCAGTACGGGCAGAAGTTGCCGGTCAGTTAGTTGAAATTAAACTCGACCAAGTTTTTGAAGGTTTAGTAAGTGGTTTAAAAGATAAAGATGCTCGTGTTCGTCGCGCTGTGGTGAATGCGCTGGGTAAAATCCAAACTCACGAAAGTTATAAAGCGCTGAGATCGATCGTCGAAAAAGGCGACGACAGCTATTATGTAGAAGCAGCAGCAGCGACTGCTATGGGCTCCATTGCAGGGGCTAACCCCGACGAAAAACCGAGCGACGAACAGGTACTGAAAGAGTTAAAATTGGTGCTGAAAGAGCGTCAGGGGTGGAATGAGGTAGTGCGATCGGGTGCGATCGCCGGTTTGGCGCAGATGAAAACTTCGGAAGATGCGCTGAATTTAATATTGAAATACACAGCCGTCGGCACTCCGCAAGCTTTGCGCTTGGCTGCAATTCGAGCTTTGGGCACAATTTCGAGTGGTCAAACGAAGGTCAATTTAGAACGGATTTTGCAGCGATTGGCAGAATTATCTAAAGAGACGTTTTTCTTGACTCAAGTCTCTGTAGTAGCGGGATTAGGACAAATGCAAACTCGCAAAGCAATTCGCATTTTGCGTTCTTTAGCTGACCAAACTCCCGATGGCCGCGTTCGCCGCATGGCTGATGAAGCTGTGCAAAGAGTGCAGAAAAATTCTGGTTCTGATGCAGCGGTAAAGCAGTTGCGGGAGGAATTAGACCAGGTGAAAAAGGAGAATCAAGATTTGAGGAGTCGGATGGAAAATTTGGAGGCTAAGGCGAAGAAAGATTAGGTGTAAAACCCCATACCGGCGCAGATAAAGGCAGATATTGGCGATCGGCTTTTATCTGCTTGTCGGTAGAGGATTTCGCGCAGTTATTATAATAATATAATTGTTCAGTGGGAGTGCATGGGAATTTCCTATTTTCCACAGAGGGGAAAAACCAAATATCTTTATTCTCCACTTTGTTGTCTCAACTGGGGAATTATCTAGAATGTGGATGCAATTTTTATTTTTGAGTTGTCAACTGTTGATGAAGTTGCAGTAGCTTTTTCACCCAGAAATATTGCACCAATCATGAGTCTAAGAACCGCTGTATTGATAGAGCAATCGGGGGTAATTCCCTATCGTATTCAAGACGGAGAAATTGAAGTAATGCTGATTACTTCTTCGGCTAGCAAGCGCTGGGTGATTCCCAAAGGATTAATTGAACCTGACATGACTCCCCAAGATTCCGCCGCCAAGGAAGCTTGGGAAGAAGCAGGTTTGTTGGGTAAAGTTTTCCCGGATTTGCTAGGAACTTACGAGTATCAAAAGTCCGGCTGTACTTGGCTGGTAGGAGTATTTTTAATGCAAGTGCAAGCAGTTCTGGAAATTTGGCCCGAAGCTACCAAGAGAAAGCGGCAGTGGGTAAGTATTCCTAAAGCAATTAAGCGGGTTAATGAACCGGAACTGAAACTTATTTTGGCGGATTTACCTAATAGGTTCTGGTAATTTAGTCATGGATGCAGAACCTAATTATCTAAGGTGCGCCGAGGCGCATCTTAGCGCCATAATTCTTCGCGCGTCTAACCACTTTTTGGTCTTAGTATAAACTTGTAGGGTGCGTCCGTCAGCTAAAGTATTGGAAAATCGAGCTATGATTACTGACGCACCCTACAAAATGATGGCAGTGTAAAAAGTTTCCCCTTAAGCGTTAGCTGACAGAAAAGGAATGCTTTCGGCTAAGTTATCCTTAACTTCAATTCCCTGTTTTCTCGCCCAAAACTGGCTCAAAAAGTGAATTTGCCGCAAGCCGACAACTAAATTTAAACCTGGTACAAAAAGCCACCAAACTGTTAGTGGTTTTTTGATTCCTTCTTGGCGGTACAATTCGTTAACTGTCTTGTAAAGTTTGAACTGCACGATGTAAATCCAAGCAATACCCAGCAAGGAAAACCAACCAAACCATCCGGGAACGTCAGGGTCGAATATTCGCAAAGCTTGGGGGACGGCTACTCCTAAAACAAAGGGAAGCAAGCAAAGGGTTCCCGACCAACCAATGCCGTTATAGCGACGCAATTCTTCTTGAATAATCCATTTGTACCATCCGTAATATAGCAGTAAACTGACTGCAGACAGCAAAATTACTCGCCACAAAGAGCGGGGTTTACCTAAAGGTTTGTCGGACATATTTAGATGTAAGATATGAATGGCTATCTTGATTGTATTAACATTTGTTAATTATTGCAAAATCATTTCTCGAATCGATCGCGCTGTTGCAGGGGCCAGCAGAACACCGTTGCGATAGTGGCCGCTGGCGATGAGAACGCGATCGTTACCGGGAAGCGTCTCGATAATTGGGGCCGGTCGCCCTTCCGGCCGCGGGCGCAATCCTGACCATTTCCTGATGATTGAGGCGAATGCTAAGGCGGGACAAAGTGCGATCGCCCTTGCCATCACTTGCGCCAAGATATCAGCATTCGCCTGAATTTCCCCGCCATTTTCGGAAAACTCCACTGTCGCCCCCACCCAAAATTCCTGATTTCCCAAAGGCACAATGTGAACGTCATCGCAAGTAATTACCGGGCTAAAATCTGGGTTTCCTACAGGATTGGGCGATCGCAAATGCAGCGCTTGTCCCAACACCGGGCGAATGTCAACCAACTGATTTAACGATGCAGTCACAGCAGCAGAACCCAAACCAGCCGCCACAATTAGTCGATCGAAATTTTCAATAACAGGCAAGATGCCTGTTCCACAAGAATTATTGACAGCAATGGAAGATGCGAGTTGAATCTCAGACACCTGAGAATCCAACTCAGTAATGCCTTGAACTTCCACTCCAAACTCAAAATTAACTCCTTTGAGTTTAGCAGCATCAACCAAAGCCAAAGTTAGCGCCGTCGGATCGACTTGCCGATCTTGAGGGGAATAAATCGCAGCAATAATCTGATCGTTTAAAGAGAGATGAGGGCAGCGAGATCGCACTCGTTCCCGATCCCAAAGTCCCAATTGCCAACCTTGAGACTCGCGAGTGGCTATCAATTTTTCCCACTTACTTAAATCCTCTCCCTCCGAACAAAGCATTAAAATTCCTTCTTTGTTAAAAGGAATTTTTCGCCCCGTAACTGCTTCCAATTCAGGAATCAAAGTTTCGTAGCGCTGAAGGCTGGTTTCCCTCAACTGCCAATTTCTGCCCTTAGTTTTGTGGCTGATAACTCCCATCAAGACACCGAGTGCAGCGCCAGTAGAACCTTGTGCCGGCGGCTGTTTGTCGAACACAGTAACTTGCAGTTCGGGAAATTGACTTAGTTCAAAGGCGATCGAAGCCCCAACAATACCACAACCAATAATTGCAACACGAACCATTCAATTTTAGATTTTAGATTTTAGATTTTAGATTAACAGTTTCCTAGGTTTTGTCCATATAAACCTTTTTTGGACGGGCAAGATGCCCGCCCCACAAGAAAACTAATTCTTTCTTTGTGGAACAGGCATCTTGCCTGTTTTTGACAATGATACGCCCCACAAGAAAACTGATTCTTTCTTTGTGGAACAGGCATCTTGCCTGTCCTGGATGCCAGATGTGAGTTAAAGCTAATTAAGCTTTAGGAATTAGCTGCAAGAAAGTATCAAAATCATTGACAGCTTTTTGATAGCTGGCCGTGACTTTTGCATAGTCAAGCTCTTTAGCAGCCAGATCAATGTTAACCAAATTGGTAAACAAACTCTTAGTTAAATCAACAGCTTGTTGTTGAGAACTAGGCAACAAACTCGCAGAAACGGTTTTCATTACATTCCGCAAGTCGCCTAGAGGCCCGTGAATGTAAGTTCTGGTATCAATCCAATTCCGTTTTTGAATTAGGTTTCCCAGTTTATCCATGCGCGATCGGAACTCTGTCAGAGTAGGAACATAGCGCTGAATTTGCTGGGTCTGAGCTGCTGTGTAAGTCGTTGGAACTTTTGCTTCCACACTGCTACAACTAACCAGAAATGCCATCAAAAACGCCATCATCAAGGCAAAAATTGAACGGGGACGAGTCATATTGATTTAAGATTTTAGATTTTAGATTTCTCGTTCTCAGGCTCTGCCTGGAAATGCAGCTCGGCGAGGAGCTGGTTCACTGCCTAGCACCGAGAGTTATGTACAAAGTATTATTTTACCTCCTGGCGGCGCAGAAAAGTTATCACAGCATCGCCAACTTTTTCTGACCAATGTTCTTGAGGATAATGCCCCGCTTGTTCCAGTGTGACTAACTCTGCATTTTGCAGGGAACCGACTAGCTTTTGAACAGGTTCAACACTCAGCCAAGGATCTGTCAAACCCCATACAAATAAAGTTGGTCGAGTCCATCCTTTCAAGCCGGATTCAATTTCGGCCATTGACTGCGGCAATTGAATATTGCGGACTGTATTCATCAGCGATCGACCTGCATCCGAACTCTTCAAAAACGGGCGGCGGTAAACATCTAAATCCTTGTCTGATATTGTCTGGCGGCTGCCACCTTCGAGAGTTCTGTCAACCAAAAGCGGGTCTTGCGTCATCATGTCGCCAATAAAAGGCAGCCCCAACTGCTGCATTTTCCAAGGCAATTTTATATCTGCTGAAACTGGTGTATTTATGATGGCTAGACGCTCAATTTTATCGGGATTGCGTAAAGCGTATTGAATGCCGGCTGAAGCTAAAAATCCTTGGACAACGAGGTAAAATCGGTCTAATTCTATAGCTTGAATAAAGCCAGCAAGGGCGTCAACAAAAGCATCGGGAGTGTAGGCAAAGTCGCGCTTGTCTGGTTTTGTCGATCGCCCGTAGCCCACCCAATCTGGGGCGATCGATCTAAATCCCTGTGCAGCCAAATCCGGCATCATTACAGTCCAGGTAAAACTCTGAGACGGCAAACCGTGCAGCAGCAGTACGGGCGGTTTACCAGTTTCGTTAACCGGATTTGTTTCCCGATAAAACCATTGCAGCGGGCCTACTTCAACTATCTTCTCATCAATTAACATTATTTTACTTGTTATTTATCAAAGAATAAGGCGGGGAATACCCGCCCTACTTACCTAATAGTTGGGTGCACACATAGTACCTTACCCAACTAATTACAGCCGCGTTTAGAAATTCATTTCAGCAGCTTGAACTTTTTCGACCTGTTTCTTCTTGAGAACCAGCATGATTTGAGCCAGCATGGTTATAGCCACGAAAGCCATCAATCCTTTAACTCGACCTGCACTTTGCAGCACAATCTCCACGTCTTTTTGACCGAAGCCACCCACATTAGGATTGTTCGTCAAAAGTTCACCTGCTGCAACTGTTTGTCCTTCAGTAACAATCAGTTCTGGGCCTGCGGGAATCGTATCAACAACGGCTGCACCTTCAGCAGGTTGAATTGTCACTTCATAACCGCCAGCTTCCGGTTGAGCAATCTTAGAAATGCTGCCAGCTACCGAAGCATTGTAAACAGTATTATTGCTCTTTTCGCCAGTAGGATAAACCTGACCGCGACCGCGGTTGCCGCCAACATAAATTTGGTATTTGCCGTAGTGAACCGACTTGTCAGTTTCTGGATTCGGCGACAAAACTGGGAATACCAATTCTTTGTACTGTTCTCCCGGCACCGGGCCCACTAAAAGAATATTTTCTTGGGTTTCGCTGTAAGGTTGGAAGTAAAGATCGCCGACTTTTTCCTTCATTTCTTCGGGAATTCTGTCAGCGGGAGCAATCTTGAAACCTTCGGGCAACATCACAACTGCGCCGACATTCAAGCCACCTTTGCTGCCGTCGCCGACAACTTGTTGCACGCTAGTATCGTAGGGAATCTTGACAATAGCTTCAAACACTGTGTCAGGCAAAACCGATTGCGGCACTTCAACTTCAGTCACTTTTGCACCGAGGTGACAGTTAGCGCAAACAATGCGGCCTGTTGCTTCGCGGGGAGTAGCGGGTGCTGTTTGCTGAGCCCAGAAAGGGTAAGCAAATGCTGCTTGGGGAAGTGCGATGTCGCTGGTAAGGAAAAATCCTGCGGCTACGATCGCAATTAAGGCTGTTTTCGCGATCGTCCTGGCACTGCGGCGAAATATCGCAGATAAATTAGTTTGTGGCATTAGAGTATTCAATCTCAAAGGTCAGACAATTTTGGATTTTGGATTTTGGATTTTGGATTTTGGACTTTGGACTTTGGATTATTAGACTGCTTTAGGGATGCAATTATCTGTGGTTTTCACCATTCACCCCATATCTAAAATCTCAAATCTAAAATCCAAAATAGTTTAAGACCACCAAGGTGCTTCGCCGGTGCGGAAATCTGTTTCTGTCCAAGTTGTAAAAGCGATCTTGTCATCTGCGACAGTGGCGTGGGCCAGGGCCAGAGACAAAGGCGCGGGGCCGCGCACCACTTTGCCCTCATTATTGTATTGAGAACCGTGGCAAGGACAGATAAACTTGTTTTCGCTAACATTCCAAGGCACGACGCAACCCAAGTGAGTGCAGACTGCATTGATACCGTAGTCGGCTATAGATTGGTCTTCTTTGACCACAACATAGGTGGGGTCGCCTTTGAGACCTTGGGCTAAGCTGCGATCGCCCGCAGGGTGCGAAGCCAAATATTCGCTAACGATGATGTCGTTACCCAAAGCATCTTTAGCTGTCACTCCGCCCCCAACTGCCCCACTCGACGGAGGAACAAAATATTGGACAACGGGATAGAGTGCGCCCAGTGCCACACCTGTGACTGTACCGAACGTCAGCAAATTCATAAATTGGCGACGCCCCATATCGGGGACATCGGGATTTCCAGCAGAAGATTGAGCCATGACCTGCCTTTACGGTTTTAAGTTACGTTTGTTTGTTAGCTGTTAGCGAACTTGTACGTGCAGAGAAAGGAGGATAATTGCCGTTAATCTGCTCGCACAAATTTTAGGCCGCGAAAATTCCTTTTAAGAATGCGCCTTCCAGCCTTTATTAGAGTATTATTACATTTTTTGAACTTTGTCTTTTATTGTTTAATGGATTAACTCAGGAGCAACCATGACGGGCCAGGATTTACACCAGCTACTGCTAGAAAAATGGGGAAAGTCTTACGATATCAGATTGCGGCGAACGCGGGGCAAGATTTTTGTACAAGTTATGTGGAAATATCTAGAACAGGCATCTTTTCCGATGACGGAGGCTGATTATTTCGAGCATTTGGATGCGGTGGCCAATTACCTCAACGGCTGGGGAAGCACTGAACAGGTGAGAGAATACATCGTAACTACTCGCGATCGCCCGCGTTTGGGCAAAGCTGTCAGCGTTCCTCTAGATTTGGGTGAAAGAGCCTCCGAGTGGTTGCTAGACGAGTTTTGAATCACTCAGTCGATTTTAGATTTTAGATTTTAGATTTTAGATTGACTCTACAGCCGGGATCTGGGGGAGTTCCCTAAAGTTTTGTGTCGCGCCGCGGCTGGATTAGTTGAGCCCAAAGTCCCGAAAATCGATCGGCGAGCTTGTCATACGACTTCCTGCTGGTGAGAAACTAAGCTGTGGCGCATCTAATTTGCACAGTTGTTTTGATTCAAAGTCTTGTGTGGCGGGCTTTGCTGCGCGCCCGCAACTGTGGGATTTAAATACCGCAACAGTTTCTGGGGCTTTTTAGGGGCTTTTTAAATTTTGGGCGATCGGACTTCTAGCTTACCAAAATCATCCGAAGCAATTTCTGTCAACAATTTCACATACAATGAGTGTCAGATATCTTGTGAAATTTAGGAGAATGTTGTAATGGGTGTTGCACTGGGAATGGTTGAAGTCTTAGGATTTCCCGCTGCAGTAGAAGTTGCGGACTCAATGGTGAAAGCAGCCCGTGTTACTTTAGTTCGCTATGAGAAAATAACCCGCGCCTACTGGACAATTATAGTGCGAGGAGATGTTTCTGAAGTGCAAGCAGCCGTTGCTGCTGGAATTGAATCAGTTAAAAAGGTCGATGGCGGAAAGTTGCTATCGTATCACATAATTGCTCGTCCCCACGAGAATCTGGATTACATTTTGCCGATCGGCTACACTCCCGAAGTAGAACAGTTCCGAATGTAGTCAAAGTTTTGACAAAACTTTGGTGTGGAATTTTAACTTTTAGTAATTATAGAGGCGCGGGCGATCGCGTCTCTATATTTTTTATCAACCTTAAAATTGAGCGATCACCCAATACTCAGCAATAAATTACTATCACGCGGAAAATATTTATAGGAATAATTTAAAATTAGCAATTAACCATTAGCAATTTAGATGACTACCAGTCTGCGAACTTATCTGTTGCCTCCATTAAACAGGTGCGAATTCCCGGTTCGCTCATCGAATGTCCGGCATCGGCAACTACAATGAAATCAGCTTCAGGCCAAGCACGATGCAGTTCCCAAGCCGACATCATCGGACAAACAACATCATATCTTCCCTGAACGATAACCGCCGGAATCTTGCGGATGCGATCGATATTTAAAAGCAATTTATCTTCCGGATCTATAAATCCCTTATTGATAAAATAATGGCACTCAATTCTGGCAAACGCCTCCGCGAAAGCATCAATTCCAAAGCTTTGCTTTAAATCTAAATCTGGAAATAATCTACTCGTACTCCCTTCCCAAATTGACCAAGCACGAGCCGCTTCTAATCTAATCTGAGCATCTGGACTCGTCAAGCGTTGGTAATAAGCTGTTAGCAGATCATCCCTTTCATTTATGGGGATAGGTTTAACATATTCCTCCCAAGCATCCGGGAAAATATAACTTGCTCCTTCTTGATAAAACCAGCGAATTTCTTTTTGTCTCAACATAAAAATGCCCCGCAAGATTAAACCCTTGCAACGGTCGGGATGGGTTTGACTGTAAGCTAAAGATAGAGTGCTTCCCCAACTACCACCAAAAACAACCCATTGATGAATATTTAAATATTCTCGAAGTTTCTCAATATCGTTGACTAAATCCCAAGTGGTATTTTCTTGCAATTCTGCATGAGGTTTACTTTGACCGCATCCGCGTTGGTCAAACATCACCAAACGCCATTTTTCCGGGTCAAAATATTGTCGATAAAAAGGCGGACATCCACCTCCTGGTCCCCCGTGTAGCAATACAATAGGTTTTCCCTCTGGGTTGCCAGACTCTTCAAAATGAATGGTAGGGAGGTCAGAAACTTTGAGTTCTCCTTCGTTATAAGGTTGTCTAGGCGGGTAAAGTTCTCGCATTTTTTCAAGAATTTATAACTCGATAGTGTTTATTTTACATCATTAAGAAATCACCGTCCTAAAAGCTTTACCAAACCAACCCCGCCAAAATACAAGCTCAGCACCGCACCTCCTAAAAGACTTTGCGTTAAAGGGTCAGTAGAAGGCGTTAACACCGCTCCCAAAACTGCCGCTCCCAAGACTACATACCGCCAGCCGGATAGCATTTGGTTGGAAGAAACTATGCCCAAAACTCCGAGCAATACTTGGACAATCGGGATTTGAAAAGCTAAGCCAGTGCTGAACATTAACAGGAGCACAAATTTAAAGTATTTGTCGATCGACCACAACTGCTCTACAACATCCGCTCCATAGGTAACAAAGAAGTTGAGCGCCGCCGGAATTAGAGCGATGTAAGCAAAGACTAACCCGCCCAAAAAGAGGAAACTCGAACCGAAAAACACAGGCCCCAGCAACCTGCGTTCTTTCCGAGTCAAGCCGGGGAGAACAAACAGCGCTATCTGGTAAAAAATAAACGGACTGGCGAGGAGCAAACCGCTGTATCCGGCTACTTCGATAGAAACAAAGAAATACTCGCCGGGAGCTAGTTGCAGAAACTTGACGGGTCCGGCCGGTACTTCTAGCAGTTGCACGATGGGTTTAACTGTGAAAAAGCAACCGATTACAGCGATTGCTACTGCAATTAGCGAGTAGAAAAGTCGCTGTCGCAATTCTTCTAAATGGTCGAACAAAGACATCTCAACTTCGTCGGGAAGTTCGTCGAGAAATTCGTTTTCTAAGTTGCGAGAACCCATCGCACCGCCGGCGATTGGTGCAATGCTATTTTCCGGGCTAATTGCTTCGAGGTTGTTGTCGGAACCTTGTTCGGATGTCTCCAAGTTTGAGGGAGCAGTCATAGGGAATGGGTAATTGGTAAGGGGTAATTGAGAAGAGGGAATGGGTAATTGGAAATTGGTAATTAATTGGAAATTGGAAATTGAGAATAGTTATTTCATAATTGCTCCGACTTCCTTCTTCATCCTTTATTCTGACTTCAGCAGCAGAAGGAACGATCGATAATTAATCCGTGTAGGGGTATCAAAATCCGTGTATTGCCTTCATTATTCAATCCCGATCGCAATTTTGCCGACAGCGCGGCCCGTTTCGCTGTAAGCGTGGGCTGCTGCTACTTCTTGTAAGCTGTAAGTGCGATCGACAATCGGCTCAACTTTCTCGGATTCTATTAATTCCCGCAAAGCGCCTAAATCGCTGGGGTTGGCATTGGCTAAAATAAATTTAGCTTTTTTGCCCGATATCAACCAGCTCGTTAACATCGGTGCGAGGTTGTCGAAACTCGGCAAAGTCGAGATATAAACTCCCTCCGGCAGCAGCACATTTTCGCATTCAGCAAATGTTCTTGTCCCGACAGCATCCAAAATTATATCATATTTTTCGGGTTGTTGAGTAAAGTCAATTTCTGCGTAATCCAGAACAAAATCCGCTCCCAAACTCTTGACAAATTCTCTATTTTTAGCACTGCAAACTCCCGTTACTTCCGCGTTCATTGCTTTCGCAACTTGCACGGCAAAAGTGCCGACTCCGCCGGAAGCACCGTTAATCAATACCTTTTTTCCTGCTTGAATTTCACCCAAATCCCTGAGCGATTGCAAAGCAGTTAAACCTGCGATCGGTACTCCTGCTGCTTCTGCATGAGTGATGTTTTTTGGTTTAATTGCTGCATCCGATTCTGGCACGACCGCGTATTCGGCGCAAGCACCCCCATTGATGGGATTTAAGAAAGTATAAACTTCATCTCCGGGTTGAAATTTGGTGACTTCTCGGCCGACTTCCACGACAACTCCAGAGATGTCAGAACCCACTATTCGAGGAAAGTTAAATCCTGTTAATAGTTGCAGGTGTCCTTTCCGGATTTTCCAGTCTACAGGATTGACGCTGCTAGCGCGAACTCGCACTAACAATTCGTTGGATTGGGCGATCGGCTTTTCCAATTCTCGGTACTGCAATTCCTCGGCTGAACCGTAGCGATCGAACGCAACTGCTTTCATGGCAAATTTTCCGGTTTATTTCCAATAGAATACTCAATCCTTTACAATTACAGCACATTCGATCTAAATGTGACACAGTAAATTGAGCTAGACTTGTAGCAGCGGGCGATCGACTCTTGGAGGCCTCCAGATAGGGCGCAGGCGTGAGGCAATGGGCCCGCTGGCGAGCGTGCGATCGCTAGGGATTAAAGTTAATAGGAACAGGGCGGGCGATCCCATAACCCTGAGCATAATCTACTCCAATCTCCCGCAATTTTTCTAAGATAGTCTCGTCTTCGACAAACTCAGCTATAGTTTCAAGATTCATCGCATGGGCAATACGATTAAAGCCTTCAACCAGCGCTTGAGAAATCAAATTATGACTAATATTCTTGACAAAAGCACCATCAATTTTTAGATAATCAACTGGTAAATTTATCAGATACGCAAAGGAACTCAACCCACTGCCAAAATCATCTAAAGCAAAGCAACAGCCAATCTTTTTGAGTTCGTTCATGAAATATCTGGCTTGCTCAAAGTTTGCGATCGCTGCGGTTTCCGTGATTTCAAAACCAATGGTTTGTGGTGGGACTTTGTAGCGAGAAAATTGCTCGATTAAAAACCTCAAAAACTGATTATTACTAATGCTAGCCCCAGAGAGATTTATCGTATACAAGCCTTGACTAAAAACATTTTTTTCCGGCAATTTGTGATAATTAGAGAAAAAATTTTCGATTACCCAACAATCGATCTCAGTTATCAACCCGTAACGCTCGGCGGCGGGAATAAACTCATTTGGAGATACTAATTTTCCATTTTCGTCCAGCATTCTAATCAAAATCTCATAATGCTCTACTAATGGTTTAGAGGTAATAGAGACAATCTTTTGGTAGTAGAGACAAAAACGATTGGTTTCCAGCGCTCGGCTGATTTTGGAAATCAACTGCCTTTCACCACGTTGTTTAATTAGTTCGCTATCATCTAGACTATAAATATGGACACAGTTGCGGCCTCTGGCTTTGGCGGCATAACAAGCTGCATCAGCCGCTCCCAGAAGCTCCCTCAAATCTTGGCTGGTTTGGTCAATAGCAACAACTCCAATGCTGACTCCGATGATAAAGGTTTTGCCATTCCAAATAAACCGAAACTGATGCACTAGGTTTTTTAGGTTTTCCGCAATCTGAGTTGCTTGAGAGAGCGAACATTGAGTGAGCAAAATACCAAACTCATCACCTCCCAAGCGAGACAGCATATCATGAGCACGGACTCCCTGTTGAATAAGTGCCGTGATTTGGCGCAGTAGCTCATCGCCAGCAATATGACCTACGGTATCGTTAACGACTTTGAACTGATCTAAATCTAAATAACAGAGAGCGTGCTGCTGATTGCTATCTTTAACAGAGGCGATCGCCTCAACTAGGTGCTGCTCAAATCTGCGACGGTTAATTAACCCCGTCAGGGCATCGTGACTGGCTTCCCAAGAGAGTTGACGGGTGAGATAGCGCGATTCAGTAACATCATGAAAGACGATTACTGCCCCGATAATTTTACCTTGGCGGTTTCTAATCGGTGCTGCCGAGTCAGCAATGGGATACTCGGTTCCATCATCGGCAATCAGAATAGTATTGTTAGCTAAGGTCACAATTCGCTCCTCTAATAGAGCCTTGTTTATAGGATTCTCTACTCGCTCTCGCGTTACTTGATCGACAATTAGGAAGACTGTAGAGAAAGGAACTCCTTGAACCTCATGAGTTTTCCAGCCTGTCAGTCGCTCAGCTATAGGATTGAAATATCTCACCCTACCTTGGGCATCAGTAGTAATTACCGCATCGCCAATGGATTGCAGTGTCACTTGAGCCAATTCCTTTTCGGCAAAGAGAGACTCTTCGAGACGTTGCCGTTCTTCAATTTCTCTTAACAGACGTAAATTCTGCTTTTGGAGTCTTTGTTGCAGCCTTCGGATCGTTAGGTGGGTTTCGACACGAGCTAATACTTCTTCAACTTGAAATGGCTTAGCAATATAATCTACCCCTCCAGCAGCCAGCCCTTGCACCTTATTAAAGGTTTCATTTAGCGCACTCAAAAAAATTATTGGAATGTCGGCAGTGCGCTCGTCAGCTTTTAATTGTCGGCAAACTTCATAACCATCAATATCGGGCAATTTAATGTCTAGTAAAATCAACTCCGTCGATGGCGATTGGGCGGCTCTGAGCGCCATTGCCCCTGTTATAGCACTGCGAACTTTATAACCCTCTTCCCTCAAAGTATCCCTGAGAAGACGCAGGTTATCAGGCAGATCGTCAACAATTAAAATATTGCCTCGGTAGTTTGTAGCTTGATCGCTAACTCTATCGCTAGTTCTATCGACAATCATACTAATTTCCCTAGTTTCCTGCTAGAGGAATATAAACATATGCACAAATAGTATAGTTTAATTATTCGGTTAAAAAAGTCACTTTACCCACAAAGAAGTCCTGCGATCCCGGAATATGGGGCTGGCAATGGGGCGCAGCCTTACAAAATCTGAATTGTTCGGGTAGGGGCATTCCGCCCGTGGTTGCCCTTCTTCGCTTCGCCTAACATCTGAAGAAGAGTATTTCAACCTAAGCAGCCGATTTATGAACAAGCGCATTTCTCAAATGGCAAGTCTACTCGTCATTGCGATCGGATGTTTCGTGCTGCTGGGTTGGCAATTTGACATCTCCCTACTCAAAAGTGGTTTTCCCGGTATGACTTCGACCATGAAAGCAAACACGGCAATTTGCTTTTTGCTGGCTGGAGTGTCTTTGAGATTGTTGCAATACCACAGAACCCGACTGCACGATCGCATCGCTCAAGGGATGGCAGGATTGATAATCATCATCGGTATGCTGACGCTGAGCCAGTATATTTTTGGTTGGAACCTGGGTATTGATGAGTGGCTTTTCCGAGATTTCGTGTCTTCAGCGACTCCTTATCCGGGAAGAATGGGAGTAAATACCGCCCTAAATTTTGTGCTGATGGGACTAGCACTGTTACTGTTAGGGCAAAATTCCCAAGGAATTACTTGGTTGGCTCAGATTTTTAGTAGTCTTGCAACTTTAATTTCTCTACTAGCTTTATTTGCACACCTATTCCATGTCGACATTCTTGAACGTTTGGCCACAATTACGACGATTCAACCCGTAAACACGATCGCCACCTTTTTCATTCTCTATGGAGGAATTTTATTGCTCCGCCCGAACGAAGGATTAATGCAAGTAGTAAGTAGTCGCCTGGTCGGCGGAGTAATGGTTCGGTGGTTGCTGCCTTGGGCGACGACCTTTCCAGTGACACTGAACTGGTTCACTCTTCAGGGACAAAATTTAGGCTGGTATAACGCTAATTTTGGCTATACATTGCGTTCAACTGTTATGGTTGTCACGTTCTCAATTCTCATCTTGGGGACGGCTCGCTCTTTAAACCAGATAGATTACAAGCGCCAACAAGCCGAAAAAGAAATTAAAAAACTTAACGAAAATTTAGAAATTCTTGTGGCTGAACGAACAGATGCTTTACACAAATCGCAGGCTCGTTTTGCGGGAATTCTAGAAATCGCCAATGATGCAATTATTTCCATCGATCGCACTCAACATATTACCCTGTTTAATCAAGGGGCAGAAAAGATGTTTGGCTATAAAATTGAGGATATTTTAGGGAAGCCACTGAATTTACTGCTGCCAGAACAGTTTAGAAATGTACATCCGCAGCATATCAAACAATTTGCACACTCTTCTACCAGAGCGCGAAGGATGGGAGAACGAGGCGAGATTTTGGGTCGTCGTCAAGATGGAACGCAGTTTGCGGCTGAAGCCTCTATTTCTAGGCTGGAAATGGGAGACGAAACGGTATTTACTGTTATTCTACGCGATATTAGCGATCGCAAACAAATTGAGATGGCTTTACGAAACAGTGAAGAGCAGTTTCGCCATGCGTTTGAAGATGCCTCTATCGGGATGGCGCTCGTTTCACTTGATGGGCACTGGATTAAAGTCAATCCTGCCTTATGTCAGATTCTTGGCTACTCCTCAGAAGAGTTGTTAGCCTTAACTTTCCAAGACATTACTCACCCTGATGATTTAAGCTGGGATCTTAGTTATGCACATAAACTATTAGCAGGAACTATTTCAGCATACCAAATGGAAAAACGGTATTTCCATAAACAAGGACATATAATTTGGATTTTTCTTGATGGCTCGCTAGTACAAGATGGACAGGGAAATCCACTGCATTTTATTGCTCAGATTCAAGACATTACCGCTCGAAAAGAAGCTCAAAAAACGCTAGAACTTCAAAGCGTTATCATGAATAACATGGCAGGAGGAGTGTGTTTAATCAAAGCCTCAGACCTCATGATCGTCTACACCAATCCTACCTTTGACGCTATGTTTGGCTACACAGAGGGCGAACTCGCAGGTCAACCCCTTGGTGTCTTGAATTATGTCGATACAAATTTTACACCATATCTAACCGTTCTAGATATCGTCACTCAAATTGAACAGACCGGGGAAGCAAAATATGAAGTCCACAATAAAAAGAAAGATGGAACTCTCTTTTGGTGCAGAGTTCATACATCCAGGTTTGAGCATCCTGAATACGGAACTGTATATGTTGCAGTTCAGGAAGACGCAACAGAGCTAAAACTAGCTGAGCAAGCCTTGCAAGCTACCACAAATCGCCTCAACTTTCTTCTAAACTACAGCCCCGTTGTCATTTTTAGCAGTAAACCTGCTGGCGATTATGGCGCAACGTTCATCAGCGAAAATATCAAAGATATATTGGGCTACGAAAGCCGGGAGTTTTTAGAAGATTCTAAATTTTGGGTAAATCACTTACACCTAGATGATGTAAAACCAGTGCTTAATGGCTTAGCAAATGTATTCGTTAATGATTTTTCTTTCCACGAATACCGTTTTCGTCGCTCCGATGGGGTTTATCGCTGGATGCTCAGTCAGCTTAGGCTAATTCGAGATAATTCAGGTACACCAGTAGAAATTTTGGGATATTTAATTGACATTAGCGATCGCAAACAAGCTGAGTTGGAATTTCAGCAGGCAAATGAAGCAAACCAAGCCAAGACTGTCTTCCTCGCCAATATGAGCCACGAACTCCGCACCCCCCTCAACTCAATTTTGGGATTCACGCAATTGATGAGCTATGAGAGAAATCTGACTCCTTCTCTCCAAGAACGTTTACAGATTGTCAATCGTAGCGGTAGACATTTATTGGACTTGATTAACGATATTTTAGATTTATCCAAAATAGAGAGCGGACGGATGACCATCAATCCTTCTGACTTTGATTTGACAAGTTTGCTGACTTCTATTGAAGAAATGTTCCAAGTTAAAGTCCAATCTAAAGAAGTGCAGCTAATTTTCGAGCTAGAGTCCGACCTTCCTCAATTTGTGCGTAGCGACAAGAAAAAACTATATCAAGTCTTGGTCAATCTCCTCGGTAATGCGATTAAGTTTACCAACCAAGGAAGCGTCACCCTACGGGTAAGAGCAGCACAAAGAGACCAAACATCCTGTCACCTATGTTTTGAAGTTGAGGATACAGGCGTAGGAATTGCGCCCACAGAAATTGATAGCCTATTTAAGGTATTTGTGCAAGCCCAAGCAGGGAATAATTTGAGTCAAGGCAGTGGGCTTGGTTTAGCCATCAGTCAAAAACTCGTCAAACTCATGGGCGGTCAGATTCAGGTTAAAAGCACTTTGAACCGAGGTAGCACTTTTTCCTTTGAGATTGGTGTAGAGTTACCTCAAGCAGAATCCTTACCCCCAGAATCAATTAATCAAAGAGTAATTGGTTTAGCTCCCGGACAACCGAGTTACCGCATTCTTATTGTTGAAGATTTAGATGAAAATCGCCGCTTGTTAGTCGAGATCCTTACCTCGGTTGGTTTTGAGGTGAGAGAAGCAAAACAGGGAGCGGAGGCACTCTCGCTGTGGGAGAGTTGGCGGCCACACCTGATTCTGATGGATATACGAATGCCGATCGTGGATGGCTACACAGCTAGTAAATATATTAGAGAACGCCCTCAGAGCCGAGAAACTGTCATTATTGCTTTAACTGCCAGTATTTTTGAAGAAGAGCGAGAGAAAGTTCTTATGGCTGGCTGTAACGACTTTATAACCAAGCCATTTCAGCAGAGAGACATCTTTGACAAACTCGCTAAATATTTGGGAGTAAAATATATCTACGAAGTTGTAGGACAAACTCCACAAAAACTCTTGGTTGAAACGGTGTCTGTAGAAGATCTATCCAGGATGTCCCCTCAGTGGTTAGAACAAATGTATCATGCTGCTTACTATCTCGATACCGAAGTTATGAACGAATTAATTGTACAAATTCCCGAATCTCAAGCAGGTTTGTCCAAGGCACTAACTCATTATATCAATAATTTTAATTCTGACAAAATTATGGAGTTAATTCGACCTCTGCTGCCGACTCCACTGTAGTTATCAAGTTTAAGGAGAAAGAAGCTATAGTGCTTTCAGTAATGGCTATATGTCCAATATAAATCAACCGTGGAAAGGATTGGGAAGTTCTTGGAGAGGGCTATTGCAGATATCGCTCAGCAGGAGGCAAGGGCATACACCTTAGATGGAATGTGCTGTATCATATAGCAATTCTATTTCGTGTGTGAAGGGGATTTATTTTTTTTATTAACCGCAGAGGGCGCAGAGGTCACAGAGAAAGAGAAAAGAGAAAAGAGAGACACAAATGATTGATTTAACCGGAAAGGTAATTTTAGTAACAGGTGGCTCAAAAGGGATTGGTGCAGTGACGGTGCGGACTCTGGTTAATGCTGGGGCTGAGGTGATTTTGCATTACTTTCGCAGTCAGAAAGAAGCTGAAGCGATCGCAGCAAGTGTTGCGGGCGATCGCTGTTATTTATTGGCAGCCGATTTGAGGGTGGAAAAGGCTGCCTCGACTTTGTGGCGAGATGCTTTAAAATGGCGGGGCCATATTGATATTTTAGTTAATAATGCGGGGATTATGCAGTCAGCGGGTATAGAGGACGAGTTCGATATTTGGTCTTCAGCTTGGCAGCAAACTCTACAAGTAAATTTAGTGGCTGTTGCCGATTTGTGCCGGGAATCTCTTCTACATTTTCAAACTCGCAGGGTCGGTACAATTATTAATATAGCAAGTCGCGCTGCTTTTCGCGGCGATGACCCCAATTATCTGCACTACGCCGCTTCTAAAGGTGCTATTGTTGCTTTAACTCGCAGCATTGCTAGAGGGTTTGCGACTGATAATATTTTGGCTTTTACAGTTGCACCGGGATTTGTCAGTACAGAAATGTCTAATCAGTTTATTCAGGAGTTCGGTGAAGCTGATATTATTCGCGATATCCCGATCGGCAAAATCGCTCCTCCTCAAGATGTTGCTAATGTTATCGCGTTTTTAGCATCCGGTTTGGCTACGCACGCTACCGGGACTACGATCGATATTAACGGCGCCTCTTATGTGCATTGAGACAATTACTGTAAAATACCTCTCAAGGCTCACGCTGACATCTTTTAAAACCAACTAATTTATCACTTTAGCAAGATGCTAAAAACTCGCTTAATAACTTAGCGTTAGATGAGAAGATAGTCTGAGGAAAGTTGATTATGACAACGAATAACGGCACCAACACCAAACGAGTTGCCATACTCATTGAAAATGGAGTTGAAGATTCCGAATTTCTAGTTCCTTACAACGCCTTAAAACAAGCAAATTTTGATGTAGTTGTCCTCGGTTCGCGGACAAACGAAAAGTATGCAGGGAAACAAGGAAAAGTTGCCCAGCAAGCTGACGGAACTACCACAGAAGCAGTGCCTGCAGAATTCGATGCAGTGATAATTCCCGGCGGTATGGCTCCGGATACAATGCGGACTAATCCCAACACAGTAAGGTTTGTACGAGAAGCATTTGAGCAAGGAAAACTCGTCGCTGCGGTTTGCCACGGCCCGCAAGTTTTGATTGAAGCCGACTTGCTCAAAGGCAAAAAGGCGACTGGTTTCTTGGCAATTAAAACAGACATGATTAATGCCGGAGCCAACTACATTAACGAAGCTTTAGTAGTTGACGGCAACTTGATCACTTCCCGCCAACCGGGAGATTTAGCAATATTTACCACCGCAATTATGGCTCGGCTCGGTTACGGCGGAAAAGAAGTCGGTTTGCCAGAAGAAACTGACACAAATGCAGAATGGTGGAAATTAGCTAATGGTTGGGGAGGTTCTACACAAGGCGACATTGTTAAAGGTTTGAATACCGCCCTCGCAGGGGAACGCTATGCTTGCGAAGCCTTTGAACATTATGCGGAAAAAACCCAAGACAGCGATTTGCGATCGCTCTTGAAAGAAATGATTCAAAACAAACAGCACCACATCATCGCTCTCGAAAAACGCCTCAACGATTTCGGTGAAAAACCCTCAATTCCTGCCCAAATTGCTGACAAGTACGCTAAGTTAAAAGCTTCTATGCAAGGAACCGATGAAACGTTCTTGCTGCGGAGCACTCTCGGTGATTTGCAAACCGGTGTTGTCGATATCAACAACCTGCGGGTAAAGTTCACAGATCCGGTATCAACGACCATTTTGACAGAGATAGAATCGGATTTGTCTAAGTGTGAACAAGTCATTGCTAAACTCTTCCGCGCCCGTGCAGTTTCCCAGGAAATTAAGTCGCCTAAACCTTCAACTAGCCCCGCTGTAAAAATGTAATCAGCAAGAGGATCAATAAGTTTGTAGTTTTGTTGAAAGGTGAAAACTCGCACCTATATCGCAACTACAAACTTGCTCTGCCATCCTAGAATATAGCGTTTGCGGTAAAATAAAACCCAACACTAAAAAGCAGATATTCAACTAACTGCAAAGTGGAGGGTTTTATTCAATAGGTTTTATTTTTGTTTCAGCGGGAGACGGCGGGTTTGAAGGAAGCTTGCGACATCCAAGGGCGGTACAAGCCCCCGGATTCATCCGTGCATAAATAAAAAATATAGTATCCGATAAGCAGCCCCCGGATACATCCGTGAGGTCGCTTTCTTCAATTCTTCAATTCTAAGACCGAAAATCTAAAATCTAAAATCTAAAATCTAAAATCGATTAACCAGCCCTCGGATACATCCGTGAGGTCGCCTTCTTAAATTCTTAAATTCTTAAATTCTTAAATTCTTAAATTCTAAAATCCAAAATCTAAAATCTAAAATCGATTGGCTTGTCCCCTCTTCCTTTAGACAGGAGACACCTGGGCTATAAATGCGCTACTGTGTTGCCAATATTTTGATGAGGAAAAAAAGGCTGTGGTTCCCTTACGCGATGAAAATCCCATTACTATCACTCCCTACGTCACCTACGGGCTGATTGCGGCAAACATATTAGTATTTTTGTACGAACTCAGTTTGGCCGATCGACAATTAACCGAATTTTTCTACTCTTGGGCCGTAGTTCCTTGCCAGTTAAGCAATATGTGTCGGGTTGCTCTGCCCGTTTCGCCATTTCCCGAATGGACGACACTAATTAGCTCCCAATTCCTGCACGCAGGCTTTCTTCACATTGCCGGAAATATGTTATTTTTGTGGATTTTTGGCAACAACGTAGAAGACCGTTTAGGACACGTCAAATTTATAATATTTTACCTTACTTGCGGCGTTTTAGCATCACTAACTCAGTGGTTTTTTTCCTCCGCATCTGCCATTCCGTCCCTAGGTGCTAGCGGCGCGATCGCAGGCGTGATGGGAGCTTACATTCTCAGATATCCCCAAGCCAAAGTTCTCACACTGCTGCCATTAGGAATCTTTATTACCACTGTCAGAGTCCCCGCTTTCTTCTTTCTAGGATTTTGGTTTGCACAGCAAGCATTGAGCGGCCTGGCTTCCTTGAATGCCCCGGCAAGTGTCGGCATGGAATCCGGGGGAGTTGCCTACTGGGCCCACGCTGGCGGCTTTGTTTTCGGCGCTATTCTAGGCCCTTTGTTGGGACTTTTTTCTGAAGATAATCGGATTTAATTTTTCACCGCAGATGAACAAAAATTAACGCAGATAAACTGCCAAAGAAATCGGCGTTAATCTGCGTTAATTTGTGGTTTCAAACCTCTTATCTTCCTAGATAAACGTCAAGTCAAATTCCGAAAGAGCAGAAACTCCAGTTACACCATTTAACTTCGCCAAAATGCGAGAATCACTGCCGGTGACGTTATTGCCATTGCCGTCATAAATGATGTAAGTATTGCCCCCGGAATCGTAGGCAAACAAGAAAGCACTTCCTCCCAGAATATTTGCAGAAACCGTTGTCTGCACGTTCAGCAGAACTTGGGTGTTACCGCTGAGATTGGCAAATCCGGGGGCAAAATTAAACTGATCGGCGATCGGCACACCGAGACCGCTAAAATCAGTAATCACATCATATCCGCCCGCCGCGATCGCAGCCTCGATCGCCGCCGAAGAAGACGCATCAAAAGCCGGCCCACCTTGTGCAGGGCTGGTATAGCGGAATTGATTGTTGCCGCCACCCCCTGTCATGGTATCTGCGCCGAGGCCCCCTACGAGTACGTCGTTATCCACACCGCCGTTAATCGTATCGTTGCCGCCTTGACCGTCAATAGTATCGCTGCCCGCCAAACCGTCCAAATTGTCCGGCAAAGAACCCCCAACTAAATTGTTAGGCCCGCTATCAGCAGGCAAGATTTGAACGGTGACAGTACCTACGCCCGGAACTGTCCCGAATCCGTCGCTGACGCTGTAGGTGAAAGCAGTTGTACCCGCTACGTTGCCGGGGATGAATTGCACTTGAGAGACAAGATTTACAGCTACCCCCAGTTGTGGTGTGCTGACATTGATAATGCTGAGTGTCCCTTTTTGCGGACTGGAATCGTTCGCCAGTACGTCGATGAAAGTGGGCAGCAAATTATTCGTATTGGTAAATACGATGCCGTCATCGACAGCAATCGGCGACAGGATAGTGGGAACAGTTACGGAGGTATCGAAAGAATTGATGTTAATCGCCACTGACGCTGCTGCCGTGCCGCCTTGGTCGTCAGCTACGCTGTAGCTGAAAGAACCGGCTTGCCCGATCACGTTTGTTCCCGGTTGGAATTTCAGCCCAAGTAAATCCTGAACGGTTAACTTTTGGTTCACGGTGAGGGGGCTCGTACCCGTAATTACCTGACCAAAAGTAGGATTTGGAAGTCCGACTACCGCGATCGACAGCGGCTGGCCCTCGGGGTCGCTGGGCGCCGAAATGCTCAGAGACAGAGGCAAATTCTGCAAACCAGTCACCGTCTTGCCAGCTTCCACGATCGGCGGCTGGTTAGGAGTCGGAGATGTAAAACTCGGCGGAGTCGGCCCCCCGCCCAAAGGCGGAGGAGTTGGGGGCGCCGCAGTGGGAGTCGGGACGATGGAAGGACTCGGACTCGGAGTTGTCCCGCCCGCAGTCGGACTCGGACTCGGACTCGGACTCGTACCCGGAACCTGTACCGGCAATGGATCCGTTGTGGGGTTAGTTGTTGTGCCTGTTATGGGGTTAGTTGTTGTCCCCGTTGTGGGGTTAGTTGTTGTACCCGTTGTGGGGTTCGTTGTTGTGCCTGCTGGTGTTGGAGTTGTGGTCGCTGGTGTTGGAGTTGTGGTCGCTGGTGTTGGAGTTGTGGGGTTAGTTGTTGTCCCCGTTGTGGGGTTAGTTGTTGTCCCCGTTGTGGGGTTAGTTGTTGTCCCCGTTGTGGG
>NZ_JAUBOS010000056.1:32075-33306 GCF_036700365.1 Microcoleus sp. w2-18bC1
GTGGGGTTAGTTGTTGTCCCCGTTGTGGGGTTAGTTGTTGTCCCCGTTGTGGGGTTAGTTGTTGTCCCCGTTGTGGGATTCGTTGTTGTCCCCGTTGTGGGGCTAGTTGTTGTCCCCTCAATGGTGAAGGGATTGTCGTTTACGCGCGGTATTTGAGCTGTAGTGAATCGAGATTCATCTAGCGAGGTCGATCGAACATCAATCAACACCGCCAAAAATTCCCCAGTTCGCCTGTCCCTAATAATCGTGTTGCTAGAATTCGAGCCTTGGCCCTGGAAAATTTCTAACTCTGTAAAGTTCAGACCTCCAGCCAGACCGATCGAATCTCCCGCATTAAAATCTCTAATTACATCAGCATCGCCGACTTCGCGGCCGCCAGTAGTGAGAAACCCGTTGCTACCAGGCGACGTACCCACCCTACCGAGAACAAAGATATCCGATCCGTCGCCTCCTGTCAGAGTATCCGAGCCGCGATCGCCCGAAAGAATATCATCCCCAGCATCTCCAGACAAAGAATCATTGCCGTCGCCCCCGAAGATCAGGTCATCACCCTCGCCGCCATCACCAGTATCGTTACCAACACCGCCGGTGATGACATCCCCGCCCTCCTGGCCCAACAAAATATCATTGCCCGCAGCGCCGATCAGGCAGTCATTACCCGTGTCGCCAAAAACAGTGTCACTGCCCTTGTCGCCCAAAATCAGGTCGTCCTCCCCACCACCGCGCAGACAGTCATTGCCTTTACCGCCGTACAGCGAGTCGTTGCCTTCAGCACCCAAGACAATATCGTTGCCCTGGTCGCCAAAAGCTACGTCACCGCCCTCGTCGCCAGAAACCAAGTCATCGCCTTTGCCGCCCCGCGCCGTGTCATTACCGCGCCCGCCCTCAACGATATCTTTACCAGCGCCACCGTTGAGAGAATCGTTACCGTCTTCGCCCCTGAGTAGATCGTCCCCGTCTCGACTCAAAAGTGTGTCGTCGCCGGCACCCCCGGCAATCGTGTCATTGAACAAACTGCCGATTAAATAATTACTGCCCTCATTTGCGACAACTAAGCCATCGACAAAAAGTGGCTCTGGGGGAGGCGTGGGAACTGTCAGAGGTGGCCGCGGCACCGGGGTGATTGAAATGTCCGGGCCCGTCCCCATCATCATCGGCTCCGTCCCCGTCATCATCGGCTCCGTCCCCGTCATCATCGGCTCCGTCCCCGTCATCATCGGCTCCGTCCCCG
>NZ_JAUBOS010000056.1:33316-35606 GCF_036700365.1 Microcoleus sp. w2-18bC1
CGGCTCCGTCCCCGTCATCATCGGCTCCGTCCCCGTCATCATCGGCTCCGTCCCCGTCATCATCGGCTCCGTCCCCGTCATCATCGGCTCCGTCCCCGACGACGGCGTAGGCTGCGGCACCGTGCCACTATCCAAACTATCCGCGTTCTCATCGGGTAGCCGCCCTTCGAGAAAAATTAGTGGTACTGCACTTGGCATTGTTCCGACTCCTTGCGACGCTACTCAAAAACTACTAAATAAACTTAAAGTCAGATGCAGTAATGACGGTGCTGAGCGCTCCCGGCACTGTAGGAATAGAATTCAACACTGCCAAATCGAAAGCTGGGAGACTGTCATCTGCCACATTCGGGTCGAAGCCGAGAACGTACTTGTTAAAAGTATTGTTCAGGTACACGAAGAAAGCTCCCGTTTTGCTCGAACCCTTTTGATTCTTCAACACTGCATTTATGGCTTGAGCGTTATCAAATTTAGATTCAAACAAAATGACTGATTGCTTGCTGATGTCGTCGCCGCTAGACCCGATATTCCTGACGATAAAACTGGTGAAATCGAGAGTAGTTCCTGAATTGGTTAAACCTGCGAAATTTGACGACCTGAACAAAAATCTGTCGGTCTCGCTGCCGTTAGCGTTAAAGTCAGCAATCACGTCCACGCCTTCGCTGGGAGTTTCATAGTAGAAGAAGTCATTGCCAGCATCGCCCGTGAGCAAGTCAGAACCGTTGCCACCGCCCAAAATGTCATTGCCTGCACCACCGGAAAGCGAGTCGTTGTCATCGCCGCCCAATACCAAGTCATTGCCGAAGGCGCCGCTGAGACAGTCACTGCCGGCACCGCCGTCGAGAGTGTCGTCGCCCGCTTGGCCGTCGAGGGAGTCGCTGCCGGCCTCGCCCAACACGTAGTCATTGCCGGAACCTCCTAGTCCCGTGTCGTTGCCTTCTCCACCCAACATCGTGTCATCGTTGTCGCCGCCCAAGATGGAATCGTTATTGATACCGCCGTCGAGCAAGTTTCTGCCCAATCCACCGTCTAGGATGTCGTCGCCGGCACCGCCGTCGAGGGAGTCGTCGCCAATGCCACCAAGTAAGGTGTCAATCCCGGCGCCACCAAGTATCGAGTCCTCGCCGGATTCTCCCAATATCGAGTCATTGCCTGTTCCGCCGTCAATGGTGTCGTTGTTGTCACCGCCGCCTAGGATGTCATTGTCATTGCCACCGAACATCAGGTCGTTGCCCAGTCCGCCGATCAGCGAGTCTATGCCGTCTTGGCCGTCAACAGTATCGTTGCCCAGTCCGCCGTCAAGGGTGTCGTTGCCGATCGCACCCACCACCGAGTCGTTGCCTGCTTCACCGAATTCGAGGTCGTTGCCGCCACTGCCATCGATGATGTCGTTGCCGTCGCCCCCAGAGAGGGTATCGTCGCCGGCCCCGCCGAGGATGAAGTCGCTGAGGTTGCTGCCTGTAAAGCTGCTGGCCGGGAGTGCGCTGCGATCGACAATATTATCTACCACCGTAATGCTGAAGGATGCCGGCCCGATAGTTGCAGACCCGTCGGAGGCTGTAAACGTGAAAGTGTCGCTGCCACCTGCTGCCAGCAAGTTGTATTTGACGATGTTGTTGTTGATATCGTCTTGCGTGAATTTGCCGCCCACGTTGAGAAAGGTGCTACCCCTTTGGACAAAACCTCTGGTAGCATCGGGGGCTTTAGTAATCGTGTAAACGATTTCCAAGGGGCTGTTGTCGGGATCTGTGATTAACAAATCGGCGGCAGTAATTGTCTGGGTAGGATTACTTTTGGCAACCACCACACCGTCGTTAATTATTAGCTGCGGGGGGCTACTGACGTTGATGGTTACTACCGCCTTACTTGTGCCGCCGCTGCCGTCTGAGATCGAGTAGCTGAAGCTGTCAGTACCCGAGAAGCCCGGATTCGGGGTGTATTTGAATACGCCGCCGCCCACGGGAACCAGGCTTCCTTTGCTTGCTGGAGCAAAAGTCGTGACAGTCAGAGCGCTTTGTTCCTGGTCAGTGTCGTTCAACAGAACGTTGAAACTGAGTTCTTGACCCGCAACCGTGGTGAAGTTGTCGTTAACTGCTCTTGGAGGTTGGTTAAAGATGGGCGTCGGGAACGTCGGCGTCGGACTTCCTGTCGGCGTCGGACTTCCTGTCGGCGTCGGCAAATTCGGCGTCGGGAACGTCGGCACCGGCTCGTCTGGTGTCGGACTGGTTGTCGGTGTCGGACTGGTTGTCGGTGTCGGACTGGTTGTCGGTGTCGGACTGGTTGTCGGTGTCGG
>NZ_JAUBOS010000056.1:35616-41254 GCF_036700365.1 Microcoleus sp. w2-18bC1
GTCGGACTGGTTGTCGGTGTCGGACTGGTTGTCGGTGTCGGACTGGTTGTCGGTGTCGGACTGGTTGTCGGTGTCGGACTGGTTGTCGGTGTCGGTAGGGGAAGCGGAGTTGCGCTGCCGGGAACTGTGGGGGCAATTACAAATGAGCTTCGCCCTAGGGTTCTGCTGTCTACTCCGGGCAATACTGCTAAAAAGTCGCCGCTGACACCGTTGCGAATAATCGTACTGCCGGCTTTGGTCTCGGTGCTTTGGAAGATTACCAAATCTTCAAACTTGAGGTCGCCACTTAACCCGATTAAATCTTCGCCTTGGCGAAAGTCTGTGAAAATGTCGGCATCAGCGAGATCGGGGCCGCCTGTGGTGATAAATGCCGCGTTAGTGCCGTCGCTGCTGCCGCTGGGGGAACTGAATGCACCGATGACGAAGACATCTCTGCCTTCGCCTCCTGCCACTACGTCTTTGCCTGCTTCGCCCCAAATAACGTCGTTGCCAGCACCGGCGTCCACGATGTCGTCGCCGTCACCGCCGAATACTATGTCATCGCCGTCGCCGGCAAAAATTGTGTCCCCGCCGGCGTTTCCGTAGAGCCAGTCGCCTCCTTCGTTGCCAAATAGCAAGTCTTCGCCGTCACCACCGAAGAGCGAGTCGTTGCCTTGGTCGCCCCACAGAATGTCGTCGCCTCGATCGCCCAAAAAGCTATCGTCGCCAGAACCGCCACGCAAGCTGTCGCTGCCTTTGCCGCCGTAAGCCGTGTCTCTGCCTTCGCCTCCGATTACCGTGTCGTTGGCGTCATTGCCATACAGCAGGTCAGGGTTATTTCCCCCATCGAGGGAGTCGTTATCTTTGCCTCCGTACAGGGTATCGAGTCCTGAACCGCCATCAAGAACGTCGTTGCCCTCATTGCCGAACAGCACGTCGTCATCGTCGTTGCCAAATAGTAAATCGTCGCCTCCGACTCCTTGCAAGGTGTCGTTGCCTTGCAGCCCGGAAATCACGTCTGGGCCGGGACTGCCAGCTAAGGAGTCGTTGCTTTCTGTGCCGCGGACTACGCCGCCGATGATTCCGGGCGAGGTACCTTGGCCTCCGCCCCCTGTGTCGTCTATGTCGCCAATTGTGTCGTCCCCGGAGGGAGGTGTTGGAGGTGTTGGAGTCGGAGTCGGAGTTGGTGTTGGCGTCTCTGGTTCTGGCGTCTCTGGTTCTGGCGTCTCTGGTTCTGGCGTCTCTGGTTCTGGTGTTGGAGGTGGTATAATTACTAATGGCACTGCACTTGGCATTATTTTGGCTCCTTTAAACGACGATCCCGATTTACTTTAAGAACTGATTAGTATCAGTTTGTTGCCACCAATCTGGCTTAAAATTGATTAATAACCCCATCATTTCTAACATACTAAATCAAAACTGCCACGGCTATAGATATTTTTTAAGCCGGGCATCTTTTGATCTCAAAATATTAATGATTGCACGTTTTGATGCCTATGTTGGGTATACTTTAATATCGCGCCAGTTCGAGAGAACCTAGAAGTCGCGCTTGGAGTGAGCCCGGTGTATTTATCCAGAATCAGAAAAAATAAAAATTTTCGCCGTCATAATTTTTTCTTTCCGAATGTCGAATGCTGAATACAGATTTGCCTTTTGCCTGCAGAAGCGAAGGTTATGCTGACTGCTGACAAGAAACAGAGCTGTTAATTAGGGGCAGAAGCGGCCCGGTTTGTTCTTGTCCACTGACGGATAGTTCGCTGTGGCAAAGGTAAAGCAGGGAACAGCGACTTAACAAATCTAGCAGAATTCGCCGCAGTCGCTGTTGGTCGGCCGCCGTTTCCTCTTCGGTTTCCCAGGGACGCCCCTGTTGCGATCGCAAAAATAAGGGAGCGCCAAACAATGTCGCCGCACCGCCGCTCAGCCACAGGGGCGAGCCTGCATCCAGCCAAAAGTGCCATTTGTGGGCGCGGCGGCTGCTGCGGTATTGGAAGATGTTGGCGAGGGTGACGGCTCTAGCTGCTGGGCCTTCTGGACGCACTGGAAAGGGGTTGGCGGTGACTGTTCCTTGGCGCAACAACTGGATGAACCGGGCGATCGTTTCTGAGTCGCCGCCATTTGTTGGTTCTACGCGCTGCATTCGCCCGTTGATTTCCCAGTAGTGGGTGGCGGTTTCCATTAACTCTCGCAGGGCTGCTAGCCGATCGTAGGGGAGGTATCTGTCGTTCATGAGAAATTTCTGGATGGCTCGATCGAGCAGGGCAATTGGGCTCGGCAACAGCCGCTCCTGCTGTTGCGATCGCTGTTGTTCGATCCACTCGACAATGTGCTCGTAGGCCCTGGCTGCTCGGTGTCCCAGTCTGTCCCACCGGGGAAAAGCTGTAATTGGCAGCAGTTGAGGTCGATCGATATCTGGACAAAAACAGTGATCGGCGATTAAACCTGCTCTCACTTGGTCGATCGATTTTTGATGGTGAATTTGAGATGTTAGATTGAACATCGAGTTGGAATCTTCTGTTTCCAATGAACGGTGTTTCTGGCTGCCCAACACTACCAGCATTTCGGCTGTGCCGTCTCGATCGACTAAACGGCCGAGTCCCGGATAAACTAAGGCTAACAAAGTGAGTAAAGCTCGAATCTCTGGGGTAGTCGAGAGGGGACGCTGATCGTTGAGAGATACGGCGGCGATACCATCTCGCGCCAGAATTTCCGTTAAACTGTAACGGGCGATCGCATCCATCCCAGGGGCAATTACAGCGATTTCCTGCGGTTCCACGGCTTGTGACTTCACCGCATCGACGATGATTTCGGCGGTTTCTCGCAGCAGTTGAGCCCGGGAAGTGGTTTGGAGCGATCGAACTTTACCGGGCAAACTCAAGCCTAGAGGATAAAAACCCTCAGTATTAACTGCTAAACTTACCGCTAAATCTCCAATCTCTGGGGCTAAACCTGCTGTTGCGTCCAAATTTTCCACGCTTTGACAGCGGCTTTCGAGTCGGGCTAGGTATTCCGTGTCAGCCCCCAAGCCCAAACGCACTCCTCCCTCTGGATTGTAGGAGAACGCCCCCGCTGCACCTTGGTCGAGCATTCGATCGAACAAATGGCGACTTATCGCCGGATAATCGTCAACATCGTCTGCGATCACAGCTTGGTATCTAGAGGCCAAATGCTTCTGGTAACTAACATCCGGCAACAAATAGCGCCAGTAGAGTTCGCAAACAATCCCGTAAGTCAGGAGCCCCCGCGTCAAGCACCATTCCCGCCACCTTTCCAGCAACTCTCCCATGCTAGTCCACAGGTTGATCGAGCCACCGTCACCAGCAAATCCCTGTTCCAGAATGCTAGGAATCTCTTCTCTCGGTGTACCGCTGACAGCAGCAAGTTGTAATAAGTCTAGTGTTCGACGCACCATTCGGTTTGGACTTACCCCTGTTTTTTGCAAAATCCCTTCGTCTAATTCGCGACGCCAGAGTCTCGCGGCAAGTTCCAGTTCTGTTTCAGGTTGCAGTCGCAAGGGAAATTGAGCCCTCAAATCCAGCGACTGAACTAGCAGGGGCCAAAATAACAATGCCTCCTGCTCAAAAAAACCGAAGGGCGTTGTCGAGTGAAAGGTATATTTTCCTTCGGTAGCGACGGCGATGCGATCGGCCAATTCTAGCCGGTTGTCTCCGTTAGCTGCTAAGACTAAAATTGCTGGGGCAGTTTGTCCAGCCCGCCGCCGCCCGGAACTCGATCGCCCTGAAACTGTTGCAGGAAGAGGCTTGACAGTTTTGCTCCAAATGCAGAACTGCTCGACTAAACGAGTGGTTTTGCCGCTTCGGGCAGATCCTACAATCCAAATTGAATCTTCGGTGGCCGTTCTCAATTTATGTAAATTTGTTACCATACCGTGAATACTTTAATCACTAATGTCTACAGCCAACTAACCAGCTTTAGCTATGAATACTTCTCCGTGGAACAGGATTGTAAAATATCTCTACAGCCTTCACCAATGGTATCGAGAAACCCCTGAGAGGGCTCTAGAACAGGCCTACGATGCTGCGTTAGCAATTAAGGCGATCGAAGACGAGCATTTTGGCGGCCAAGGAATCTCTGAGCGATCGGGAGATTACGGACAAAGCACACTGTCTTACTTTAAATCCGAACTGGAAAAATACCTCAAGGTCATCCAAACCCGAATGGTTGAGTTTAATGCTAGCCGTTCTTTTTTAGAACTGCCGGAGCGAGTGGGGGCTAAACCCAAAACGGGGCGCAGCGCTGATTATTACCAGCACGGATTACATCTCAACAATAAAGATAGAGCCTCCCTTATATTTGAGAAGCTAGAGTTTATTGATGGAGTCATCGACAAGTATATTAATAATAGTAGATCAACGGCAATTGTTCCGGTTGTCAGTTCGGTAAATGTGCAGGCAAAATCTACAAATAGCAGTTCTCCACCTGACCCCAAAAATAAAGGTTCAGCTAATTCTGTTCAAATTCACGATGGTGAGGTTGACACTAACTATGAAGAAGTCAATTTATTACCGCGATCGCTTTTGGGGACTTTGAATCGAATCACTAAAGATTTAGACCCGGGAGCTGAAAAAGAAGTAGTCAAGAATTTTCGCAATTCCAAAGTCAAAACAATTATTTCTCTCAGATTTATTTTGCTTTTGATTTTGGTTCCGCTGTTGACAAATCAAATTTCAAAAAACTTTCTAGTCGGTCCGATCGTTGATCATTTGAGAGGTCAAGAAAATGCTTCACTTTTCATAAATGTTAACCTGGAAGAAGAAGCATTCCAAGAACTGGAGAGATTTGAGCAGCGCCTCAAATTTGAAAGGTTAATAGGCACGGCTCCCTCGCTTTCTTTAGAGGAAACGGAAAATAAGATTGCCGAAAAAGCAGTTGAAATAGCGGAGGAATACCGCGCTGAAAGTGGGGGAGCTATTAAAAATATTTTTGCTGATTTGATTTCCTTGATTGCCTTCGCTTCGATTATCGTCACTAACAAGAAAGAGATTGAGATTTTAAAGTCTTTCATGGACGATGTGATTTACGGTCTCAGCGACAGTGCAAAAGCTTTCGTAATTATTTTGTTTACAGATGTGTTTGTCGGATTTCACTCGCCTCACGGTTGGGAAGTAATTCTCGAAGGTTTATCGAGGCATTTGGGACTGCCAGAAAATAGGCAGTTCATATTTTTGTTCATTGCAACTTTTCCAGTGATTTTGGATACGGTATTTAAGTATTGGATCTTCCGTTATTTAAACCGGAGTTCGCCTTCGGCTGTTGCTACGTACAAGAATATGAACGAGTAATCAGAGGCGAAGGAAGTTCGGCAACGAGTAATGTACGGGATGTAACGGATGTAACGGATGTCAGAAAGAAGGAAGAAGGAAGAAGGAAGAAGGAAGAAGGAAGAAGAAAAAAAGATGTAATAATAGCAATGGTTTCAGGCATTGATAACGTCCTCATGAGGGCGTCCACTGCACAGATAGTGGCTTACCCATAGCGCATAAAACCATTTATTTTTTGCGTCAGGAGTGGTTTAATTAGGGTTTGCTGAATAATCGCTCGCATATTGCGTGGTCTGGGTTTTCGATCGCGCGATCGAGAAAAAAGTGCAAGATTAACAGGTAAAATAGGTCAAAACCCGTGCATCACCACCTGCGATCGT